>NZ_JAKEIP010000076.1 GCF_021474425.1 Streptomyces muensis | reverse complement strand
GCAGGGGACCGACCCGGCCTACGGGATCGACCCGGCCGACGGAACCGAAGCGCCCTCCTCCGCCTCCCCCACCGCCGCGAAGCCCCCGCGCCGGAAGGTGAGCTGGCAGAAGCTCACCTTCGTGCCCGCCCTGCTGGTGGCGATGCTGCTGGCGACCTGGCTGTGGTTCCAGCAGGCCGACCTGGACGCGGTCTCGGAGAACGCGTTGTCGAACGGCCAGGTCTCCAAGGCGCTGTGGCAGCACGTGGAACTCACGGTGATCTCCACGTTCTTCGTGCTGATCATCGCGATCCCGCTGGGGATCCTGCTTACCCGGCGGGCGTTCCGGAAGGCGACCCCGGTGGCCATGGCGCTCGCCAACATGGGCCAGGCGACCCCCGCGATCGGTCTGCTCGCGCTGCTGGTGATCTGGCTCGGCATCGGCCGCAAGGCGGCTCTGATCGGCATGATCGCCTACGCCGTTCTGCCCGTGCTGTCCAACACGATCGCGGGTCTGAAGGCCAACGACCCGACGCTGCTGGAGGCGGCGCGCGGCATCGGCATGTCCCCGACGGGCGTGCTGACCCGGGTGGAACTGCCGCTCGCGGTCCCGCTGATCCTGGCGGGCGTCCGCACGGCCCTGGTCCTGAACGTCGGTACGGCCACCCTGGCGGTCTTCGGCGGGGGCGGCGGCCTGGGCGTACTGATCACGGCCGGCATCACCAACCAGCGCATGCCGGTCCTGGTGCTGGGCTCGGTCCTCACCGTCGCCCTCGCCCTGCTGGTGGACTGGCTGGCGTCACTGGCGGAAGTGCTGCTGCGGCCACGGGGGTTGGAGACATGAGGCGCGGGACGCGTGTGCTCCTGGCCGCGGCGCTCCTGGTGTCCTCGGGGTGCGGACTGACCAGCGGATCCCCCATGGCCGACGACGTGAAGCCCGGCTCGATCGGACAGGGCGAGCCTCTCAAGGGCGCCGAGCTGACGGTGACGTCGAAGTCGTTCACCGAGCAGCTGATCCTCGGCGCGATCATGGGCATCGCCTTCCAGGCGGCGGGCGCGGAGGTGGTCGACCGCACCGGCATCCAGGGTTCCATCGGCAGCCGGGAGGCGGTGCGCAAGGGGGAGGCGGACGCCGGGTACGAGTACACGGGCACGGCCTGGATCACGTACCTGGGCCGCAGCGACCCGATCCCCGACCCGCGGGCACAGTGGGAGGCGGTGCGCAAGGCCGACGCGAAGAACGGGGTGACCTGGCTGGAGCCCTCCGCCCTGAACAACACCTACGCCCTGGCGATGAACCAGGCCAACCACCGCAAGTACCGCACGAACACCCTCTCCGAGGTCGCCGCCCTGTCGAAGTCCGACCCCGGCGCGGTGACCCTGTGCGTCGAGGTCGAGTTCGCCAACCGCGCGGACGGCCTGCCGGGCATGGAGAAGGCGTACGGCATGGACCTGCCGGCGAGGAACATCACCCAGATGGACACCGGGATCATCTACACCCAGGTCGCGAAGGGCAGTTGCGTCTACGGGGAGGTCTTCACGACGGACGGCCGCATCAAGTCGATGAACCTCGTGGTCATGGCCGACGACAAGAAGTTCTTCCCCAACTACAACGCCGCGCCCATGATCAACACCAAGACCCTGGAGAAATGGCCGGCCATCCCGAAGATCCTCGACCCCATCAGCAGGAAGCTGGACAACTCCGTGGCGCAGGACCTGAACGCGAAGGTGGACGTGGACGGGGAGGATCCGCATCAGGTGGCGTTGGACTGGATGAAGGAGGAGGGGTTCGTGAAGTAGCGGACCCGCCCGGGATCGAACCCCTGACAGCTATCGAACCCCTAGCAGCTGTTGAACCCCTAGCAGCTGGGGACGGTGCCCTTCTTACTCTCCAGGGCCTCCAGGGCGTCCACCGTGCCCTTGAGGGTGGTCACCGGGATGAGGCGGAGGCCCTTGGGGAGTTCTGCCTTCGCGTCGGAGCACTCTGCCTTGGGGACGAGGAAGACCGTGGCGCCGTCCCGGCTGGCCGCCTGGGTCTTCAGGGAGACTCCGCCGACCGCGCCGACCTTGCCGGCGGCGTCGATGGTGCCGGTGCCGGCGATGGTGCGGCCGCCGGTGAGGTCGCCGCCGGTGCCGTCGCCGTTCAGCTTGTCGATGATGCCGAGGGAGAAGAGGAGGCCGGCGCTGGGGCCGCCCACGTCCGCGAGGGTGAGGGTGACCTTGATGTTCTTGTCGTTCAGGTCCAGGTAGTTCAGCGCGGCCTCGGTCGCGGCGTCCTGGGACTCCTTCATCTGCTCGCTGTTGTACTGCTCGATCTCCCGGGTGCTCTGCCCGCTCGGATAGACCGAGTCACGCGGCATGACCGCCTTCTCCGTGCTGAACCAGGCGTCGAGCACGTCGCCGAACCGCACGTCCGTGTCGGGCGAGGTCGCCTCGATGGTCGTCATGCGCAGCTCACCGCTGGTGTCCCGGGTCGGCGCACCGGAGATCGTGATCACCGGCTCGCCCTTGTTCTCGCCCAGGACGTCCGCCGTCAGACCGGGCTGCGTCAGCGAGAACGGCAGTGGCGCGAAAGCCGCCGTGGCGAGCAGGGCCACGACCGGCAGGGCGCAGACGGCGACGGCCCGGGGGCGCGTGAGACGAGAGAACACGGGATCAATCTAACGTGGCGACGGAATCCGGCCGGGTGCAGGTCGGAGCTGCCAGGATGCCCCGTTCAGATCACGTACAGGTCTCGGCGTCCCTCGGTGAAGCGCCGCAGCACCTCCGGCAGCGGCTCCACCCCGATGCCCGGCGCCCGCGGGACCGGAAGATGGCCGTCCACCAGTACGAACGGTTCCGTGACGTCCTCGGCGAAGTAGCGGCCGGACGCCGAGGTGTCGCCGGGGAGGGTGAAGCCGGGCAGGGCCGCCAGGGCCAGGTTCGGGGCGCGTCCGATGCCCGTCTCCAGCATGCCCCCGCACCACACCGGCACCCCGTGCGCGTACGCCACGTCATGCACCCGTCGCGCCTCCAGGTACCCCCCGACCCGCGCCGGCTTCACGTTCACCACCCGGCACGCGTCCATCGCGATGGCGGACGCGGTGTCACGGGCGCTGTGCAGGGACTCGTCCAGGCAGACAGGGGTCGCGATGCGCTGTTGGAGGCGGGCGTGGGCGTACAGGTCGTTCTCCCCCAGCGGCTCCTCGATCAGCAGCAGCCCGAACTCGTCGAGCCGCCGTAGATGCTCGGCGTCCGCGAGCGTGTACGCCGTGTTCGCGTCGACCTGGAGCGGCAGCTCCGCCCCGAAGCGCGCGCGTACGGCCCGTACGGGTTCGAGGTCCCACCCCGGCTCGATCTTCAGCTTGATCCGCACGTACCCCTCCGCGAGATACCCCTCGACGGCGTCCAGCAGCTCGGCGATCGTCCGGTGGATCCCGACCGACACCCCGGCCGGCACCCGCTCCCGCACCGCCCCGAGATACGTGGCCAGCGACATCCCGTACGACCGCAGCTCCGCGTCCAGTACGGCCGTCTCCAGCGCCGCCTTCGCCAGCTCGTGCCCCTTGATCCCGGCCGTCGCGGGCGCGAGGTGGGCCACAGCACCCCCTAGCACGGGCAGCGCGGCGACGCGCGGCAGCAGGAAGTCACGCAGCACGATCTCCGCGCCGGCCACGAACTCCGAGCAGTACAGCGGCTCGGGGTCGCCCGCGAACTCCGACCAGCCCTCGGCTGTGTCCGTGACGACGTGCAGCAGGAAGGTGTCCTTCGTCGTCATGGTGCCGAAGGACGTACGGAAGGGGCTGACCAGCGGAATCGCGACGTGGACGAGCTCGACGCGTTCGAGTTTCACGAGGCGGCCTCCCGACGGATCAGCGTGTACCAGCCGTCCCGAGACATACCCGTCGCGACGAAGCCGTCGGCGAAGGCCTTCGTGAACACCTCCCGCACGGCCCGCCGCCAGCGCAGCGCCAGCTCGGGATCGGCGGCCCGCAGCGCGACGATGTCGTCCGGCACCCGGCACCAGACGTACCGGTCGGAGAGGTCGCGGCGGGCGAGCGGGCCTCCGTCGGGGGCCGCGTGGGTGGTGGGCGCCGCCTCGCGGTCACCGGGTCCCCCGGCGCCCTCGTCCCGCCCCGGCTCGACCAGGTCCCAGGTCACCGCCAGCCGGTCGGTCTCGTCGCCGTCGTTCACGCCGTCCGCCATGGGGCCGTAGAAGTCGACGAGGTACTCTGTGCCCTCGGCGCCCAGCTTGACGAAGTTGAACCGCGCGTTGCGCCCGACCAGCGGATCGAAGGTCCAGCGCATGCTCCGGGCACCATGCTCCAGCGCCCAGTCCCGCTGAGCGAACTTGAGGTGGCTCCCGAGCCCCCTCTCGGCAGCCGTGAGCATGGAGTACGTCTCCTTGGACGCGGGCGGCCCGAACACCGCGACGGACGCCCCGACCAGCCTCGTCCCGTCGTAAGCGGCATGAACCGCCCCGCCCGCGTGGTCGAGGCTGTGCAGCGTCTCGGGTAACAGGGGCGGTGCGCTGCGGGGCGTCTGCCATACGTCACTGAAGTAGTCGGCGACAGCGGCGAACCCGGTGGGTTCGTGGACGGTGCGGATGCTCATGCTCAGCGAGGTCATGACACGAGTGTCGGAGGTGGTCCGGGGCCCTGCCTAGTGCACGGACGCGTCAGCGCAGGGCCTCCGCCACCTCCCGTCCCGTGTCAGCGCAGCGCCTCCGCCACCTCCCGTGCCGCGTCCACGACCCGCGGACCCACCCGTTCCGGCACCGCGTCGGCGAGCATCACCACGCCCACGCTGCCCTCGACGCCGGTGACCCCGATCAGCGGCGCGGCCGCCCCGCTCGCTCCGGCCTCCAACTCCCCGTGGGTCAGGGTGTATCCGGGGTGGTCCAGCGTCTGCTGCCGGGCGGCGAGGATGGCCCGGCCCGCGGCACCGCGGTCCAGGGGGTGCCGGAAACCGGCCCGATAGGCCACGTGATAGTCCGTCCACGTCGGTTCGACCACGGCGACCGCCAGCGCCTCCGTGCCGTCCACCAGCGTCAGATGGGCCGTCGCCCCTATGTCCTCGGCGAGCGAGCGCAGCGCGGGCAGCGCGGCCTCCCGTACCAGCGGGTGCACCTGTCGGCCCAGGCGCAGCACGCCGAGCCCGACCCGGGCGCGGCCGCCCAGGTCACGGCGTACGAGTGCGTGCTGTTCAAGCGTGGCGAGCAGCCGGTACACAACGGTCCGGTTCACGCCCAGTTTGTTGGATAGCTCGGTGACGGTCAGCCCGTGGTCCGTGTCGGCCAGCAGCTTGAGGACGCGCAGTCCCCGGTCGAGCGTCTGAGAGGTCTCCGCGGTCACGACGCCCACTCCTTAGTGGTGAGGTCGGCAGCCCCCTCGCGGCGGATGCGTCACCGAGTCCCGTCAGTGACGCGCTTCAGAGGCCGCCGATCGGCCGGCGGCTCGGACTGTCCGAACCGCGTCGCTTCACGGCTGCGCTCCGCGGCGGCGCTGCCACGGGGCGTGTGCGTAGCGGGACATTAGCGAAGCCGGTTCGCTGAGCGGAAGGCTCCGTCCAGAATCCGGTCAGCGACGGGGACGGACCAGGCCGGTTTGCCCGGAAAGGAGCGGGGCGTGGAGCCTCTGATGGGCGCGGAGCGCCCCATAGGGGCGCGGGGCCTTATCGATTTGCGGCTCCGCCGCGTGGGCGCGACAAGCCCCCACGGCCCGCAGCCGACATACGACCTGCCGAACCGCTTACTTCATCCGCGTAGCCCACTCCTGCACCTTGGCAATACGCTGCCGCAACTGCCCCGCCGTGGCCTCCGCACTCGGCGGCCCCCCGCACACCCGCCGCAGCTCGGTGTGGATCACCCCGTGCGGCTTCCCGCTCTGATGCACATACGCGCTGACCATCGTGTTGAGCTGCTTACGGAGCTCCATCATCTCCTTGTGCGAGACGACGGGCCGCCGCTCGGCGGGCAACTCCAGCAGATCCGCCTCGGCGTCCGGCTTCTTGCGGCTGTGCGCGATCTGCCGTGCCTGCCGCTTCTGGAGCAGGAGTTGGACCTGGTCGGGCTCCAGCAGCCCCGGGATCCCGAGGTAGTCCTGCTCCTCCTCGCTGCCCGGGTGGGCCTGCATGCCGAACTCGGCACCGTCGTAGAGCACCCGGTCGAAGACGGCCTCGGACTCCAGCGCCTCGAAGGAGAACTGCTCCTGCTCGCCGGTGTCCTCGTCCTGCTCCTTGTTCGCCTCCTCCATCTCCTTCTCGGATTCGGCGTACGGGTCCTCCTCGCCCTCCTTCTTCGGCTTGTCGAGGGCGTGGTCGCGCTCGACCTCCATCTCGTTGGCGAAGGTGAGGAGGTCGGGGACGGTCGGCAGGAAGACGGAGGCGGTCTCACCGCGCCGGCGCGACCGTACGAAGCGTCCGACGGCCTGCGCGAAGAACAGCGGGGTGGAGATGGTCGTGGCGTACACCCCGACGGCCAGCCGCGGCACGTCGACGCCCTCCGAGACCATCCGTACGGCGACCATCCACCGGTCGTTGCTCCCGCTGAAGTCGTCGATCCGCTTGGACGCGCCCGCGTCGTCGGAGAGGACGAGGGTCGCCCTGCTGCCGGTGATCTCGCGGATGAGCTTGGCGTAGGCGCGGGCGGAGTCCTGGTCGGAGGCGATGACGAGGGCGCCGGCGTCCGGGATGCCCTTCCTGACCTCGGTCAGCCGCTGGTCGGCGGCGCGCAGCACGCTCGGCATCCACTCGCCGCGCGGATCCAGGGCCGTACGCCAGGCCTGGCTGATCGCGTCCTTGGTCATCGGCTCGCCGAGCCGGGCGGCGATCTCGTCACCGGCCTTCGTCCGCCAGCGCATGTTGCCGCTGTAGGAGAGGAAGATGACGGGCCGCACGACGTGGTCGGCGAGCGCGTTGCCGTAGCCGTAGGTGTAGTCGGCGGCGGACCGCCGGATTCCGTCGTTGCCCTCCTCGTACGTGACGAAGGGGATGGGGTTGGTGTCGGACCGGAAGGGCGTACCGGTGAGCGCGAGCCGGCGCGTGGCGGGCTCGAAGGCTTCGAGGCAGGCCTCGCCCCAGGACTTGCTGTCACCGGCGTGATGGATCTCGTCGAGGATGACGAGGGTCTTGCGCTGCTCGACCCGGTTGCGGTGCAGCATGGGCCGCACACCGACACCGGCGTACGTCACGGCGACGCCCTGGTAGTCCTTGCCGAGCGGTCCCGCGCTGTACTCGGGGTCGAGCTTGATGCCTATCCGCGCGGCGGCCTCGGCCCACTGCTTCTTCAGATGCTCGGTCGGCGCGACCACGGTCACCTGCTGGACGACATGGTGGTGCAGCAGCCAGGAGGCGAGCGTCAGGGCGAAGGTCGTCTTCCCGGCGCCGGGCGTGGCGACCGCGAGGAAGTCACGCGGCTGCTCCTGGATGTACTTCTCCATCGCCCCCTGCTGCCAGGCACGCAGCTTGCTGGCGGTGCCCCAGGGGGCGCGGCCGGGGAAGGCGGGGGAAAGGTGGTGGGAGGAGGCGGCGGTGGTAGTCACGGTCTCCGTAAGGGGTTGGGCGGCCAGGCTGGGTATGACAACCGGGCCACCCTACCGGCGGGGCCGCGGGGGCAGGACGCCGACCGGGCGGGGTCGCCCGTGGGTGGGATCGAGGTCACATCGCCGCGTGCAGTGCCCTCAAGCGGAGGGCGATCAGGGCCACGTCCTCCAGGCCGCCGGACGCCACCTCGATGACGAGCTTGTATGCCTCGTCCTGGTCGACGCCGAGCATCTCGGTGCCGTTGAAGTCGAGAAAGACGACGGTGCACATCCACGCCATGCGCTTGTTGCCGTCCACCAGGGGACGGTTCACAGCCAGCGACTGGAGCAGCGCCGCAGCCTTCTCGAAGAGGTCCGTGTATGCCTCGACGCCGAACATCTGCGACTGGGGGCGATGGACGGCCGAGCTGAGCAGACCCAAGTCACGCACGGCAACCTGCGTCTGCTCCCCGCACGCCAACTCGGCCAGGTCCAGGACTTCCTGGACCGTGAGGTACTTCATCTACTCCCCCAGCCTCCGCAGCAGATCGGCGTGGCCCGCCGCGTACTTCGCACCCAGGCGCCGCACCGTGGCCCGGTCGGCCTCCTGCTCCAGATACCGGTCGATCGCCTGAAGCACTATGGCGTGCATGCTGCGCCCCTCCTCCTCAGCGCGCTGCTTCAGTGCCTCCTGCTGATCGTCACGCAGACGAAGGTTCATAGCCATACCACGACGGTACCACCAGTGGGGCCAGATTGGTACCAATCAGGCCAGTACCCGCAACCGCGTGGTCACCCAAGCCCCCACCAACGCCACCCCCGCCATCGGCAGGAACACCGCCACGAACGCCGCCGGATGCGCTCCGGAAACCCCCGTCGCCGCATGGCTCACCGCCCCGCCCCCGAGGGCCGCGAACGCCGCACCCCCCGCCGCCAGCAGCACCACGTTCGACAGCGCGTCCGAGATCTGCAGAGCCGCCGAGTTCGTACCCGCGTCCTCGGGCGCGGAGAGCTGAAGCAGCAGCACACTGCTGGAGGCGATCACCAGCCCCATCCCGAAGCACCCGAAGGCCCAGGCGACGGCCAGCGTCCAGGCGGGCACGGAGTCGATCAGCACGCTCGGCGCGGCCGCGATGGAGGCCGCCACGAGCACCATCCCCAACGTCATCAGGCGTTCCCGATACGGCTCCGCCCGCGGCCGCGACTGCACCCACGACCCCAGCGCCCACGTCCCGCCGCCCGCCGCGAGGGAGAACCCGGCCAGCGTCGGCGACAGCCCTCGCTGGGTGACCAGCATGAGCGGCACGAAGGACTCGGCCGCGACGAACGACCCCGCGGCCACCCCGCGCAACAGCACCACGGACGGCAGCCCGCGCGCCGCCCGGTACGTGCCGCGCGGGAGCAGCCCGAGCACGGCCGGCACGAGGAGGGCGACGCCTGCGACGCCGGGAACGAGGGAGAGCCACCGCAGGTCCTGGGCGGCGTACTGGAGCAGTCCCGCGCCGAGGGAGATGCCGAGGGCGAGCCGGATGCGGCGCCGGTCGAAGGACGCGCTGCCGGCCGAGTCGTCGACGGGCCCCGCCGCCCGCCGCCGTATCTGCGGAAGGGCGAGCGCGAGCGGGAAGACGACCAGCACCGGGATCCCGACGAACACCCACCGCCAGCCCAGATGCTCGGTCACCGCGCCGGACGCCAGCGGCCCCACGATCGACGGCACGACCCAGCTCGCCGCGAACGCCGCCATGATCGCCGGCCGCAGCCGCTCGGGGTAGGCCCGCCCGACGACGACGTACAGGGCGACGATCACCAGCCCGCCGCCCAGCCCCTGCACGGCCCGCCCGAGGATGAACAGCCACATGGCCCCCGCGGTCCCGGACAGCAGCAGCCCGGCCCCGAAGGAGGCGATCCCGGCCGTCAGCGCCCCGAGCGGCCCCCGCCGGTCCGACCACTGCCCCGCGAGCACCATCCCGAAGAGGCTGGTGGTGAAGTACCCCGAGAACGCGAAGGCGTACAACGACACCCCGTCCAGCTCCCGCGCCGCCACCGGCATGGCCGTCCCGACGGCGGTCGCCTCGAAGGCGATCAGCAGCACGACGGACACGATCCCGACACTCAGGGCCCGATAGGCCCTGCTCATCACGGTCTCCTCGGCCTCGGGGGCTCTCTTGGTGACGTCGGCGTCACGCGCTTCAAGGGCGGTCATGACCGCCAGCGTAAGGGCCGCAACCAACTTTGACCCCTGTCGAGAGACGGGCCCCACCCTGCGACCTTGGTCGTACGACCCCGCCTTTCATGAACGCCGTGTGGCAGTCCCATTGCACCCCCACCGATTCCCTTGAGCCCGGCCCAGCCCCCTGCATACGCTCACTTCACCGATCAAGCCCGGCCCAACCCGCACCAACCGGACCGGACTTGCCGACGGCCGTGTGCCCGAGTGGTTCAGGGGCTCGCCTGCAAAGCGAGTTACGTGGGTTCGAATCCCGCCACGGCCTCCACACACCTCCCCGACGCCCGGCAGCGCCTCCGCGGCGCCGCCCCCTCACTGAGGATGCGGCCCGCGAACCGCAGGTGTTGAATGGAGATCAGCGTCCGCCGCGTCCGCCGCGCCTTCGCGATTCGCGATCGGCACTCGACGCCGACACCTTCCTCATGCCGTTCGAGGTCAGCCATGAGCAGGACATTCCGGATGCGCCTATGCGCGGCAGTGATCGCGCCGATACTGGTACTCAGCGGAGGTTACGCGTACGCCGCGCCCGCGAAATACGGTGATCCGATGCAGGAGGACATAGACGCGGCGGTGCAGGGCGTGGACGAGTTCTGGAAGAAGCACTGGTCGGATTACTTCACCGAAAGCTACACCTCACCCCAGGTGTTGGGCCTGTACGACGGCACGGCGGCGGACGCTCCCACCTGCGACGGCGTCCCGCTGGAGGCGGGCAACGCGGTCTACTGCCCGTCGGAGGACTTTCTCGCGTGGGACGTCGGTCTGATGAAAGAGGGCTATGCGACCGGGGACAGTTACGTGTATTTCGTAGTCGCTCATGAATGGGGGCACGCGATACAGAGCCGACTGGACGTCACCTTGCAGGAGGTCTCCACGGAACTCCAGGCGGACTGTATCGCGGGAGCGGAACTCCAAGGCGCCCAGGAGGACGAATCGATCGTCTTCGAGGAAGGGGACGCCGCCGAACTGGAGCAAGCGATACACAGCGTTTCCGACCAGCTCCCCTGGACGAATCCCGAAGACCACGGGGACGCCAATCAGCGGACCAAGGCCTTTGTCCGGGGCCTGAACGGCGGAGTCAACGCCTGCCTCCCCCTGACGGCCTAGCGGCACCGCAGCACCGCTGGCACGCCTGGCACCCCTTCGCAACATCTCCTCAAACAGCGGCACAACCCTGGGCATCTTCCCGATGTCCAGGAGATGACTGGACCGTAATCCTCCGGTCGCCGTGCTTCCTGTCCCGAGGAGACCAACCCGTGCGCCAGCGCATCCGCCCCTCGCACAACAGCCCCTCGCACATCCGTCACCCGGCCGCCCTCGTGGCCGCCGCCGCGATCGTCACGGCCGTTCCCGCGGCCCTCGCGCCCCCGGCTCACGCCGAGGAGGGCGAACCCTCCCTGGTGATCTCGAATCTGCCGGCCACGTCTCCCAAGCCGGGCGAGGTGTACGACGAGTCCGTCGTCATCACCAACAAGGGCACCGCGGCAGCCGACGGCGTCACCTTCCGGATCCGGCTGACCCGAGGGCTCGACTTCCCCGACAAGACGGTGCCGGGCTGCACCTACTCGACCGTCGGGGACCAGGTCGGGCAGGCGCTCTGCGAACTCGACACCGTCATCGAACCCGGCACCTCGGTCGAGACGCCCGTACGCTTCAAGGCCCTGCCCCACGCGCTGATGGAGGCCGTCGAGTACGGCACGTCAGCGACCGGTACGGCCCCGGGCGAGGGGTTCGACGACAGCAACCGCCGGCTGACCCTGACCGCGGACAGCTCGGCCGATCTCGTCGCCGTCGGTGAGGACACCGAGGCGCTCGCGGGCGACCGGCAGTCCGTCACGGTGCAGCTCCGCAACGACGGCCCCGGCTGGATCCAGAACCAGGACAGCGACGACCAGACGGCGCTCATGGTGCGGATCCCACCGGGCACGGTCGCCGCCGAAGTACCCGACGAGTGCGCGCCGTTCGGCGTCGACGGCCCGTCCGGTCCCGGAGGGACGCCGGGCAAGGCCAAGTACGTCTGCTGGCCCGCCGACCACACCCTCGACGTGAACGAGTCCCTCTCCTTCACCTTCATGCTGGACATCGACGACGACGCGAAGACCACCACGGGCGAGGTGAAGGCGACCTCCGTCTACGACATCCACCCGGCCTTCGACAAGAACCCCGCCAACGACAAGGCCCAGATCCGCATCGCCATCCCGACCGACTACGAGCCCGGACCGTCCCCCTCCGACGGCCCGACCGACGACGCCTCCACCCCGGCCGGCCACGGCAACGACCCCGAGGGCCAGTCCGTCGGCGGCACGGGCGGCACCGGCAGCACATCGGCGGGCACCTCGACCGGCGGCACCGGCGCCGCCACCACCGGCTCCGTCAACGGCAACCTCGCCAGCACCGGCTCCGACGGCACCCCGCTCATCGCCGGCGCCGCAGCCACCGCCGCGGCCCTCGGCGGCGTCCTGGTCATGGCCGTACGCCGCCGCCGCGCCACCGCCACCGCCAAGTCCTAGGGATACGGCGTCGTCCGCGCGACGTGGGCCTGGAGGAGCCGCCGCGAGTTCTCGAACCCCTGGCGGGCGTAGGCCGGGACGGCCCGGCGTGAGGAGTGGACGGTGACCCGCTCCAGCCCCAGGCGCTCGGCCTGCGCCAGGGTCTCGGTGATCAGCCGCCCGCCCAGCCCTGCGTCGCGTGCCTCCGGCACCACGTACACGCACTGGAGATCACCGGACGCCCGGTCCAGCGCGTGCGGCGTCGGCACGCGCCGCACCACCGCCAGCCACGCCATGCCGATGACCCCGGTGCCGTTCACCAGCACCATGCAGCGGTGCGAAGCGGCGTTCTGCTCGGCCCACGCCACGAAGTGGCGTACGAAGGCGTCACGTTCGACGTCCGCCGGTGCCGCGCTGTCGTTCTCCACGAGCCACCGCCAGCGCAGTTCCGCTACGGCGGGCAACTCATCCGGTTCCGCTTGGCGGACGACCACATGGTCCATGCCCGTCACCACACCCCGCCCACGGACTCGAAGACCCCGCTCGCCTCGTCCTGGAACACCTCCGTCCAGTAGTGCCGGCCGTCGTCGGCCCGCAGGCCGGTCGGGTCGACCGCCGACAGGACCTGGAGCATCGTGATGGCCAGTTGGTCGTAGGTGTCGGGGGTCGTCAGCTCGTGGCCGGACTCCTCGTCGATCGCCTGCTCGCGGTGGAGCAGCCAGAGCGTGAAGGCGAGGGTCGAGACGTCGGTGTTCAGGGGGAACAGTCTCGCCTCGGGCTCGCTCCAGTTCAGGACCGCGCCCGTCGCGCCGTCGATGACCAGGCTGTTGTCCTCGACGAGATGGCCGAGGCGTATCAAGCGGCCGGCCCCGGCGGGGAGTTCGTCGGCCCACTCCTCGTCGGCGTGGTACTCGGCCAGCGTCTGCAGCGGCACGTCCGTGTCCAGCGAGAACAGGAAGCCGTTCTCCGGCAGGCCCACCTCGCGCAGGAAGCGTCGGGTCGGTTCGTGGGTGAGCGTGGCGGGGAAGTCGACCTCCTCGAAACGCACCACCTTGCCCTGCCCGAACTCCTGGTCCAGCAGGCGCGAGGGAAGGTCCAGGGCCAGCCCCGACGCCCCGGCCCGGCCGGCCACCAGCGCCAGGGGGCGGATCAGCGCGGCCATCTTCCAGAACGGCGCCGGCTCGCCGTCGGTGCCCTCCTCGAACACGGCCAGCAGGTGCCGCGAGGCCTCCGCGACCGCCTTCGGGCCGTAGCGTCCGACGTAGGACGCGAACTGGCCGCGCAGGCCCGCCAGTTCGTCCGTCGCCTCCGCGAACCGGACCAGTGTCCGCAGTGACGGTGCGAGCGCGCGACGGTCCATCAGGTCGGGGCGGTCGTACAGGAAGTACGTCGTCGAGATCTCGCCCGTCGCACCGTCCAGCAGGACCGACTCCGCCGCCAGACCACCGGGGCCCAGCAGCCCGCCTATCACCAGCTGGTCGCGCAGCTCCGCCGCCAGCCGGCCGTCCGGATCGCCCGCCGTCTCCGCCACGGTCCGCAGGACCTCCCGGCCCTCGCGGTCCTCCCGGCACAGCTCGGCGAAGCTCAACACGCCGCTGTCGTACGGCAGTCCGGGGCCCGTCAGCCAGCGTCGCGTCTCCGCGTGCGTGATGTACGGCCCCAGCTCGGCCTCGGTCAGGATGATCGCCGTATCACCGGCGTGTGTCGTGATCGTCGTGCTCATGGCTCCCCCGCATGCGCTTGCTCACCGCCCCAGGGCAGGACACGGCCGCCCGGCCGGCCCGCAGGAGCCGACCGCCGTCCCCACTGCCCAGAACACTACGCGCCACCACTGACAACGCCCCTGGACCGCCACGACCGTCGGCAACACCCCGGCCCGGCACACCCACTGACAGCGCTTCACCTCAGTAGACGCTCGGCGCACCCTCGAACGTTCCCTTCGCGCCGGAATCACCTCGACGCTCGCCGCCCCCTGTCGGCTCGGGGGCGGCGCATGCTCACTGCCCGGTCACGACCGCCGCCTGCGGGCGGATCGGCAGGCGGTTGACCGGACGGCCCGTCGCCGCGCGTACGGCGGAGGCGATGGCCGCCGGGGAGGTGACCACCGGTACCGCGCTCACCGCCTTCGCGCCGAAGGGGGCGACCACGTCGCGTTCCTCGACGAGCTTCACGATGCGGATGTCGGGGGCGTCCAGGGCCGTCGGCAGGGAGTAGCCCGTCAGGTCGGGGTGGCGGATCAGGCCGCGGGCCGAGCGCAGGTTCTCGGTGAGCGCGATGCCCACGCCCTGGGTGACGCCCGCCTCGATCCGTGCCTCCAGCTGGGCCGGGTTCAGCACCCGGCCGACGTCCTGGGCGAGCGCCAGCTCGACCACGCGGACCGAGCCCAGCTCGATGTCGACGTCGACGACCGCGCGGATCGCGCAGAAGGCCATGCCGACGAAGGCGTCGCCCTGGCCGGTCTCGTTCAGCGGTTCGGTGGGGTGCGGACGGCACTGGGCCGTGGCCCACAGTTCCTTGCCGTCCAGCGCCTCCGTCACGGTGGTCGACAGGACGCCGTCGTACGAGGTGATCTTGCCGTCGGTGATCTGGAGCAGCTCGGTGGACATGCCGAACTTGTGTGCCAGGGGCTGGAGCAGCTGCGTACGGACCATCTTGGCCGCACGCTCCACCGCGCCGCCCGACACCCAGGTGTGACGGCCGCGGCAGCCCGCGCCCGCCGGGGGCTGGTCGGTGTCGACGGGGGCCACGTGCACCTCGTCGATGCCCAGCGTGTCCTGGACGATCTGCCGGGCCAGCGTCGCGAAGCCCTGGCCGGTCTCGACGGCGGCGCACAGCACCGTGGCGACCCCGTCGTGGACCTTCACCGTGGCGGTGGAGACCTCGTCCGCGCCCTCGGCGCCGAGCATGTGCACCATGCCCAGGCCGTAGCCCACGCCGCGCCGCACCGCGCCCGGTTCGCCCGCGCCCTCGGGGCCGCCGGGCAGCAGCCACTCGTCCTCGGGCGTGTCCTTGGGGAGGGCGGGCAGTGGGTGGTCCCGTACGGCCTGGAGCAGTTCCGCGACCGGGGCCGGGCAGGTCACCGTCTGGCCGGTGGGGAGTACGTCGCCGGTGGCCATGGCGTTGCGCAGGCGCAGCTCCGCCGGGTCCACGCCGAGCTTCTTGGCCAGCTTGTCCATCTGCGCCTCGTAGGCGGCGCAGACCTGCATGGCGCCCTCGCCGCGGACGTGGCCGGAGGGCGGGTTGTTGGTGCGTACGGCCCAGCCCTCGATGAAGGCGTTCGGGACGACGTACGGGCCGCAGGCGAAGCCGACGGCGGCGGCCAGGGCCTCGGAGGAGGTGTCGGCGTAGGCGCCCGCGTCCAGCAGGATCTGCGCCTCGACCTTCACCAGCCTGCCCTCGGCGTCCGCGTGGTGGCGGTAGCGCAGGAGGGTGGGGTGCCGGTGGACGTGGCCGAGGAAGGACTCCTCGCGCGTGGCCGTCAGCTTCACCGGGCAGCCGGTCTTCAGCGCCAGCAGGCCGAGCGGCAGCTGGAAGCCCTGGTCCTCGCGGTCGGCGGTGGCGCCGGGGACGCCGGTGACGACGACCTTGACGCGCTCGGGTTCCAGGCCGTAGCAGGCGGCGGCGCGGTCGCGGTCGGTGTGCGGGTCGGTGGAGGCCAGGTAGAGCTCCACGCCGCCGTCGGGACGCGGCACGGCGAGGCCCGCCTCGGCGCCGATGGGGGCCGGGTCCTGGCGGCCGATGCGGTACAGGCCCTCGACCACGATGTCGCCGGCCGCGTCGGGGTCGCCGTGGCGCAGCGGGATGTGGCGGATCAGGTTGCCGTCGGGGTGCAGCGGCTCGGCCTCGAAGGCCTGTTCGGGGTCGGTGACCGGGTCGAGTACTTCGTACTCGACGATGACGGCGGCGGCGGCCAGCCGCGCGGTGTCGGGGTGGTCGGCGGCGACGGCGGCGATGGGCTCGCCGTGGTGGCGTACGACCTCGGAGGCGAAGACGGGACGGTCCGCCGTGCCACGGCCGTGCAGCGGGCTGCCCGGCACGTCCTCGTGCGTGACGACGGCCCGGACGCCGGGCATCTCGCGCGCGTGGGTGGTGTCGATGGACTTGATGCGCGCGTGCGGGTGCGGCGAGCGCAGTACGGCCGCCCACAGCAGGCCCTCGGCCCACAGGTCGGCCGCGTACGGGAACGTGCCCTCGGTCTTGGCGCGGGCGTCGGCGGCCGGCAGGGAGGCGCCGAGGCCGTGCGGGATCGGCTCGGGGGCGGGTGCTGCCTCCGCGGCTGTGGTCGCGGTGGCGGCTTCGTTGCTCACGCCTGGCCTCCGTCCTGTCCGTACGCCTGGTCATGCGGTCCCCCGGCGCCCCGTGGCTCGAACGCCGACGGGTTGACCCCGCCGGCCCCGGGGCCCGCCTGGTGAGGGATACGGGGCTCGTCGCCGTCCTGTTCGCCGTCGCCGGTCGCCGTGTGGGCCTCGCGTTCGGCGACGACCTCCTTGACGGCCTCCACCACACCCCGGTAGCCGGAGCAACGGCAGAGGTTGCCGCAGAGTGCCTGGCGGGTCTCCATCTCGGTGGGCGCCGGGTTGCCCTCCAGCAGGTCGTGCACGGTCATCGCCATGCCCGGCACGCAGAAGCCGCACTGCACGGCGCCGCACCGCGCGAGCGCGCGCTGCACGTCGGAGGGCTGCCCGTCCTCGGCGAGGCCCTCGACGGTGCGGACCTCGCTGCCGGCCGCGGTCACGGCGGGCACCAGGCAGGACGCCACGAGCCGTCCGTCGACCTGCACGTTGCAGGCCCCGCACTCGCCCTGCGAGCAGCCGTCCTTGGCGCCCGCGAGGCCGAGCCGCTCACGCAGCACGTAGAGCAGCGACTCGCCGATCCAGGCGTCCGAGACGGGCCGGTCGACGCCGTT
Source organism: Streptomyces muensis (assembly GCF_021474425.1). Lineage (GTDB taxonomy): Bacteria > Actinomycetota > Actinomycetes > Streptomycetales > Streptomycetaceae > Streptomyces > Streptomyces muensis. Next base: position 17,025 of record NZ_JAKEIP010000076.1, on the reverse strand, counting down.
GACGCGCAGGACGTAGGAGGCGAGGGGGTGTTCCTCACCGGTGGGCACCGGTGCCGGTACGTCGTCGGAGGCGGCGGTCCGTGCCGCTTCCCCGGCGGGCTCCGGGGCGGGGTCGCCGTCGTCGGCCGGGGCGGTCTCGGCGGAAGCCTCTGCCGGGCCCTCCGCGGCTTCCGGGGCGCCCTGGGTGTCCGGGGCGGCCTCACCGGCCCCGGGAGCGGCCTGTGCGGCCTGTGCGGGCTCTGAGGGGCTCTCGGCGGAGTCCTCGGCGGGTGCCTGAGGCGTGAACTCGGGCGCGCCCGCGGCCGGCTGCTCGTGCGGGTGCGGTACAGGCTGCTCGCCGGAGTACGCGTCGGGGTGGCCGGGCTGCCCGGGCACGTGCCCGGTTCCCACCGCTTCCTCGGCCGTCGCCGCGGCCTCGGCCTGCTCGCCCCACGGCTGTCCGGTCGGCTGCGTCGCCCAGGGTGCGGGCGCGCCGCCCGGCAGGGTGGCCGGAGGGGTTCCGCCCCACTGCTCGACGAGCGACGACGTGGTGAACTCGCCCGATTCGTCCGGAAGGTCGCCGTCGGCGACGGGGATCGACCACTGTCCGGTGACGTCATGACCGGGCGTGGCGGCGGTCTCGTGCCCCGCCCGGCCGGCCTGGCCCTGCGCGGTCTCCGAGAAGTCCCACTGCTGGGTCGCCCCGGGGTTGTACGCGAACTGGCCGGTGCCCTGCGCCATGGCGTTCGGGTCGGGCCACTGGCTGCCGTCGCCGGGCGCGCCCGCGGCCGGCCAGCCGCCCGGTGCCGCGGGGTCGGCGCCCCCGGGCGTTCCCGGTGCGGCCGTTATCTGCGGCGGCACATAGCCGTGGCCGCGCGCGGCGAGCGGGGTGTCCGAGGAGGCCAGGAGGGCGTCGATGCCCCCTTCGGGAAGTTTGACGAAGGCGGTGGCGCCGTCGTCGTAGTCGCCCTGGGGCAGCGGGTCCCAGCGGCCGCCGCCCTGGGGCGTGCCCTCTTGGTGCTGGTCGTCGGTCACGACAGCGCCCTCCCCAGTGCTCGTCGGGCCAGCGCGGCGACGGTGCGCCGCAGGTGCAGTACGGCGGGCGGATGCTGCGGTACGGAGCCGTCCTCGGCCGGGGCCGGGTCCGGGATGCAGGCCGCGGCGACGTACTCCCCGAAGGCGTTCAGGGCCTCGGGGACGATCGCGCGGTTGTTGTCCCAGTCGATCAGCTGGGCGACCCAGTGCTCGGCGTCCAGCGGCCGCAGCGGCATCGGCGCTATGGCGCCCACGGCGCACCTGATGCCACGCCGGGCCGGGTCGAGCACGACCGCGACGGACGCCATGGCGCGCCCCGGGCCGGTGCGGCCGGTGGCCTTGAGGAAGACCTGCGGGGCGTGCAGCAGCGGCACGCGCACGTAGCCGATGAGTTCGCCGGCCCGCAGCATGTCCATGCCGGCCAGCAGGTGCGACACCGGGATCTCCCGGCGGGCTCCGCCCGGGCCCGCGATGATCAGGGTCGCTTCGAGGGCGGCGAGGACCGGGAGCGCGTCACCGGTCGGGGACGCCGAGGCGATGTTGCCGCCCAGGGTGCCCGCGTTGCGGATCTGCGGCGGGCCCGCGGCGCGGGCGGCGGCCGCGAGCGCCGGGATCAGGGCGGCGAAGTCGGGGCGGCCCATACGCGCGTGCGTGAGGCCCGCGCCCAGCAGGGCGTGACCGTCCTGGTACTGCCAGCCGCGGATCTCGCTGATCTTGCCGAGGCCGACCAGGGCGGCGGGCCTGAGCTGCCCGGAGTTGACGGCGGCCATGAGGTCGGTGCCGCCCGCGACCGGCACTGCGGCGGGCATGGCGGCCAGTGCCGCCACTGCCTCGTCCAGCGTCGTCGGCAGCGTGACGGCCTGCGCCGCCTGCGGTGCGCTCGTGGTCAAACCGGCTGCCCCTTCCGCTGCCCCACCTGGTCCCACCTGTGCTGCCGTACGGTACGTGCTGACAGGGCGGACGTGGCAACTCTGGCACATCTTCGCAGGACCCGAGGACAGGGGTCCGCTAGGAGGCATTCGCCCACCTCATCGGGGAGATGGTCCGTTTTCGTACGGCATCACCGGTGTTTACCGATTGACACTCTTCGGTGACCCCTTGCCGGTTTTTTCAATTACCTGTTCGGGGGTGGGCCGTCGATCGGGCGGCCGAGGACCCCGGGGCGCCGCTGCCACGGCCGCGGTCCCGTCGGCGGACGGTAGGCGACCCCCAGGGCGTCAAGTCGCCCGTAGTGGGCGGCCATCCGCCGCTCGAAGGCGGCGAAGTCCCGTTCCGCCGGGGCCGGCAGGCTGCTCCAGGCGACCTCGGCGAAGGCGGCGAGGCGCGGGAAGGCCTGGTAGTCCACGCGCGCGGGGTCCTCCATCACCTCGGTCCACAGGTTGGCCTGCGTACCGAGCACGTGCCGGGCCTCGTCGGACGTCAACTCCGGTGGCACCGGCTCGAACCGGTAGACGTCCTCCAGGGTGCGCACATAGCCGATCGGCACCGGCTCGTCGGCGCCCGGGTCCTGACGGTGGTCCAGGTACACCTGCTGCTCGGGGCACATGACGACGTCGTGGCCCGCGCGGGCCGCCGCGATCCCGCCCGCGTACCCGCGCCAGGACGACACGGCCGCCCCTTCCGCGAGGCCGCCCTCCAGGATCTCGTCCCAGCCGATGAGCCTGCGCCCGCGCGCGGTCAGCCACTTGTCGAAGTGGCCGATGAACCACGCCTGGAGTTCGTCCTCGTCCTTCAGTCCGAGTTCCCTGATGCGTTCCTGTGCGGTCGGCGACTGCCGCCACTGGTCCTTGAGGCATTCGTCACCCCCGACATGAACGAACTCCGAGGGGAACAGCTCCAGCACTTCCTCGAAGACCCCCTCGTAGAAGCGCAGGGTGTTGTCAGTGGGAGCGAGTACGTTCGGACTGATGCCCCAGGTGTCCCAGACGGAGAGGGGAGTGCCCCCTGCAATGGATGCAGCGATGACGTCGGTGTTGCCGAGTTCCGGATACGCGGCGATGGCGGCCTGCGAGTGGCCGGGTACGTCGATTTCGGGGACGACCGTGATATGCCGCTCGGCGGCGTACGCGACGATCTCGCGGATGTCGTCCTGGGTGTAGTAGCCACCGTGCGGCTTCTCCTCCCACAGCGGGGAGGCCCGATGGCCGAATTTCGTGCGCACCCGCCAGGAGCCGACCTCGGTGAGCCGCGGGTACTTCCTGATCTCGACGCGCCAGCCCTGGTCGTCCGTCAGATGGAAGTGGAAGACGTTGAGTTTGTGGGCGGCCATCAGGTCCAGGTAGCGCAGGACGCCGTCCTTGGGCATGAAGTGCCGGGCCACGTCGAGCATGAGGCCGCGCCAGCGGAAGCGGGGGGAGTCCCGGATCTCCGTCAGGGGCAGCCGCCAGGTACGGCCGGGAAGGGGTGCGCGCCGGAAGGCGTCGGGGCCGAGAAGCTGGCGCAGCGTCTGGGCGCCCCAGAAGACACCGGCGGGCGAGCCGCCCTGGATGTGGACGCCATGAGGGGCGATGACGAGGCGGTAGGCCTCGGCGTCGAGGCCGGGCCGGACGGACAGGTGCAGGACGTCGTACTCGTCCCCCCTCTTGGGCGGCAGCGCGAGCCCGGCCGCCGCGCCGAGCGTCGCGCGCAGCCATCGCGCGGTGTCCTCGGTGCCCGGCCCGGCCTCGATCCCGAAGCCGTCGCCGAGTTCGTGGAAACCCTCGGCCCACTGCGCCTGGAGGGGTGCCGGAATGAGGTCCATGAATGATCAGCCTTTCAGTCCTTGACCGCTCCGCCCAGCCCCGACACCAGCCGGCGCTGCACGAGCACGAAGAAGATCAGCACCGGAATCGTCATCACCGTGGAGGCCGCCATCACACCACCCCAGTCCGGCTCGTCCGGCTTGTAGAAGACGAGCAGGGCCATCGGCAGGGTGGACTGCGAGGTGTCGCTGATGATGAAGGACTTGGCGAACAGGAAGTCGTTCCAGGCGGAGATGAAGGAGAAAACGCTGGTGGCCACGAGCCCGGGGAAGACCAGCGGGAAAAGGATCTGCCACAGGAATCGCGACCGGCTCGCCCCGTCGATGTACGCGGCTTCCTCCAACGCCTCGGGAACGGCCTTCACAAACCCCCGCAGCATCCAGATCGCGAACGGCAGCGAGAAGGCGATGTGCGGCAGGATCAGCGACCCGAGCGTGTTCAGCTGACCGAAGTCCCGCATGAGGAAGAACAGCGGGATCGTCAGGGCCTCGACCGGCACCATCTGGGCCACCAGAAACATGATCAGCAGGGTGGTCCGGAAGCGGAACCGGAATCGTGTCACCGCGGTCGCGGCGAGAAACGCGATCAGCGCCGAGACGATCACGACACTGCACGCGACGACAAGGCTGTTGAGGAAGTACCGGCCGAATTCGTTCTGCTCGAAGACCCGCCGGAAGGAATCAAGGGAGGGCGCCGCCGTCCACGGCCGTGGCTCGCTCGACTCGATCTCCCCGGCCGGTTTGAAGGCGCTGAGCACCATCCAGTACAGCGGAAACGCCACCACCACGGCGATCAGCAGCGCGGACGCCTCGGCGAACAGCCGCCAGGGCCGCCGGAACCATGTCACCGACCTCATATCTCCTCCCCCTGCCTGCGCAGCAGCCGCAGATACACCAGCGTCACCGCCAGCAGGATCAGCAGCATCACCACGCCGATCGCCGAGCCGAGGCTGTACTGCGAGGACGCGAACGCCTTCTGATAGGCGTACACGTTCAGCACGAGGTTCTGGCCCGCGATGCCGCCGCCGTTGGTCATCACATAGATCTGCGTGAAGACCTTGAAGTCCCAGATGACCGACTGGATGGTGACGACCACCAGGATCGGCCGCAGCATCGGCGTCAGCACCGACCGCCAGATCCGCCACTGCGAGGCCCCGTCCAGCGCGGCGGCCTCCAGCACCTCGGCCGGGACGGCCCGGATCCCGGCGTACACCGTCACCATCACGAACGGGAAGGAGCACCACACCACTTCGAGCAGCACCAGAAAGAAGGCACTGAGCCGTCCGTACGTCCAGGAGTAGTCCCCGAGCCCCAGCAGCCGGTTCAGCGGCCCGAAGTCCGGATCGAACAGGAACAACCACACCGTCGACCCGGTGATGGCGGGAGTCGCCCACGCTCCGAGCGCGGCCAGCATCAACGCCAGCCGCGGCACGGCCCGCACGCGCGTCAGCAGTACGGCGAGCGCACACCCGACGGCGAGCGTCGACACGACACACGCCGCCGCGAAGACGACCGTGGCGAGCAGCACCTGCCAGAACTGCGAGTCCGAGAACAGCTCCGCGTAGTTCCCGAACCCCTGGAAGGTCGTGGGCTCCCCACCGCTTACCTGAGCCTGCGTGTACTCGAAGAACGAGATCAGCCCGAGCTGATAGATGGGATAGACGAGCAGCCCGCCGAGAAGGACAAGGGCGGGGGCGAGATAGAGCCAGGGAACCTTTTGACTCCGCCCACGGGAACGCCCATAGGGGCGCGGGGAACTGCGCGACAAGCCACGACCCACCCGCACCCGCCGACGCTCCACAACCCCCGAGCTACTAGGCGACCGCATCATCCGGCGGAGCCAAACGCCTCATCCATCTTCCGCGCCGCATCCCCCGTGGCCCCGGCCACATCCTTCTTACCGCTGATGACCTCCTGCAACATCGTCGGCAGCACAAGAGAAGAGTCGATCTCCGACCACGCGGGCGACGCGGGCACGAACTTCGTCCCGGACGCCAGCGTCTCGACGAACGGCTTCACGTACGGCTTCTCCGCCGCCGCCTTCTCCCGCACGTCCCCGAACGTCGGCAGGAACCCCATCGCCTCGAACATCGACGCCTGCGTCTTCTTCGAGGCCAGCTGCTCCATCAGCTGAACCGCCAGCGTCCGGTGCGAGGTGCTCTTCAGGACACCGATGTTGTTGCCCCCGGCGAACGCCGGCGCGACGGACCCGGCCTTCACCCCTGGCAGCGGCACGACCGCGTACTTGCCCTTCACCTTCCCGGCCTCCACGGCCGCATGGCTGAAGTCGCCGCCGATCGCCATCCCCGCCTTGCCGGCCGCGAACGCGGTGATCGTGTCGTTGCCGCCCATGCCGGCGCACTTGGCGGCGGGACAGTTGTCGTCGCCGAAGAGGGACGTGTACGCCTTGATGCCCTTGCGGGCGGCGGCGCTGTCGATGGCGGAGGTGTACGAGTCGCCCTTGCCGGTGGCGAGTTCACCGCCGTTGGCCCAGACGAACGGCATCGCGCCGTAGGTGTACGCCCCGCCCACCACGAGCCCGTACAGCTCGGGCTTCGCGGCGCGGATCTCGCGGGCCGTGGTCGCCAACTCGGCCATGGTCCTCGGCACTTCGAGGCCGAGTTCCTCGAAGACGTCCGTGCGGTAGTACAGGGCGCGGACGCCGACGTAGAACGGGGCGCCGTAGACCTTGCCTGCCACGGTGACGGACTGCCTGGCGGTGGGGTCGGTGTCCTTCGACTCGGTCCAGTCACCGAACTCCTTCGTGACGTCGAGGAGTCCGCCGTCCTTCACATAGCCGGCGGTGTCGGTGTTGCCGTACTCCATGACGTCGGGCGCGGAGGCCGGGTCGTTGAAGGCGGCTTTGACGCGCTGGGCGCGGGTCTCGACCGGGATGTACTCGACGTCGACCTTCGTGCCGTCGTGGGCCTTCTCGAAGGCGGTGACGACGGAGTCGACGACCTTCTCCTTCGGCTTGTTGCCGACCTCCTGGAAGAGCCAGACCCGCAGGGTTCCGGTCTTGTCGTCCTTGTCGGAGGAGGAGTTGGTGGAGGTCTGCGGGGCGCAGGCGGTGACGGCCAGGGCGGTGAGCAGTACGGCGAGTCTGGGGGCGAGCTTCATGGAGCGGTCCTCCGGGCGTGCGTTGCAGCATATGCAATGACGGTTTCGCTCTGCACAACGCAACGGAGCCTAGGGACTGCGTGAACATGTCCACAAGAGGTCTCAACCACTTCGTGACACGCGAAGGCCCCCGGGGCGCGCCGAAACGCGCCCCGGGGGCCTTCGCGGACCTCAGACCGGGGGGACTACTTCTTGTCGCCGCCCTTGCCCTTGCCCTTGTCGTCGCCGCCGGCGCCCATGGACTCGTAGATCTCCTTGCACATGGGACACACCGGGTACTTCTTCGGGTCGCGGCCGGGCACCCAGACCTTGCCGCACAGCGCCACGACGGGGGTCCCGTCGAGGGCGCTCGCCATGATCTTGTCCTTCTGGACGTAGTGGGCGAAGCGCTCGTGGTCGCCGTCGCCGTGGGAAGTCTGCGGCGTGGGCTCGACGAGGGTCCCCGTACCAGTCCCGCGCTCGGGCTCGAGAGTGCTCATACCGCCAAGAGTACTGAAGCTCACACGCATCAGTTGAGCGAAGGGTCGTCCGGGTACGTGGCCACCATCGCGAGCTCGTTGCGCTGTCGGCGCAGGACCTCGCGCCAGAGTCTTTCCGGCGACGGCGAGGAGACGTCCCCGGGCTCGGACTCGACGACGTACCAGGCGCCCTCCACCAGCTCGTCCTCCAGCTGGCCGGGTCCCCAGCCGGCGTACCCGGCGAAGATCCGCAGGGAGCCGACGGCCGAGGCGAGCAGTTCCGGCGGCGCCTCCAGGTCCACGAGCCCGATCGCACCGTGCACCCGGCGCCAGCCCAGCGGGGCGCTCTCGCCGTTCGAGTCGCCGGGGATGACGGCGACGCCGAGTGCCGAGTCCAGGGACACCGGGCCGCCCTGGAAGACGACACCGGGCTCACCGGCGAGATCCGCCCAGCCCTCCAGGATGTCGCCCACGTCCACCGGGGTCGGACGGTTGAGGACGACACCGAGGGAGCCCTCCTCGTCGTGGTCGAGAAGGAGCACCACCGCACGGTCGAAGTTCGGGTCCGCCAGGGCGGGCGTTGCCACGAGCAACCGCCCTGTGAGCGAGGACACCTCGGTCATGCCAGACATGATCCCGCATCTTCCCTTCCTGTGGGGAGGCAATGCCGGTTCGGGAGTGAACGCAGCTCAGGGCGGACGGAAGCGCCGCCCGGCGCACGGGCTGGGCGGTGACCGCTCGTGCCCGAGGGAGAACCGTTCGTGTTGTGACAGAGCTATGACGTTCCTGAGCCGCCCTTGGGCTTACTGAAGGGGGGTCGGCGGCCATTACCCTTTCCCTTCTGGCCCCTGCCCAACTCATCGGAACGCGAGATACATGACCGTCAACGACGATGTCCTGCTTGTCCACGGCGGAACCCCGCTGGAGGGCGAGATCCGTGTCCGCGGTGCGAAGAACCTCGTACCGAAGGCCATGGTGGCTGCCCTGCTGGGCAGCGCGCCAAGTCGACTGCGCAACGTGCCGGACATCCGTGACGTGCGGGTCGTACGCGGTCTGCTCCAGTTGCACGGGGTGACGGTCCGTCCGGGTGAGGAACCTGGCGAACTGGTGATGGACCCCTCCCACGTGGAGAGCGCCAACGTCGCTGACATCGATGCCCACGCGGGTTCGAGCCGTATCCCGATCCTGCTCTGCGGTCCGCTGCTGCACCGCCTCGGGCACGCCTTCATCCCGGGTCTCGGCGGCTGTGACATCGGCGGCCGGCCCATCGACTTCCACTTCGAGGTGCTGCGGCAGTTCGGCGCGACGATCGAGAAGCGCGCCGACGGCCAGTACCTGGAGGCTCCGCAGCGGCTGCGCGGCACGAAGATCCGGCTGCCCTACCCGTCCGTGGGCGCGACCGAGCAGGTCCTGCTGACGGCCGTCCTCGCCGAAGGCGTCACCGAGCTCTCGAACGCGGCCGTGGAGCCGGAGATCGAGGACCTCATCTGCGTCCTGCAGAAGATGGGCGCCATCATCGCGATGGATACCGACCGCACCATCCGCGTCACCGGTGTGGACAGCCTCGGCGGCTACACCCACCGCGCCCTCCCGGACCGCCTGGAGGCCGCCTCCTGGGCGTCCGCGGCGCTGGCGACCGAGGGCAACATCTACGTCCGCGGCGCCCAGCAGCGCTCGATGATGACGTTCCTCAACACCTACCGGAAGGTGGGCGGTGCCTTCGAGATCGACGACGAGGGCATCCGTTTCTGGCACCCCGGTGGCCAGTTGAAGTCCATCGCCCTCGAAACGGACGTGCACCCGGGCTTCCAGACGGACTGGCAGCAGCCGCTGGTGGTCGCCCTGACGCAGGCCACGGGCCTGTCCATCATCCACGAGACGGTCTACGAGTCCCGCCTCGGCTTCACGTCCGCGCTGAACCAGATGGGCGCCCACATCCAGCTCTACCGCGAGTGCCTCGGCGGCTCCGACTGCCGCTTCGGCCAGCGCAACTTCCTGCACTCCGCCGTCGTCTCCGGCCCGACCAAGCTCCAGGGCGCCGACCTGGTCATCCCCGACCTCCGCGGCGGCTTCTCCTACCTCATCGCCGCCCTCGCCGCCCAGGGCACGTCCCGGGTCCACGGCATCGACCTCATCAACCGCGGCTACGAGAACTTCATGGAGAAGCTCGTGGAGCTCGGAGCGAAGGTCGAGTTGCCGGGCAAGGCGCTGGGGTAGTTCCAGCCCGGCCGGCGTTTGAGGCCATTGGTGAGAGCAACCACGATGGGGCGGCACCCGAGAACCGGGCGCCGCCCCATCGGCGTTCTACAAGCCGCACGCCGTCCCGTGGCGTACAGACGGCAAGGTCACTTACCCTTGGCGGCTTCCTTGAGCTTGCTGCCCGCGGAGACCTTCACGCTGTAGCCGGCCGGGATCTGGATCGGGTCGCCGGTCTGCGGGTTGCGGGCGGTGCGAGCGGCACGGTGGGTGCGCTCGAAGGTCAGGAAGCCAGGGATGGTGACCTTCTCGTCGCCCTTGGCGACAACCTCGCCGACGGTCTCGGCGAACGCGGCCAGCACGGCGTCGGCGTCCTTGCGGGTCACCTCGGCGCGGTCGGCCAGCGCGGCCACCAGCTCACTGCGGTTCATGTTGTTACTCCCGTGTTCATTTGCCTTGAGGCGTGCCACGCGGCGGGGCCGCATGTCGGGCACAGCGATGTCGATGCTGCCAGGGTCCTCGGTGAGACCCGGGACCCGGGTCCGTCGTCAGACCCTCGCGCCCAGAGACGCATCCTGCCCCTACCTGCGGCGGGAAAGCCAATCCGGCGCCCGGAGGAGTCGTGAGACAACCCTTGGGAGTCACACGAAGAGAGGGCCTGAGCTTGGCCGTCACGATAAACGGCGTCCCAAGGCCCCAGGTTCCACGACGCGCCGGTACAAGGGCTTGCCGTGGCGATCCTCACAGCCCGCGCACACTTCGCGGGCCGTGAGGCACTGCTTCCGGTGACTACTCGCCCGCACCGGCGGTCGTGACGGCCTTCGCGGCCTCGCGCACCGCGCCGGCGACCGCGCCCGCGACCTTGTCGTTGAAGACGCTCGGGATGATGTAGTTCGGGTTCAGCTCGTCCTCGGTCACCACGTCCGCCAGCGCCTTCGCGGCCGCGAGCATCATGTCGGTGTTGACCGTGCGGGACTGCGCGTCCAGCAGACCGCGGAAGACACCCGGGAAGACCAGCACGTTGTTGATCTGGTTCGGGAAGTCGGAGCGGCCGGTGGCCACAACTGCGGCCGTCTGACGGGCGATTGCCGGGTCGACCTCGGGGTCGGGGTTCGCGAGCGCGAACACGATCGCGTTGTCGGCCATGGCGGCCACGTCGTCGCCGTCGAGGACGTTCGGGGCGGAGACGCCGATGAAGACGTCCGCGCCGCGCACGGCCTCCTTCAGCGTGCCGGTCAGGCCCTCGGGGTTGGTGTTGTCGGCGATCCAACGCAGCGGCGAGTCGGCGGGGGCCTCCCGCAGGTCCTCGCGGCCGGCGTGCACGACGCCGTGGATGTCGGCGACGACGGCGTTCTTCACGCCCGCCGCGAGCAGCAGTTTGAGGATGGCCGTACCGGCCGCGCCGGCGCCGGACATCACCACGCGGATGTTCTCAATCGCCTTGCCCGCGACGCGAAGTGCGTTGGTGAGGGCGGCGAGGACGACGATCGCGGTGCCGTGCTGGTCGTCGTGGAAGACGGGGATGTCGAGGGCCTCGCGCAGCCGGGCCTCGATCTCGAAGCAGCGGGGCGCGGAGATGTCCTCCAGGTTGATGCCGGCGAACCCGGGGGCGATGGCCTTGACGATCTCGACGATCGCGTCGGTGTCCTGGGTGTCGAGGCAGATCGGCCAGGCGTCGATGCCGGCGAACCGCTTGAAGAGGGCCGCCTTGCCCTCCATGACGGGCAGCGCGGCCTTCGGGCCGATGTTGCCGAGGCCCAGCACCGCCGAGCCGTCCGTCACAACCGCAACGGAGTTGCGCTTGATGGTGAGGCGGCGCGCGTCCTCGGGGTTCTCGGCGATGGCCATGCAGACGCGGGCCACGCCCGGCGTGTAGACCATGGACAGGTCGTCACGGTTGCGGATGGGGTGCTTGGACGCCATCTCGATCTTGCCGCCGAGGTGCATCAGGAACGTACGGTCGGAGACCTTGCCGAGCGTGACGCCCTCGATGGTGCGCAGCTGCTCGACGATCTCGTCGGCGTGCGCCGTGGAGGTGGCGGCGATGGTGACGTCGATACGGAGCTTCTCGTGCCCGGAAGCGGTGACGTCGAGGCCGGTGACCGAGCCTCCGTGGGACTCCACGGCCGTGGTGAGCTGGGAGACCGCGGTTCCGCTCGCGGGCACCTCCAGCCGGACCGTCATCGAGTAGGAGACGCTGGGCGCCGTTGCCATGGCCGACTTCCTCTGCTTTCACCTGTGACGCTGGGTATGCCGTCCGATCGTCGCACCTACCGCCGAGTAGGAGTTAGCCGGGCTTGAATTGCGAACGTATTGTTCGCCACGTCTTCTCATGAAAAGAGACCCACGTCACTGGATGACGTGGGTCTCTTCTCTCCGTTCATGACACCGGCCCGCCATGCTCGCCTCGCGGCAAGTGGTCGCTCGTAGCGACGAAGGTTGGGCCCGGGGGCTTGGATCGAGCCGGTGCCACACCCAGGCTAACAAACGGATCCCGTAAGGCCATTCCCCCAACAGTGGTTCTGGCGGATCAATCCCTGAGCAGGTCCGGCACCCCGGAGTCGTCCGGTTCGTCCCGCTCCCCGGACACCACCGTCAGCTGCTGGGTGGCCCGGGTCAGCGCGACGTACAGCACGCGCAGTCCGGCCGGCGACTCGTCCGCGATCTCCGCCGGGGAGACGACGACCGTGGCGTCGTACTCCAGCCCCTTCGCCTCCAGGCTGCCGAGTGCCACGACCCGGTCGCCGAGCCCGGCCAGCCACTTGGCCGCCTCCTCGCGCCGCTGCATGGCGACGACCACGCCGACCGTGCCGTCGACACGGTCCAGCAGCCGGGCGGCTTCCTCGCGGACGGTCTGCGCCAGGGAGTCCCGTACGACGGTGCTGTTTCCATTGTTCGTTGTCACAAAACGCGGCTCGACGCCGGTGGAGCGGACGGCCGACGGTGAGGTGGAGCCTGGCATGGCCAGCGCCAGGACCTTCGCCGCGAGCTGGGCGATCTCGGCCGGGTTGCGGTAGTTCACGGTGAGCTGGAAGCGGCGGCGCGGGCGGGTGCCGAGGGCCTCGTCCCGGGCCTCGGCGGCCTCGTCGACGTCGGACCAGGAGGACTGGGCCGGGTCGCCGACGACCGTCCAGGTGGCGTGCCGGCCCCGGCGCCCGAGCATCCGCCACTGCATCGGCGTGACGTCCTGGGCCTCGTCGACGATGACGTGGGCGTACTCGACGCGCTCGGCCGCGAGCCGCTCGGCGCGCTCGCGCTGCGACTCCTCGCGCACCGGCATCAGCTCCTCGAGGCCGGTGAGCTGGTCGAGCGGGTCGAGGTCGCGCTTCTTCCGGGGGCGGGCCGGGGTGCCGAGGATCGCCTGGAGCTCGTCGAGCATGGCGATGTCGTGCACGGAGTAGCCGTCCCGCCTCAGCGAGCGGGCCACCTTGCGGACCTCGCCGGGGTTGAGGACGCGACGGGCCCAGCGGCCGAGGCGGCGCTCGTCGGCCATCGCGGCCAGCACGGCCCGCGGGGTCAGCTCCGGCCACCAGGCGTCGAGGAAGGCGATGAAGCTGTCCTCGGTACTGACGTCCTCGTCGAAGGAGGAGCGCAGCTCGGCGGCGAGCTCCGGGTCGCTGTGCCGGGTGGCGGCGCCCGACTGGGCCCACAGGGCGTCGAGCAGCAGCTTGCGGGCGCGCGGGCGCAGCAGGTTCACGGGGGCCGTGCCGCCGAGGGCCGTGCGGCGGATACGTTCCAGCTCGGCGGCCTCCAGTTCGAGACGGCGGCCGAAGGCGACCACGCGCAGCCGGGTGGGCGGTCCGGCGGGGGCCGGCGCGGGTGTGCCGGTGTCGTGGTCGGCCGGGTCGTCGCCGAAGGCGAGCTGGCCCGTCCGGTTGGGCGCCGCGCCGCCGGAGGCGGGCCGGCCCTGCGGGGTGCGGCCGCCCGGACCGAGCTCCAGCGCGCCGCGCGCCGCCTTCCGCAGCACCTTGAGCATGCGGTACGAGCCCTTGGCGCGGGCCGTGGACGGGGAGTCGTAGAGCGTGGCCTCGGCGCCGTCGACGAGGGAGCCGATCGCGCGGATGGCGACCTGGCCCTCCTCGCCGAGCGAGGGGAGGACGCCCTCGGTGTACGCCACCAGCAGCGGGGTCGGCGAGACGATCAGGATGCCGCCCGCGTACCGGCGCCGGTCCTGGTAGAGCAGGTAGGCGGCGCGGTGCAGGGCGACGGCGGTCTTGCCGGTGCCGGGGCCGCCCTCGACGTAGGTCACGGAGGCGGCGGGCGCGCGGATGACCAGGTCCTGCTCGGCCTGGATGGAGGCCACGATGTCCCGCATGGTGTGGCTGCGGGCCTGGCCCAGGGCCGCCATGAGGGCGCCGTCGCCGATGACGGCCAGTTCGTGGCCGTCGAGGAAGGCCTTGAGCTCGGGGCGCATCAGGTCGTCCTCGACGCCCAGCACGCGGCGCCCCTTGGAGCGGATGACCCGGCGCCGTACGACCCGCCCGGGGTCGACCGGGGTGGAGCGGTAGAAGGGCGCGGCGGCCGGGGCCCGCCAGTCGATGACCAGCGGGGCGTAGTCCTGGTCGAGCACGCCGATCCGGCCGATGTGCAGGGTCTCGGCGATGTCGGCGGTGTTGTCCTCGCGGACCGCGCCCTCGGCGGGCTCGACGGCGGTGTAGGCGCCGTCGGGTCCCTTCTTGCCGTCCTTGCCGAGCAGCAGGTCGATCCGGCCGAAGAGGAAGTCCTCGAACTCGTTGTTGAGCCGGTTGAGGTGGACACCCGCTCGGAAGACCTGCGCGTCCCGCTCGGCGAGCGCGCCGGGGGTACCGACCTGGCCGCGCTTGGCCGCGTCGTTCATGAGGAACTCGGCCTCGTGGATCTTCTCCTCGAGCCGCCGGTACACCCGGTCCAGGTGTTCCTGTTCGACGCCGATCTCGCGGTCTCTGCGGGAGTCTTCGAGCGCGGTTTCCTGTTGAGCCTGAGCGGCCACCGGGCCCCCTTCTGACGTGCTGGGCAGCCGTCAACCGTACGCGAAGGGGACCCGGAAAAGCTACGGCACGCTATACGTCGACCTCTGCGAGCTTGTTCCCGTCGAAGTCCATGACCTCCACGTGGTCCACGTCGTCCGGGGACATGGACACGCCGCCGCTGACGTAGAGCGGGTTCCTGGCCTGCTCGGTCTTGGCGTCCGGGATGCCGTAGCCCCACTTCGGGACGGACCAGGAGGCGGCCGTCTCGCGCTCGCCGTCCTTGCTGACGAAGATCAGGGAGCACTTGAGCGGCCCCTTGACGCCCTTGAGCTCCAGGGCCGTCTCGGTGCCCCAGAGCTTCTCCGACATGGCGACGGTCGCGCTGACGCCGGTCGTCGAGTCGTTGCCCGAGGCCTTGGTCCCGATGCTGTCGAACAGGTCCTTGGCGGGGTTGGCGGCCGCCACGGTGTTGGTCCCCTCGGCGCCACCGCCGCTGCCGTCGCCGCCGTTGGTCGCCACGGCCACGAACGGGCCGCCGACGATGAGCGCGGCCGCCGCGGCGACCATGTAGAAGCTGCGCCGGCGCTTCTGGGCCCGGCGCTCGGCGACCTCGTCGACCAGCTTGTTCACCAGACGCGGGCTCGGCTTGGCGGACAGGGAGTCACCGATCGCGGGCGTGCCGGCGCCGGGCAGGTCCGCGAGCGCGGCCAGCATGGGCTCCATCCCGGCGAGCTCGTCCAGCTGCTGGGCGCACCACTCGCAGGTCGCGAGATGGGCCTCGAAAGCGGTTGCCTCGGCGTCGTCGAGGATCCCGAGGGCGTAGGCGCCGACGGTCTCGTGCTCGCTCGGGGCCGAATGTCCCTGCATGGGTCCAGACATACCCGAACCGCCCATCCCGAATCCCTGGTTTCCCCCGTACACACTCATCACGCCGTCACCCCCCGCTCCTCCAGAGCCAGCTTCATCGACCGCAGGGCATAGAACACCCTGGAGCGAACGGTGCCGCTGGGTATGCCCAGCGTCTCGGCCGCCTCGTTGACCGTACGCCCCTTGAAGTACGTCTCGACCAGGACCTCCCGGTGGGCGGGGGTCAGGTCGTCGAGTGCGTCCGACAGCGTCATCAGCCACAGCGCCTTGTCGATCTCGTCCTCCGCGGGGATGACCTCCAGCGGCGACGGATCGACCTCCTGCGGCCGGGCCTGCCGGCTGCGGTGGCCGTCGATGACGATGCGCCGGGCGACCGTCACCAGCCAGGGGCGTACCGATCCGGTCGCTCGATTGAGCTGTCCGGCGTTCTTCCAGGCACGGATGAGCGTCTCCTGCACAACGTCCTCTGCTCGTTGCCGGTCACCGGCGACCAGTCGAAGGACATACGCGAGGAGGGGTCCGGCGTGCTCTCTGTACAGCGCACGCATCAGCTCCTCATCAGGTTCCGAGGGCTGGGACATGCGATGTCGGGCCCTCGATCCACGTTCATTGGCCACGACGGAATCCTTGCGCACGCCCACCTCCGATGTCCGGGGGTTCCCCCAGTCGGTCGCTCGACCACCCGTACGGAAGCGGCCCGTTGAGTGTTCAAACCGAGGCGACACTTTTCTTCGGAGTGACGTGACGAGCGGGACATGGCAGCACATTCCTACCGCGCGATCTTTACATTTCCGTCACATCGGCAAGATCGATCGAGGCCTTCCCTACGGGTGCGTAGGTAAACGGCATGTAATCGAAATCACTTCGACGCCCGTTCCACAGAAGCGGCATAACGGACTGTCAGGCTCGCGCGAGGGCGGCGCGACGACGATGCCGGGCGACCCTTTCCCGGTTCCCGCAGACCTCACTGGAGCACCAGCGCCTCCTGCGCCCCCGGGACGTATCGACATAAACGATCGGGCAGTTGTCCCCCTCGCACTCCCTCAGCCCGGCCCGCGCGACGGGGTCGGTGAGCAGTTCGACGGCGTCCCGGGCGACGGCACCGAGCAGGGCGGCGCACTCGGGCGGGTGGTCCAGCTCCCGGACGAGGGTGCCGTCCTCACTCCGTACGGCGCGGGGGGCCGGCGGCGCGGCGAGCGCGATGTCGTTCACCCGCCCGAGCGCGATGTCGTACGACGGCCAGGGCTCGGCATGGAGACCGCCCCGCACCAACTGTCCGATACGTCCGCGCAGTTCACGGAAGTCGACGAGCCAGGAGGCGTCGGCATGCCCGAGCGGGGTGCCCGCCGGAACCAGCCCGGCCCCGACGATCCAGGCGCACAACACCTCGACGGAGTCCAGATGTTCGTCGGGATGCGTGGTCGCCAGAAGATCCAGACAGAGCCGCCCCGCACCGAACCGCAGCTCGTACGCGCCCGTGGCCGTACCCAGTGCCATGTGCCTGTCACCGCCTAGGGGTCACCCGCCGGGGGAACCGTTCCCTCTAACAGTGCCTGCCCACTGCCGGAGCCGGAACCCCTCGCGCCCGGGCCGGTCAGGCATTTTCAGCCCGTCCGGCGTTTGAGGACGAGGCCCGGAGGGCCGACAGCGGGGGTCCAGGGGGCAAGGCCCCCTGGCGGGG
>NZ_JAKEIP010000075.1 GCF_021474425.1 Streptomyces muensis | reverse complement strand
GCCGCGGGCAGCATCACGCGCGCGCAGATCAGCTCCAGCTGGAGCCGGGGCGAGTTGGCGCCCCGCATCTCGGTCAGTCCCTCGTTGACCAGGTCGGCGGCGCGGCTGAGCTCCGCTGCTCCGAAGGTGCCGGCCTGGGCCTGCATGCGCTCCAGGACGTCGGCGGGGGCGTCGATGAGTCCCTTCTCGGCGGCGTCCGGCACGGCGGCGAGGATGACGAGGTCACGCAGCCGCTCCAGCAGGTCGGCGACGAACCGACGGGGGTCGTTGCCCCCCTCGATGACACGGTCCACGACCTCGAAGGCGGCGGCCCCGTCACCGGTCGCGAAGGCCTCCACGACGGAGTCGAGGAGCGAGCCGTCGGTGTACCCGAGCAGGGACGTGGCCATGGCATACGTCACACCCTCCTCCCGCGCCCCGGCGAGCAGCTGGTCCATGACGGACATGGAGTCACGCACGGACCCCGCGCCCGCGCGCACGACGAGCGGGAGGACGCCTTCCTCGACGGGGATGTTCTCCCGGCCGCAGACCTCGCCGAGGTAGTCCCTCAGGGTCCCCGGCGGGACCAGGCGGAACGGGTAGTGATGGGTCCGCGACCGAATCGTCCCGATGACCTTCTCGGGCTCGGTGGTGGCGAAGATGAACTTCAGATGCTCCGGCGGCTCCTCGACGACCTTCAGCAGCGCGTTGAAGCCGGCCGACGTGACCATGTGGGCCTCGTCGATGATGTAGATCTTGTAGCGGCTGGAGGCCGGCCCGAAGAAGGCCTTCTCCCGCAGCTCACGCGCGTCGTCCACACCACCGTGGGACGCGGCGTCGATCTCGATGACGTCGATGGACCCGGGGCCGTTGCGAGCGAGGTCGCGGCACGACTGGCACTCTCCGCACGGGGTCGGCGTAGGACCCTGCTCACAGTTCAGACACCGCGCGAGGATCCGCGCGCTGGTCGTCTTGCCACAGCCGCGCGGCCCGCTGAACAGGTACGCGTGATTGACCCGGTTGTTCCGCAGCGCCTGCTGCAACGGGTCGGTGACATGCTCCTGCCCGATGACCTCGGCGAACGACTCCGGGCGATAGCGGCGGTACAGCGCGAGAGACGACACGCATACGAGGTTATAGGCGCCCACTGACAACCCACCCCGCCCGGGAACGCAAGCGCCCCCCACGCACCCGCCAGAGCCGACCTACCCTTGCTGCCTTCCGGCCCTGGGGGAGTTCAGTCAGATAGCGCCGCGTGAGGGGCTCCGCAAAGAGTACCCGACGTCAGCGGGTGGGAACGAGTTCGCGAGCACTCCTCTCGGTCATGTAATGTTTCCGGCGGAGGATTCGCCTAGAGGCCTAGGGCGCACGCTTGGAAAGCGTGTTGGGGGCAACCCCTCACGAGTTCGAATCTCGTATCCTCCGCCATGGCTGACCAGCCGAAACGAAGGTCCCGACCGCTGAGTGGTCGGGACCTTCGTCGTTGCGTGGTCTCAGTTTTGGTCTCAGTTCCCAGCGCGGACGGCTGCGGACCTGGGCGGATGGGCTGTAGCGCCCGCCCCGTCGAACAGGTCACAGTGTCGAGCCCGGGCCTCTTTCAGCAGCCCACCACGGCAGGGCAACCCGACGCTCCCGGCGTAAGCGCTGGCGGATCCGACCGGGCTCGATCCGGGCCAGGAGAGCCCGTGCCACCAGGACCCAATCGACATCCTCGACCTGCGATGACCACTCTGGCCCTAGTCAATCTGCCGAAAGTACGGCCCAATCGGCTCCGCTGGTCTGCTCAGTCGTACACAAGTTCTTGCAGATGCGGGTCGCTGACACCGGTCCACCCGTTGTAGCCAAAGCCTTCCTTGTCAGCCATCTGCACCAGGAGCTTCAGGCTCTCCTCCAGCAGCTCAGGGCTGCCATCGAAGAGCGTCTGGCGCATCCCAGCGTCGCGGGTGATAGCGACCAGTGCAGGCTCGGTGCGCTGTGTCATGTACCGAGCGAAATTCGTATAGAAGTTGCGAGTTGCCGCCTTACCCGTTGCCCCCATAACGACCAGCGCGCCGAGCGCATCGAACTGGCACAGGCTGTTGAGCACGGCGTCGTCGTCAGGTGAGGCGTCAGGATGAAGGGCCGGCACTTCCCGGACCGTGTTGTGGGCTGCCGCGATCAGTCCCGAGCTGTGCGAAGCACCGGAGGCAAGTAGACCGGCGCGGGAAGCCGTCGTCAGCCCGTGGCGAAGCCAACTGCCGAACCAGTCGAAGCCCTGGTTGGTTCCCCGTCGGTCGGCGAGTATTCGGACCGCTGGCCAGTCTTGTAGCCGAACGGCAAGACCGCCAAGCCCGTAGACCCGCTCCAGCACGGACAACCACAGGCGCGGCCCAGTGAGGGAATCTTGGGCGGACTCGGGAAGGTCGTTGCCGAGGTTGTAGATGGAGAGCAAGGAGTCCGTGCCCTTGGTGGCCCACTGCGTTCGCTCATGGACGAGGCTCAAGGCAGTGAAGCTGGCCACGCGATTCAGCAGGGTGGGCAGGTCTTCAGGCGTGGTGGTGAGAAGCTCTCGGGCCTGTGCCGGGGCGGACAGCAAGAACTGTCGAAGCGGGATGTCGTCCTCGGCGCGCAGGTACTCCAGCACCGCGGCCTCGAACACTTCCTGGTCCAGCTGCCAGGTGAGAGCCGAAACCGATTGTTGACGTACGTGCTGGGCAGCCGCTCCGATAGCTCCCTGGGCTTCGAGTTCCTGGCGCAGCTCCCGCCGCCAGGTCTCCTTACGAGACGCAATGGCCCGCTGCCACACGCCGACCACGTCACTCTGCTTCCACCGCTCACTGGAAGTGCCGTGTCGCACAAAGACGTCACCAGCACGAAAGACGGTGACCTGCTTCTTGCCGTCCTGGTAGGTGCCTTCAACCTGGAAGACACAACATCCATCCGCACTGGGAGCGACGTAGAGCAGAACGAGCCACTTGCCGTCGAGACAGTGGGCAGCCGTGTGCATCGTAAGCGTCGGGATGTACTTCTGCAGCTTGGGCCGCAGCGTCGCCTCGTCGAAGCCACGAGTCTGGTCCTCGGAAAGCCGACCGGTGGGGTTGCCGTGATCGTCAGCGCCGATGACGAGGTATCCGCCACTGGGCTCGGCCTGCATAGCCGCAACGTCCTTGGCGATATCCACCAGGTCACGCCGCTCGGACAAGTCGAGCGCTTCCTTGTAGTCGAGAGCTCTCTGCTCCGACGCCTCCGCCAACAGCTCCCGCAGCTTCTCCTCAGTCACCACAGGCTCTACAACCACAGCCACGCGCCAGCCCCCATCCGCACAGTCCAACCGCCGCATGTAAGGGGACTCATCCTAGGAGAACGGACGGGCTCAGAGCGTTCTTCGGCGAGCTCTCGTCGAGTCGGTCAGCCCTTAATGAATAGGTGATCAAGGTCATGTGCGGGACAGCTCGCAGAGCAGTACAAGGCCATCGAAAGAGCTATCTGAAAGTGGCTCGACGCCAACGCCACTCGTTCGTGGACGGAGTCCGTGGCCGGATTCCTCCCTAGTAGGGTCGGGAGCGTGACCACTCCTCTGCTCTCTGACACCGACCTGCACACGCTTCCCGCCCTTCCCGCGGAGGCTGTGGAGCACGGCGAGGTCTTCACGCGACGCTGGGTGGTCGACCTGATCCTCGACCTCCTCGGCTACACGGCCGACAAGGACCTCTGTGACGCGAAGCTCGTCGAGCCGGCCTGCGGCACAGGTGCGTTCCTTGCCGCCGTCACCTCGCGAATCAGTGCCTCGTGCCGCACGCACAATCGCCCGCTCGAAGATGCGCTCGCAGCGGTCCGAGCTCTGGACCTACTGGATCGCAACGTGGCGCAGAGCCGTGTAGTCGTCGAGGAGCAGCTGGTGGAAGAGGGGTGGCAAACCGAGGAGGCCCGCCAGGTGGCAGCCGCCTGGGTCAAACAAGGTGACTACCTTCTCCAACCCGATGCAGACCACCGAGCCGACTACGTGGTCGGCAATCCTCCGTACATCCGTCTTGAAGACGTCCCCGACGATCGGATGGCGGCCTACCGCAGAGCCTGCTCCACCATGGGTGGCAGAGCGGACATCTATGTCGGCTTCTATGAGGTCGCTCTGCGAAGCCTCAACCCCGGAGGGCGACTGGGCTTCATCTGCGCCGACCGCTGGATGCGGAACCAGTACGGCCGTCGGCTCCGCCAGCTGGTGACCAGCCACTTCAGCATGGACCTAGCCCTGGTCATGCACGACGTGGACGCTTTCGAAGATCAGGTTTCGGCCTACCCGGCGATCACGATCATCTCGAACCGGCCCCAGGGCGAAGCAGTGGCAGCGGACACGACTCGGGCGTTCGGCAGAATCCAAGCCCGCGAGTTCGCCGACTGGCACGCAAAGCCCGCATCGGAGTCGGTCACCACTACGACGTTCCAAGCCGCCCGCATGCCGCACTGGTTCCCGGACGAGGACTCGTGGCCGGCGGCCTCGCCGGCCAGACTGGCGGTTCTGGAGGAACTCACCGAGCGTTTCCGGCTGCTGGAGGACGACAAGACCGGGACGCGTGTCGGTATCGGCATCGCCACTGGCGCCGACAAGGTCTTCCTCACGAAGGACGAGGACTTGGTCGAGAGCGACCGGCTGCTGCCCATGGCCATGGTCCGCGACACCACGAGCGGCACGCTCAACTGGAACGGTACGTACCTGGTCAACCCGTGGACGGCCGAAGGCGACTTGGTCGAGCTCTCCGCCTACCCGCGGCTCGCCGCGTACTTCGAGGAGCACGGGGCTGCCTTGCGGAAGCGCTACATCGCGGTCAAGCAGCCTAAGCGCTGGTTCAAGACGATCGATAAGGTCGACCACCGTCTGACGCGACGGCCCAAGCTGCTGTTTCCGGACATGAAGCTGACGATCCATCCGGTCCTGGATCAAGGCGAGTTGTACCCTCACCACAACCTGTACTTCATCGTCTCGGACCTCTGGGACATGCGGGTACTCGGTGGCCTACTGCTGTCCAAAGTCGCGGAAGCGTTCGTGGAGGCGTACGCGGTCAAGATGCGAGGGGGAACGCTCCGCTTCCAGGCGCAGTACCTCCGCAAGATCCGCGTGCCCCATCCGGAAGCAATCAGCGAGAGCGACAAGACCGCCCTAGCGGAAGCGTTCGACAAGCGCGACGTGAAGGCTGCCACGGAGGCCGCCCTGCGTGTCTACGGACTCGTCGAGCTGCCCGACTAGGGAGGGAACGGATCTTGACGGTCACCCGCCAAGACTTCGAGGACGCTATCGCTCAGTACTGGGGGGCCAAAGCGTCACAGAACGATCTTTCAGCCATCAAAAATGCTGTTGGTGCCGGCACCGCGGGATCTGTCCGCGGCGGCAAGCACTTCGACAGCGTGGCCGGTCTGATCGCCAAGTTCTTCCTGGAGGCGGGGTATCCGAAGGAATCGATCCGTGTAGACAAGGATCTCGAACTTCCAGGCCACTACCGCCCGTTGAAGAAGTGGGACATAGTCATCGCCCACGAAGGAACCCTCATCGCCGCCTTCGAACTCAAAGCTCTCGGTGGCCCCTCCTTCTCGAACAACTACAACAACCGGGTCGAGGAAGCGCTGGGGAGCGCAGTCGACCTGCAACGTGCAGCACTCACGGAGTGGTACCCCGGATCACGGCCTTGGCTCGGCTACTTCTTCATCATGGAGGACCACCCCAAGTCAAGGAACGCGGTCCGCCTGGCCTCGAACCCTGCGTACCCCCCGGAGGACATCTGGCAGGGCACGTCTTACCAAGACCGCTTCGCGATCTTCTGCAAGAGGCTGCTGGAAGAAGGGCTCTACAACACGGCCTGCTACATCACCTCCTCCAGGGACAACCCCAGCCCTGGAGAGCCCGAGGAAGCGTTGGACTGGCGCCACTTCTCCGCAGCGATCACGGGTCGGCTCGCAGAAATGAAAGCGCTGGGGATCCCCGCGGCCAACGCCAGCCAGCAGCACACTGACGGACTGTTCTGACCTGCCCCATACATGGCTGGCCCGGAGCGCGACCTGTCCCGGGCCAGTGTCAGCCCTCGTCTGTAGCCTCTAGGGCGATGGCCGTGATCAACACTCAGCGGGGGTAGCCAGGTGGCCGAGGCGCTAAGGGAAGCAGCTCGAACCTTCTGGGCAGATGCGAGTAGGCATCGTGAAGTACGCCACAGCGCTACCGGCCCGGATGGCTCCCCAGCCAGTGCCGCGACAGTGCGGCACCCCTGGGCCCGTCTTACTGAGTATGTGATCGAAGCCCTCGTCGAGCGTGGCGTCGATCGTTCTTGGATCCAGGTCGGCCGCGACGCCACGCTGCCGGGAGCGTACGGCCTGGGTGGTTCGGCATGGGACCTGGTGGTTCGCAGGGACGGCATTCCACTCGCAGCCGCTACTTTTACGCAACTCGGCGGGCAGCCAGGATCTACGAATAATGTCAATAATCGAATCCAAGATCTGACCTCGATCGCCTTTTCCGTCAGGCAGCACGACGATGATGATTTTCGACCTTACCTCGGACTCTTCTTCATCCTTGAAGAAAGCGACCGCGTAAACGCCCCAACGCGAAGGCCGGGAGAAAGCGGCGCAGCACGCGGCGGACCGTCACACAAGCAGCGGCTAGCCGAGACCTTTGAGCAGTTTTACAGCGACGGACTCTACGACAAAATCGCCTACGTCTCCTCCACCAACGGCGAGATTCCATCGCTCTACGAACCTCGCGCCGATATGTCCATCGAGGGATTCATTGAGGGTTTCGCAAAGAGAATACTATCGCACTCCTTCAGCCCTCTCCTGAAGTTGTGGGGCGATCTGACACAAGTTCCACCACACCTTGACCGTTACCGAGAGGTGATTCGAGAAGGGCGGGGCATAAAGAAGGACTACAGCCTTGACCGCGTCCCCATCGAGGAAGGCGGCCAAGCGGCGGTATTCCGCGCCTCACATAAGAATTCGGGCATCGAAGTGGCATTCAAGCGGCGACTGTCCCAACGGGAAAACCCCAGCGCTCGAATGCGCAGAGAAATCGATATAGCCGAGCTACTGAATGACCACCCGAACTATATGCCGATCCTTGATTTTGAGCAGGATCACAGATGGTTCATTATGCCACTGGCTGAAGCGACGGCCGAGGAGAAGCACGAACAACTGCGAGAATCTGATAATCTGCGTGAACTGATCGGCTCCATGGGTTCCATTCTAGATATGGCGCACCAACAAGGCTGGATGCACCGCGACATCAAGCCCTCGAATATGCTTCTCCTCGACGGCCGGTGGACCCTCGCAGACTGGGGAGTGGTGCGGCGGCCACGGGGGCAAACGACCAAAGTCGGCCGGACGGGCCACTTTATCGGCACCGAAGGATTCGCAGCCCCCGAGCTCTTCATAAAGCCTCACGAAGACGCCACGGCTGCCAGCGACATCTACAGCCTCGGGCGAGTGATCGCATGGGCTGTCACCGGCGAGATACCCCAAACGAATGTTGAACTGCTTCCTCCGCCCGGGCCCTGGAGGAACATCGTCAGAGCTGCGACGCAGCAGGAAGCCGAGCGTAGGCCACAAAGCATCGACGAGCTGCTAGATCTCATCGATCGCGAATTCAGCGAGCCTCATGAGCCAGCCGTAGCACGTGCCGAGACACTGCTTGATGCCGCCAATTCCGGAGAGTCCCATACCACCGACGCGTTCCTTGAACTCATCGCTAGCCACCCGGACGACTACGGTCTGCACCTAGATGTTCTGCCTCGGCTGCAGCCAGAGCTCGCAGTACCATCGATGTCTCGCAACTCCAGGCAAGCCGTCACCCTATTGAGAGCATTGGCCAAGCACGTGGATGGCAACGGAACTAATCCGGTGCAATTTGGTGAAGCGGCGCGCGCCGTCACGTGGCTTCACGGAGTAGCCATCAGTGCGGCCAGCAGCAATGAATGGGACCTCCTCGATGAATCCATCCGTGCCATGTGCGAATGGGACGGAAACTGGGATCAGTGGCGCCCACAAGACGCCATCAGGTCTTGGCTGCGCACGTTGAGAGGAGACGTCGCGAGGATCGTGGCCCCTGCACTTCGCGACCATCCGGAATCCGCGCGTCATTTCGCCGAGCTGGCGGACGATCGCGCTGTGGATCTAGGAATACGCCAAGCCATCCGTGTAGCCGCTGAACGGCACAATTAGTTGCAGTCCGACAAGAAAGAGGCGTCGCCGATCCGACCGTGCAAACTCACGGCCGGATCGGCGACGAAAGTTAGCGACCTACCGCATCGCCGTATCTGGCAGGGTTCCTCGACCGATCCACAGCCTGTGCGCACGCCTCGGCATAGGCCGTATAAACGGCACCCTTGTCCGTACCACGAACCTGAGCCTCTACTTCCTGGCCTGGGCGCCGTGTGGTGTGCCACCGGACCGGCAGGTCCGTGTACAGCTCGGTCTCGAACTCCCAGGACAGCACGGACCATTGCTCATCGCGGCCGATGTTGAGACGTTCGCCACCGGGCAGAAACACGGCGTGGGCATGATGAACGAGCCGGCGGTCAGGAATCCGGTCACGGATAGCCCGCACGCCACCAGGGCCCTCGTGCTCCCACTGTGGCCGGTCCCACTCCTCCACGTGCGCAGGCTTACCGGGGTGATCGGCGCCCCACTGGGAGACCACGGCCTGGGCGTGCTCGTGGTGGAGGAACGGAACATACCGTTCGCCGAGACAGGCCACGTACACCACCGGCTCCGCTGGTTCGGGGCTCTGGCTCAAGCCAGGTACGGAACCTCCAGGTGTCGACGGGAATTGGTGAGGTGTTGAGCCCCAGATCAGGGCGCCGACCTTCGCGGCGGTCTGCTGGAGAACGGAACTGGTGAGGTGCTGGTACCGGCTGCGCATCCGGGCGGACTTGCCGGGCTCCCAGCCCATGATCCGGTCAACAACCGTGTCTGGGACACCAAGGAGGAGTAGCACGGTCGCCGCGGTGTGACGGGCGTCGTGGAGGCGTCCGTCACGGACGTTCGCCGCCTTCAACAGGTCCTTCCACTTGTGGAAGTCGGTGTTGGGGTTGAGCGGCTCGCCGATCGGCGAGGTGAACACGTACCCCTTCTCCTCCCACAGGTCACGGGCGAGCGCTCGTTCTCGCTCCTGTTCCTCCTTGTGCCGCCGCAGCAACTTGAGCAGCTCCTCGGGCATGCCGATAGGGCGCTTGCCGGCGCGGGTCTTGGTGTCTTTGGTCTCGCGCCGGATGTTGATCTTCTGCGGGCAGTAGCCGGGCTTGCTCCGTCCGCACTTGTCGCCGCAGCCGTGCTTGTATCGGGGCCGCAGGCGTCCTCGGCGTACGAGGATCACACCGTTCGCGAAGTCGACGTCCTCCCACTTCAGGCCAAGAACCTCGCCTTGACGCAGGCCGAGCGCGAGTGCGATGACCCAGCGGGCGGTGTTGCGCTGCTTGCCCGCTTCGAGGAGGAGGCGCTGGACCTCCTCGACCGTGTACGGCTCGACCTCCTCCTCTTCGAGCTTGGGGGCCTTGGCGATGGAGGCCGGGTTGGTGGTGAGGTGGCGGCGGCGTACGGCCTCGTTGAGCGCGGTGCGGATCGTGCGGTGCGCCTGGTGGGCGGTGCCGGCGGCGCTGCCGCTTGCCTGCATCTTGCGGTAGAAGCGCTCCAGGTGCTCCGGCTCCAGCTTCTCCAGGCGGTGTGCGCCCAGGCCGGGGATGAGGTGGTGGTAGACCGCCACGCGGTAGCCGTCGATGGTGTTCTCGCCGACGCTGGGCGCGGCGATGTTCTCGACCCAGTGGGTCAGCCAAGTTTGGACCGTCCAGGTCTGGCCAGCCTTGGCAACACCGGTGGAGTCGCGCTGCTTCTCCAGCTCGCGCACAACCTTGGTGACCTCGGCACGCGTCTTGCGGCTGACGTGGCGGCGGTCAGGGGTGCCGTCGTCCTTGACGCCGACGGTGACGCGACCGTGCCAGCGTCCGTCCTTGCCGAGGTAGATGGACGAGGCGCCGTTGGGCTGGCGGGACGTGCTGGGCTTCTTGGGCTTTGCCATGCGCGCCCGCCTCAGGCCGCGGCGTCGAAGTCCGAGGCCCGAAAGCGACGGGCTAGGAACTCACCGACCGCCTCGGCGGGTATGCGGCGCAGGCTGCCGATCTTGACGGAACGTATCTCCCCGGAGGAGATGTACTCGTACAGCTTGGTGCGGCCGATGCCGATCCGGCGGGCGGCCTCGGCGACGGTGAGGGCGACCAGGGTTGTGTCGCCGGCGGTTCGCCGCTCGGCCATCAGGGTGCGCAGGGCGTCTTCGGGGACGTCCAGGAGCCGGGCTATCTGGGATATGGGCAGGGCGGGCTGCGACAAGGTGTCTCCTCCCCCGGCATTGCGGCGTCGCGGGAGCGGCAACTCCCGTCGGCCTGGCCGGTGGTGTCGTTCAGGGATGGATGGTTGGGTGATCGTCGGCGACGGGGGTCGCCGCGCTTAGGGGTTTCTTGGCGTTCGTAGCGCCGTGGGTGGGGCAACGGCCGGCTACTCGTCGGCGGGTGGCTGCCCCTGGTTTCGCCGGTGTGCCTGGGAAGGGTGCAGGCTTCTCATCGCGGCTCGTTCTTCGAGCCGGAGGAGTTCGTCGACCTGTCCTCTCTGCTCGGGCCCCTTGTCCCCGTAGGCGTCGAGTTCCATCTGGATCTCGTGCAGGTGCATCTGGTTCCGGTCGATCGCCGCTCGCAGTTGGCGGTATTCCAGCGTCATCTGGACGTACTTGTGGGCGAGCTGGCGGATGCGGGGCGTGGCCAGCTCTCCTGGCGGTCCGGTCAGGTCCTGCATGGTGATGTCGAAGACCTTGCAGAAGCCGAGCGCCTCGTCGAGGTTGACCCTGCGACGGGGTTTGCCGCTCTCGATGCGCCAGATCGCCGACTGGTTGATCGGATGGCCGGCAGCGGCCATCTCCTCGGCGAGCTTCACGGTGCTCCAACCGCGGACCTCGCGCTCCAGCTTGATGCGTGCGGCGGCGTGATCCTCCGGCATCGGACGACCCGGGCCGGCGCGCTCCGCACCTTCCTCACCACTCATTCGCACCTCCCTTCACGCGACGACCGGGCCCACTGGGGCGAGCGTCCACAACTAAACATCATTGCGGAGTGAAATGCAAGGCGTTGCGCTTCCGAAAACCTGGGCTATGATCATAGTCCGCCGTACAGCGGTGGACGGACCCGCACACGCAAGCGGCCCCGGTGCGACGAACACCGGGGCCGAGGTAGAGGCTCCACCGCACAACCATCCATCCCTGAACGATCGAAACCGGCACCGGCCGGGGTTGCCGCCCCATAGTGGCCTGCCGGGTGAGGAGCTCTATGCCTCAGGGTACGACCCTGCCGTCCCAGATGCCATCCCGCTTCGACGAGGCCCCCGCGCCGATGGAGCCTCCCTTCAATGTGGACGCCGAGCGCGCGGTCCTCGGCGCCTGCATGCACAAAGCCGACATCATCGACGTGGTCCGGCCCATCCTGGGCGAGGACGCCTTCTACCGGCCCGCGCACGAGACGATCTGGCGCGCGCTCCTCGCCCAGCACCGCGAGGACAGGCCGACCGACCCGATCGTCCTCACCGAGCTGCTCCAGCAGCAAGGCGACTTGGAGCGTGTCGGTGGCCGTCCCTACCTGCACCAGCTCGCCGACGTGCACTACGGCACCGGTAGCGCGGAGCACCACGCGGAGATCATCCGTGAGAAGGCCAACCTCCGCCGCCTGCTCGCCTCCGCGGTACGCACCGTCCAGCGTGCCCAGGAGCCGGGTGCCGACCCCGAGGCGATACGCAGTGAGGTCGAGGCGGAGATGCGGGCCGAGCGCGAGCAGGCCCTCGCCTCGGGCCAGGGACGTCTGAACCGCTTCGCCACCGACGGGTGGTCCTTCGTCAAGGAGACCGGCGCGGACGCCGAGCCCCTGTGGGGCACCCGGGACAAGACCGTCTGGGCGCCGGGTGAGAGCCTGATGATTGTGGGTGCACCCGGTGTCGGCAAGACCACCCTGGCCCACCAGGTGATCTTCGCCCGCCTCGGCCTGCAGGAGACCGTCCTGGAGATGCCGGTCGCCGCCAGCAGGCGGGTGCTCTATCTGGCCATGGACCGGCCCAAGCAGATCGCCAAGGCCATGGCCCGCCGCGTCTTCGACACCGACGAGGCGATCCTGCGTGAGCGGCTCGTCGTCTGGGAAGGGCCACTGCCCGCCACGCTCGACAAGGAGCCCGACCTCCTCGCCGACCTCGCCGCCGCCCACCAGGCCGACACCATCGTGATCGACAGCCTCAAGGACGCGGTGAGCACTATGGTCGACGACAGCCTCGCGGTCGCCTTCCACAACGCCCGCATGCGCGCTCTGCGAGGCGGCGTGGAGATCATGGAGCTGCACCACCAGCGCAAGGCCACCGCCGACGCCCCGCGCGGCCAGCGCCCCAGCCTGGACCAGGTCTACGGCTCCACCTGGATCACCGCCGGCGCGGGCAGCGTCCTCTTCGTCACCGGCCGAGCAGGCGACCCTGCAGTCACCCTGCACCACCTCAAGACCCCCACCGGTGAGGTCGGCCCGCTGGACGTCACCCACGACCATGTGCGCGGCACCACCACGGTCGACCCGACCAAGGATCCCGCAGTGCTGCTGCGCAACGCTCCAGGCGGCATGACCGCCCGCGACCTGGCGACCGTCCTCATCGGTGGAGGTGACCCCGAACGGGCCGACGTCGAAAAGGCACGGCGCCACCTGGCTCGCCTGGTCGACAGCGGCCTGGCCACCAGGGCCGACGGCGTCGCCGGAGGAGCCGGAGGCGGGCAGCAGACCCGCTATTACGCCTCCTCCCGCCACCTCACCGCCGTCGGCTGAGCCCCGCCACCGGCCAACGCGGAGCGATCACGCGACCGTACACGCGGCCCTCACGCGAGCACCCCGCCGTGAACCGTTCACAGCGCTCACGCTCGCCGCGAAACCGCAGGTAGAGCGATCACGCGAGCGTCCACGTCGTACACGTGCCCAGGCGATCACGCGCGGGGCCCCCTTTAGAAGGGGGCCCGCGTGAACGCCCCCTCCGTGAACGCCGCTCACTCCCTCCCCTGCCCCGCGCCCCGGCAGCCATACGCGGCAGCCTCGGCATCCGCGCCGGCATCACTCTGCTCCCGCTCGCCCCGGCCGCCGAGCACTCGCACCCGCTGGAGGTCGCCGCGTGAACCGCAATGGACGCATCACCCTCGTCATCGGCCTGGTGGCCGTCGTCCTCATGGCCTTCCGGGTCTCGTGGAACGCGCTGTCCGACGTGGCCCGCGCCATCGGCGCCGACCCCACCGCCGCCCTGCTCTACCCGATCGTCATCGACGGGCTGATGGCCCTCGCGCTGGTCGCCACGCTCGTGCTGACCGGTAACGACCGTAAGTTCGCGCTGCGGGTCCTGGCGACCTACACGATCGCCAGCCTCCTGCTGAACTACGTACACGGCCTCATCCCGGCCCTGCACACCGAGTCGGTCCAGTGGGGCCGACTGGCCGACTGGGACCCTGC
Organism: Streptomyces muensis; assembly: GCF_021474425.1. Lineage (GTDB taxonomy): Bacteria > Actinomycetota > Actinomycetes > Streptomycetales > Streptomycetaceae > Streptomyces > Streptomyces muensis. Next base: position 33,967 of record NZ_JAKEIP010000075.1, on the reverse strand, counting down.
GAACTGGGCCCTTGTGCTGCTGGCGACCTCGCTCCCGGTCGGGTCGATCTACTTCGGGTCGGACCTCGTGGCGAAGGTGCTGCACCACACCCCCGAGTCGGCTGACTCGGCCGAAGCAGCCTTTGCCCAGTCGGAGAGTCGGCAAGCCGACGAGCAGGCCACACGGTCGACGTCTGACCAGGCCGAATCGGCCTCCGAGCAGCTGACCGAGTCGGCCCCCGTGAAGGTCGCCAAGGCGCCCGTGACGAGGCCGACCCAGGCCGACGAGTCGGCCCCCGCCACCCGACCGCCCCGGTCGGCCGCCGCCGTGGAGTCGACCGGAGCCGCCCCGCGTCGGGCGACCGGTCGGGTCCGCGCCACCGCCAAGTCGAACGCCGACCGCACCCGCACCGACGCCGAAATCCTCGACGAAGCTCGACTCCTGACCGCCGAGTGGAGCGACGACCGGCTGACCGCCGAGCGTCTGCGCGGCGAACTACGGATCGGCCAGAAACGCGCCCGTGCTCTGCGCGACCAGCTGCAGGCCGAGCGCACCAGCCAGGCCGAGCCCACCGCGTACGACGACTTCGAGGCCGAACCTCTCGACGGGCTCGACGAAGCCGCCTACCAGCGGCAGAGGGAACTCGACACCGCCCCCGCCGGCACCGCCTGACCCCCGCAAACGCACCTTCGCCCCGCCCTTCCGGCTCACCCGTGCCCCGCGCAGACAAGCGCGGGGGCACGAGGCCGCGCAAAGCGAAGCACCCGACAACAGCACCCCACGGAGAACCGTCCCATGCACGATCCACACCGCGAACTCGCCACGTCTCAGCAGGAGATGACCACCGGCCTGAACAGCGCAGCAAGCAAGGGCGTTGGACCGTCCATCGGCCGGTCCAACGCGGACTCCTCCGCGCCGGGGGTCGCGGAGGAGCAGCTCCGGCGCGAGGGCGCGCCGGAGCAGGAGTCGGGGGCGGGCGAAAGCGTCGCTGCCGAGCAGCAGACACCTGTCGTACGCGCTGCCGACGAAGCCGCGCTCTATCGTGTCCTGCGCCGCCGTGAACGCTGTGACGACGGCCGTCGCGAGGCCCGTGTCGATGCCCGTTACAGCGACGCCGAGAAGGCCGCGATCGTGGCCAGGGCCAAGGCGATGGGCATCGCCGGCGCCCACCTGGTCGGCGCGGTCGTCATGGCCTTCGTCAACGGCGAGACGCACCTGCCCGACCAGCGCACCGTCTACGACGACGCCATCGACGAATTCGCTGCCCTGCGCACCGAGATCGCCCGGATCGGCACCAACGCCAACCAGATAGCGCGCCGTCTCAACTCCGGCGGTGATCCACACCCTGTGGACGCCGCCGTCCTGGGCCGAGCCGAACGCCTCCTGGCCACTGCCCGCGACGCGGTGAAGGCCGTGGACGAGGCCGCTCACCGGGCCGCCGGGCAGAAGGCGGGCCGGGCGTGATCGCGAACATCGTCAAACCGGGCAGCAACACCCGAGGCGTACTGAGGTACCTCTTGGGGCGGGGCAAAGCCACCGTGCACAGCGACCAGCACATCGTCGCCTCCTGGGACGGCTTCGTACCCGACCCCGGCCCCGAAGGCAGCCCCGACCACGACGAGCGGATGGACCAGCTCGTCAAGGCCCTCGACCTGCGCGTCAAGCAGGCCGGCGACCAGGCCCCGGCAGGGCACGTGTGGCACTGCTCGCTGCGCGCGGCGCCCGAGGACCGCATCCTCACCGACGCCGAATGGGAACACATCGCGCGCCGCATCGTGCACGCGACCGGCATCGCCCCCACCGGCGACCCGGACGGCTGCCGCTGGATCGCGGTGCGCCACGCGGACGACCACATCCACATCGTCGCCACCAAGATGCGCGGGGACCTGCGACCGCCCCGCAACTGGAACGACTACCACCGCGCCATGACCGAACTCACCAGGATCGAGGAAGACTTCGGCCTCACCCGCGTCCCCCGCGGACGCCAGGCCACCGCCGGCACCCCCGCCGCCAAGCGCCCCACCCGCGCCGAGCAGGAGAAGGCCAAGCGCACCGGCCGCAGCAAGGACACACGGGCGGAACTTCGCCACGTCGTCCGCACGGCGCTCGCCCGCGCCGAGGACCTTCAGGAGTTCTTCAACCTGCTCGCCGACGCCGGCCTCCAGGTCGAAACCCGCACTCTGCCCTCCGGCGACCTGCAGGGCTACAAGGTCGCCCTGCCCGGCGAGACCAACGACAACGGCGAGCCCGTCTTCTACTCCGGCTCCAGCCTCGCCACCGACCTCTCCCTCCCCCAGATACAGCAGCGCCTCGCCGCCGCCGAAGCTCCCCCCATCGAACCCTCACCGGCCGGGCGCCGCCCCAACCCGTGGCACCAGGCCGCCATGGCCACCGAACACATCTGCCACCACATCGACCACAGCCCCGCCGACGTCGCGCAGGCCCACCTGGTCGCCCTCGGCGAAACCCTCTACGCCCTGCCCCTCTACGCCCCCGCCCACCTGAAGGCCGAACTCCACCGGGCCGCCGTCGCCTTCGAGCACGCCGCCCACACCCGAGCCCGCGTCGACCACCAGCACGCCCGCGCACTGCGCGGCGCAATCAAGGCGATGCGCCACCACCCCGCCGACGGCAGCGGCCTGGCGATGCTCCTGGACGCCGCCATACTCGTCGTCACCGCCGTCCAGCGCCACAACGCGCAGCGGCACCACGACCGGCAGGTCGCCGCCGCCCGCCAAGCCCTGCTCCACCTCCGGGCCGCCTACGACCAGACAGCCCCCGCGCCCCTGGCGACCATAGCCGCCCACAAGCCTCCGGCCGGCGCCGTCCGCCGGTACGTCCAGCACGTCCGCGACGCGGTTCCGGCCTACGCCAAGCAGATCCTCGCCGAACCCGCCTGGGAGTCCCTGGCCGCCACCCTCGCCGCCGCCGAGGCAGCCGGGCACGACCCGGCCGAACTCCTCCACCACGCAGCAGGGCGGCGCTCGCTGGACGACGCCACGTCCCCGGCCAGGACCCTCACCTGGCGCATCCAACGCCTCGGCAACCGGCACGTGCCCGGCCGCCAAGCACGGGCCGCACAAGCCCGCAGCCCCCGCATCGCCCACGTCCCGTCCACGGCGCGAGCCACCGCCGCGACACCCCCGACATCCGCGCCGCCGTCATCCCGCCCGCACCGGCCACGGTGACCCCGAGCACCCATCAAGCAGCGGCCGAGCGCGTCGCACTCCCACCGCCGGCCTCCACCCAACAGCCCTGGCACGAAGCCTTTCCGCCCTCCTCAACCGGCTCCTTCGACCAAGGCAATGCACGCCATGCCCCGAGCACCGCCTGCCGATCCGCCCTCGAAGCACTCACCAGCACAAGCCGAACTCGCGACACCACACAAGGAACCGCCCATGCCCTCCTCCTCTGTTCGCCCCGAAGTCGGTGATGAAGAGGACGACTTGGACCTCGCCCGTCACGAGGACCCGTCGCGCTGCTACCACCTCGACGGACATCCATTCACCACCGCCGAGCACCAGCTGCTCTCCACCATGACACCGGCAGAGATAGCCGCCGCGAAGGCACAGATGCGGCTTGAGGACGAATGGGAGCGTGAACTCGACGCGATGAAGGACGCCTTCGTCGAGTTGCTCATGAAGTACTTCGCCAGGCTTCCCAAGGGCTCCGTGGTCAGCAACGCTGTCGCCATCATGACCGACGAGGACCGCACGGAGTACGAGCGCCTGGTCAAGATCGTCACAGCGCAGGACACACTGGAGTACCTCGCCGAGCACGGCGAGAACTGACCGACCACGCGCCGACGGCGGCCCACCCTGTGGGCCGCCGTCGGCGTATGAGAAGAACGGCTCTTGTACGTCAGCGGACTCCGGCTCACCGCTCGGCACAGACTCTGTCGAGTGCCTTCTCCACGTGGGCATCGACCAGCGCGGACGAGCCGGAGAGCACCACGACCACCGTCCCCGTACGAACAGCCGTCTGCTTGGCGACCTGGCTGCGTCCGCCCGCGGTGAACGAGAGCAGCTGGCTCCACCGCTCGTCACCCAACCGCGGGACAGGCACCTTCTGGGCCGTGACCGTTACGGGGAGTGGCACCGACGAGCACCTGGTACGTGGGGCAGGAGGTCAGCGCCGCGAAGATCCGGCTCACGCCCTCCGAGAGCCTCTCCCCGGTGTCGCTGTACAGCTCCTCGGCCAGTGAGTCGCTACCGCCCGCATCAGTGAAGGATGCCTTCGCCTTGTGTGGGAATTCGAAACTGCCGCCGACCGCAGCCTCACTGCCGAGCTTCTCCAGCGCCGGGCAGCCGATCACGGTCACGTCGTCGTGCTACGCGGGGCGCTGCGCCATGTGGGTGTAACCCTCGCCCAAATCACTCTCGTCCAACAGTCCCTTGGCCAGTGCGGCGCAGCCGGCGGAGCCATGATCGCGTAGACCCAGACGACTACGCACGGTACTCGATCTCTCCCGCTGGGTACATGGTCGGTGGGCATCGGTTTGGCGAACCACCTCGTGGCGCTCTAGCGTCAATGTCAGTGCAGCCTGTTTGACTGTCCGCACCAACCGATTGAGGAGCGCGCGATGGCCACGATGATCCACACGACGCGCGAGGAGCTGCAAGCCCAGCGCAAGCGGCTACTCGATGAGATCGGCATGACCTACGAGACGTTGCGTGACAGAGCCGCCGCATACAGCCTCAGCTCGGATGAGCTGGACGTTTGGCACACCATCGAAGGCATCGACTACCTTCTCGAAGGTGACAGCTGACGAGGCCACCCTCGACGACAAGGCGACACAGTTCGCCGACAAACTGACCGCTCTGACACGGGGAGTCCTCGGCGAGGACTCCCCACAGTTCTCCGCACAGAATGTAGGCAATCGCATCCGGGTGGCCCCGCTCGCATCCGATCGCCGGATCGTGCGCATCCCTGTTCGGATCAACGAAGAGCGGTGCCTGAACCTCTTCGTGCAGCATCTTTGCTGTTGGGACGGTGCAGCCAAGTATCTGGCAGTCGACAGGACCGAGGTGAAGGTCTTCTACGAAGGCAGCTCGGATCCGCTCCTCCGGTATGAGTACGAGCGGTACTGGGATGACCCGCCTGGCGCCCACCTGCACGTTCACGCCCATCGCGACGAGATGGCTTACCTGCTACGGCTCGCCGACAAGAAAGGCCGCCCGAGGAACGGCATGAGGGCACGTAAGCTCCCACGCCTTGCTGAAATGCACTTCTCAGTTGGCGGCCATCGGATGCGGCCAGCTCTGGAGGACGTTTTGCTCCTGCTGGAACGGGAGTTCGCCATTGATGTCGTGAAGGGCTGGAGAGAAGTACTTGATGTACATCTACGGGAGTGGCGCATCCTGCAACTGAAGGCCGCGGTGCGCGATGCTCACGAAGCGGCAGCTGAGACACTGCGCGAGATTGGCTACGTCGTCACATCGACTGACCAGGTGGAATCACAGCGGGAGAACTCCAGGTTGTATCGGCCTTAGGGGCCAGTGGCGAGATCGCGTTTCGACCGTACAGATGGAAGCCACCGCCGCCACGCCACCCTGACGGCTCGTACGCCGGAGGTGGCGGACGGTTCACATACCTCATAGGTCGCGTGGGCTCCCCGCGCAGTGCCGTTGCTTCCGGTACCAGAACGGGTCCTCGAGCGTTAGCTGCCACCACGCCAGCCATGTCTGGGGGAGCGGATGTCGGCACGGCTGGGCGAAGGCATAGTCATCGAGCGCGACGCCGTCCGCCGCCAGGCGGCCGTCAGCGTCGGCAACGACGGCGTGGTGCGTGCCGTCGGTGGCCGCGGCGACATACGGGTACCCGGCCCGGATATCGCGCACGATCTGCGGCGCGGACTCGGTGAACACCGAGCGCAGGCCGAACGGCTCGACGGTGTGCCCGCAGTACACGGCCGTGCCGTCGCTGGTGAGGCGATACAAGATCTCCCGGCCGGCCCCTGAGGGCGGGGCGTCCTCCGTGAGTCGGCGGACTTCCGCACCGAAGGCGGCCCGGTTGGGCTGGTCGGGGTGGCGGCGCTCGTAGTCGTGGATGGTGTAGGCACGCAACGGGAAGTACGCCAGGTCGTCCGTACCTGCGACGCGTCGGGCCAGGGTGGGGTCGCAGCGCAGGAAGAAGGCGAACGCGTCGAGGAGGGTCTCGATGACGAGGTGGCCGCCGACCGCGTTCCGATAGGCGGTGTGGGAGGGCTCGCTTGTGCCGTTTCTGTTGCTCTGGTTCCTCCTGTTGGCGCGTACGACGGCAGGCAGCTTGTCGTACGGCTGCCAGGAGGGCATCACCCTGTAGCCGTCGCCTTCGCCGACGACACGGTCGACGTGGAGATCGAGGGTTGCCGGGAGGTGGATGTCGGCGTTCCGCGGGAGCACCACACCGAGGACGACCTGCCCCTGGGGGTCGGTCTTCTGCAGGTCCAGGTAGCGCTGGGCAACGGCCCTGTTGAGGCTGGCCCGAAGCACTTCGAGGTCAAGGGTGCGGATAGCCGCGAGAGCGGGGGCGATTTCAAGCGCGACGCGCTCGGAGTCGACGTCCAGACCATGATCGCGGCAGAGCGTGGTGTCGGTGGAGGCGGCGGCTTCCCAGACGTGGGTGATGTACAAGGCCAAGCCGTGCATCTTCTGTCGGCCCTTGGCCTGCCGGTCGGGGTCAGTAACCGGGAAGAGGCCGGTGGGTGTCTGCGCCATAGATTCCGCCGGGGGGGTGACTCCGCCGTGGGGCGAAGAGAGCAGCGTACCGCCGAGCGGCACCACATCGCTCCTGGATTCCCGGCGACATGACACCGCGCTGTGCAGTCGGCGGCGCGCTGCGATCCGGAAACGCCTGGGTTCGCTGACAAACGGCTCGATTGGATGGCAGCGGACAACTGAGGGTGATCGGCACCGTTCAGAGGGCCCCACGCGAACGCCATCAGTGCTGACTCTGCTTGGTGTGCTCCACGAAAGCCGTCCACGTGGTTGGTTGGACTTCGATCATTCCCCGGCCGCGTGCCTTGGTGTCCCGGATCATCACCGTGGTCGGGTCATTGTCCGCTACTTCGACGCAGTTCTGCGTTTCTGTGTAGGAGCTGGTTCGCCAGTTCGGGGTCATCGGCTGCACGGTGCGCTCTCCTAGTCGTTCGGGATCTGGTCGTAGTGCTGGATCGCCGTGGAGATGAGGTCTCGGACGGCGGTTCCGTAGACCGCTGACTGCTTCAGGAGGGCGAACGCTTTGGTGTACAGCTCGATTTCTCGGGGCTGGGAGACGGAGAACTCCGCCGAGTAGGTCTCGACGAGGACGAGTCGGCTGTCGAACATCGAGAACGCATTGCCCGGCCAGATGAGGGTCGGGGCGGACTTGGGGACGATGCCCAGGCTGAGGCGGGGAAGGCGCATCACCGCCAGGAGGCGGTCGAGCTGTCCCTTCATCACTTCTGGGCCGCCGAAGTTGGTGTAGAGGGCCTGTTCGCCGAGGAGGACGTTGAAGATGCGCTCGCCCTGGTATAGGTACTGCTGGCGTTCGAGTCTCTTCGCCACGGCCGCTTCGGTGTCGTTGGGTATCTCGTAATAGCTGACGCCCTGTTGGAAGACCTCGGCGGCGTAGTCCGCGGTCTGGAGTGTTCCCCAGATGAGCGTGGGGTGCCAGATGCGGAAGACCTTGGTCTTGGCGTACACCGGGATGGCTTGGCGCTGTCGTTTCTCGACGCCGGTCTGGAGTTGTCGGCGCCATTCGAGCCACAGTTCGTCGACGTGGCGGACGATCGCGACCAGGTCGCCGAGTTGGTCGCCCTGGCCGGTCGTCTCGCACCAGACGCGGATGTCGTCCTCGCTGGGGCGCTGCTTGCCGTTCTCGATCCGGGAGACCTTCGACTCCTGCCACGTGGTGGCGCGCGCGAATGCCCGGCCGCTGGCGAATCCGGCATCCTTGCGGAAGCCGCGCAGCCGGGCACCGAGCGCTTGCAGTGCCTCTTGTGCTTGGGTGCTCACGGGTCGGTCAGGGCTTGTACTCGGGGTGCGGGGTGGCGGCGGACCACAGCAGGTCCCGTAGGCGTACGCACTCGGCCACGGTGTCCGGGTCCTCGATCAGTTCCGACCCGAGCACCCTGCCGTCGGGTGCGAAGTGGCCCACGGCGAGCAGGCGGTCGTCGTACAGCCACCAGTCGTTGCCTCCCACGGGGAAGGTGATGCCCTCCGGCAGGCGGTGCCGGGGCAGCCAGCGGATCTCCTCGCCGGCCTCCTCGTTCAGGGCGGTGGTGGCGTGCTCCCACTGGATGTAGGGGGTGTGCGGCTCTGTGACCACTCGGACGCGTCGGACGGTTCTCCCTTCACCCGTGACACGCCTGATGAGCCGCGTCCAGGGTTCCATGTAGGAGTAGTCGACGGTCTCGCCGCGGAGCCAGCTCGTGAACGGGCTGTCCTCGTCGGGGACGGAGTAGTCGTCCCTCAGCTCCAGATGAAATGCGTCCTGCGCGAAGCTCTCAAAGAGCTGGTTGCGCTCGGCGCTGGAGATCAGCTCCACGCGGTTCCTCCAGTAGGGCGGTGATCGCGGCTTTGGGGACCTCGACCACGGTCTCGTAGTCCGGAATCTCCATCTGAGCCAGCGCTTCGGGGTCGGTCACCTCGCGGCCCTGGACGACGAACGTACCGTTCGGCGTGAGGATCATGATCGGACCCTCGACGCGCCTGATCTCCCCGGCCGCCAGGTGGTCCTTCGTGAGGTGCTCGAACAGCTCTGTGGGCACCTCCACCGCCGTCTCCCCCTCCGGGATCTCAAGCTGCATCAGCAGGTCATTCGCGAAGATCTTCCAGCCCTGGACGAGGTACGTGTCCCGGTCCGTGGCGTACAGGGTCGGGCAGTCGCCGACCGTGGAGTTCTTACCAAGGAACCGTAGCTTCATGGTGGTTCTCCTGTCTGCTGCCTTGCTTGGGATTGCGCGACATGACGATGGTCGATGGGCTGTTGTGGGCCGTCAATCGGCTTGCTGCAAACTCGCGCAATCTCCTTGGGGCTTGGGTGACGGCCGCTCTACGTTCGTCTCCGAACCCGAGCAACCGAGGCAGTCGCCGCAGGTTGCGGTACCGAGGGGAGATGCGTGGTGAGCACCGTGACGGACAGACGCAAGGCTCCAGCCGTCGACAACCAGCCCATCGACACGGAGTTGATCGCGGACAGCACCGACGCCGCCCTGAGGATGAAGCTGGGCACCTCCACCCGCGAAAGCATCGACATCAGGACCACGGCCGTCATCGAGCAGCTGAACCGGCTTCTCGGCATGGACCTGGGCGCGGACGAGGACCCCGACATCAGGCATCTGGTCAGACGGGCGAACAAGCTGCTGGATCTGTCAGAGCGTCCTACGAAGGAGACGCCGGCCTTCAGCGCCTTCTTCTACATGCGCGACGTCGCCAGTCTCACCCGCCGACTGCTGTGGGTCTGCCCGGAGGCAGGCGGCCATGCGCCCTGATCACCCCGCGCTCCTTCATGTCTCTCCCACGCCGACACGCGCCGTCTGCGGGCCTGAGTCCGGGTTCTGGTGCGAGTGGGGTCATACGGATGGGCGGCGCATCAGCTGTGCTGCACAGCCGACCGCCGCTTCGGCTGTCCGATGGGCACGCATTCAAGTCCGCGTCATCGCCTCGGCCGCTGAGCCGGCCTTCATCGACCTTCTCGTGGACCGACGTGCCCAGAGCTGGCGGGACGCCGTCTCAGCTCTTCAACAAGGTGTGGATTTCACGCTGCCGCTCGCAGCGGGGTCGTGCTCCTTCGTGTGGCATGCGCGCCCCGTCGCCTTTCTGCCCCTCGTCGGCGGTAACCCGATGCCCCATCTCCCGGGAGGAGGCCCGCCATGGGGGTGAGGCCAGGAGAGTTGTGGAACCGTTTCGACTGGGCGACCGGCAACTGCTTCAGGTGCGAGCAGACGAACGTCCCCGTGGCCGAGGTCGGCGAGATCGCGATGGCGGGCACGGCGTTTCCCCTCTGCGCCTGCCAGCGATGCGTCTTCAGGCTCGAACAGCTCCACTGGACGATGAGCGAGCGCGCCGCCCGCCTGCGGAATGCCCAGGCTCCCGGACAGCCCAGTCCCCTCGGCCAGTGGCCCACCAAAGCGCCACTCAACAGACCGCCCGCCCACGTCGCGTAGGAGAACGGCCGCGTCCTGGGCGGGCCTTCAACCCCGCTCCCGCTGTTCGAGCTGGAGGTATCCCCGACCTCAGAAGGAGACAGGTCACAGCGGGAGCGGGTCGCACCGCCACAAGAAGAGAGAGCCGCCTTGGCAACCGAGGAACCAGACGACGACACGTTGTTCGACCTGATCGGCGCCGTCGGCGCGGTCGGTGCCGGAATCAATGCCAGTAAGGACGAGGGCCTTCCCCTTGACGTGCGCGAACTCGCCGCTGACCTGGCCGACAACACCGCAGACAGGCTGGCCCAGTTCAAGAAGACGACGTAGTGCCGAGAAGGAGAATGCTTGTGAATGACACTCCCGCCCCAACGTCCGAGAAGCACAACGCCTCCGCATCCGAACAGCAGATGCGTGATGCCATGGTGGAGCGGCTGATCGAACTGGGGGCCGCGCGCAGTGGCCGCGTCGTGGCCGCGTTCCGTTCGGTCCCCCGGCACCTGGCCACCCCCGAAGTGGACATGGCCAAGACCTACGAGGCCGAGTTCGCCCCGGTCACGAAGACGGATGCGACGGGCGTGCACATCAGCTCGGTGTCCGCCCCGCGCATCCAGGCCATGCAGATCGAGCAGGCGGACATCCGGCCGGGGATGAGTGTCCTGGAGATCGGCTCCGGCGGGGTGAACGCGGCCTACCTCGCCGAGATGGTGGGCGAGCGGGGCCGCGTCGTCACGATGGACATCGACCGCGACGTCACCCGGCGTGCGGAGGAGTTCCTCAAGGCGACCGGCTACGACCGGATTGTCACCGTGATCACAGCCGACGGCGAGCATGGCGTAGCCGGCCACGCGCCGTACGACCGCATCGTCGTCACCGTGCAGGCCGTCGACATCCCGCCCGCCTGGGTCCACCAGCTGAAGGAGGGTGGTCGGCTCGTGGTGCCGCTGCGGATGCGTGGCATGACCCGCACGGTGGCGTTCGTCCGCGACAGGGAGCGGCTCGTCAGTGACGGGTTCGAGCTGTGCGGGTTCGTGCCGATGCAGGGCGTCGGGGAGAACCGCGTGCGCCTGGTATTGCTCCACGACGTGGAAGGGGAGGAGATCGCCCTCCGCCTGGACGGCCATCCCGAGCCTGACGCCGAGGCCCTGCGTGTGGCCCTGGGCATGCCCCGTGTCGAGGCGTGGTCGGGCGTCACCGTGGCCGGCGACGAGTCCACCGAGCACCTGGACCTGTGGCTGACGACCGCCCTCGACAACCTCCCCTTGATGGCTGCCAAGATCGGCGCACGGAAGCGTGGTCTGGTCGGCTCCGCGTCGCCGATCGGCGTCCCCACGCTGGTGGACGGAGACAGCTTCGCCTACCGCACCGCGCGCCCCACCGACGACCCCGACCGGTACGAGCTCGGGGCGATCGGCCACGGGCCGCAGGGACAGAAGGTCGCGGACCGTCTGGTGGAGGAGATCCAGGTCTGGCACAGCGACCACCGGGCCCACCGTGCCCACATCGAGGTCCACCCGGCAGGTACGCCGGACGACCGGCTTCCCGCGGGCCGTCTCGTCGACCGACCCCACACGCGGGTCACGATCACCTGGCCGTGACGCCGTCGGCGGCGCCACGGCCAGGCCGGCACAGCACATCCCACCCGCCTTTTCCCGTGAGGAGTACGTGATGGCACAGCAGAACCCCACGACAACGCTGAAGGCCGCGACCGACTACAGCACCAACACCGGGTCGGACTTCGACCTCAACATCGAGACCCTCGCCTCCACCCCGGTCATCGGCTCGCTGCTGAACGACACCAGCGACAACTGCACCTCCACCTGCCAGTCCGCCTGCACCAACAGCACCTGCATCGGCGGCTGACCCAACCAGGGGCCGGGCGGAATCTGACACGCCCGGCCCCGCGCACCGCCGTGACGAAGAAGGAGGCGCAGCGATGTACCACGCAATCGACGCGAGCATGATCCGCACATCAGTCTTCCCGCTGGCCGCGACGCTTCCTCCTTGGCCCGACCTGGATGGGGAAACCCCCGCCGACGTCGAGCGCTGGCGCGACTGGATCGCCCAGGTCTGGTCGGACGACACCCGGGCTGCCGCAATCGAGTTCGCCGCGCCGCTACTCGCCTCCGCCATCCGCGACGTGCTCGACGGAGAGCGGCAACGGCCGCGCACCGTCCGGCGCACCACGGCCTCGCTCGCCCGCTACCTGCTGCGCATGCAGCACCGCGCCACACCGTTCGGGCTGTTCGCCGGCCCCGCCCCCGTGAGCATCGGCGGCACCGCTCGGGTGAAATGGGGGAAGGAGCACCGTGCTTTCGCCCGGGCCGATGCCGAGTGGTTGAACGCCGCCATCACCGCCCTGGAAGGCAATCGGGAGGTGCTGCGGCGCCTGCCGGTGATGGCAGATCCGACCTGCACGGTACGAGGCACTCGGGTGGCAGTACCGCACCAGTCCGGCACGAATGGCCCCACCGACACCACACTGCGACGAACCCGAGCTGTGGAAGCGGTGCTGACCTTGGCCAGTACGCCGATCATGGTCGGCGACCTCGTGGTCAAACTCCACGGCGACTACCCGGATACGCCGACCGCGGTGATCGAGGACATGGTGTCCAGCCTCGTCGCCCATCGCGTCCTGCTGACCAACCTCCACGCCCCCATGACGTGCGACGAAGCGCTCGGACATCTCATCGCGCAGCTCGACGCCACGGGTGCCGCCGCCACATCAGGTGGGGCGGAGACAGCCGAGGAGCTGCGAAAGATCCACCAGCTGCTCACCCTGCACGACATCGCTGCCCAGGGTGAGCAGCAGGCCCTACGCGTCCAGGCGGCTGCGCGGATGAACACCCTCATCGACGCCACCGCCCACACCCTGGTCGTCAATGTGCGCCCCGACTGCGACATCGTCCTGCCGACAGCGGTCACACGCGAGGCGGAGCGTGCCCTGGAGGTCGTCTCCCGCATCTCGCCGTACCCGAACGGCTCTCCAGCGTGGCAGGACTATCGCGCACGGTTCCTGGAGCGCTACAGCATGGGCGCGATCGTCCCCCTGCGCGACCTCACCGACCCGGACACCGGCCTCGGCTTCCCCGTCGGCTACCGCGGCACCGTCCTGAAGCGGCCGGTGCTAGCCACGACCCGCCGAGACGATCACCTCCTCTCCCTCGCCCAGTCGGCGGCCCTCACCGATCGGCGCGAAGTCGTCCTCACCGAGGAGGACATCGAGGCCATGTCACTCGGGGAACCCACTCAGGTGCCCGCGCACGTCGAACTGTGCTTCACCGTGTTGTCCCCCTCACTGGAGGACCTGGAGCACGGCCGATTCCATCTGGTCACCGCAGGTCTGTCCCTCGCGGCCGGCACCACGACGGGCCGTTTCCTGACGATGCTGGACCAGTCGGACCGCGACCGGATGACCGCCGAGTACGCCGCCCTGCCAACGCTGGCCGCCGGAGCCGTACGCGGGCAGGTCTCCAGCCCACCCCTGCGCATCCCGACCCGCAACGTCGGCCGCGCCCCAGCCGTCGTCCCGCACGTCCTCTCGGTCGGCGAGCACAACCCGGACTCCACCCTCGACCTGGACGACCTCGGCGTCGTCGCCGACTCCCGACGCCTCTACCTGCTCTCCCTTTCCACCGGACAGCTCATCGAGCCCTCGGTCATGAACGCCGTGGAACTCAGCAGCGCCACGCACCCCCTCGTCCGCTTCGTCACTGAATTGCACCGCTCCCACACCGCCATCCTCACCCCCTTTGCCTGGGGCGCGGCGGCCCGGCTGCCGTTCCTGCCCGAAGTCCGCGTCGGCCGCACCATCCTGTCCGCCGCCTGCTGGCGGCTGAACACACGCGACCTCTGCGACGACAGTCGCGACTGGATGTTCCGTTTCACCGACTGGCGCATCCGCTACGGCGTGCCCCGCACCGTGTACGTCGGGGGCAACGACCAACGGCTCCGCCTCGACCTCGACGTCAGCGCCCACCGGCAACTTCTGCGCGCCGAACTGGACCGCCACGGAACGGTGACCGTGCACGAAGCGCCCGACGAGGCGGCGTTCGGCTGGGTTGGCCGCGCCCACGAAATCACCGCGTCCTTCGCTTCCGACCAACCACCTTCCCCCGCGCCCATCAACCGCATGGCAACCGTCGTCCGCCATGGCTCCAGCCGCCTTCCCGGCGCTGGCGAGTGGGCCTACCTGAAGCTGTACGGCAACGCAGACCGGGCACCCGAACTGCTGACCGCGCACCTCCCGCGCCTCCTCCACGACTGGGACGCCGACGAACCGACGTGGTGGTTCACCCGCTACACCGATCCCGACAGCCACATCCGGCTGCGACTCCGCCTCCCGAGCCCGTACGCCTTCAGCGAAGCGGCACAGCACGTCGCCGCCTGGGCGAACGCACTACGTGCCGAGGGCCTGCTCCAACGCGTGCAGTGGGACACCGACGAGCCGGAAACCGGACGCTACGGCACCGGCCCCACCCTGGACGCCGCCGAACAGGTCTTCGCCGCAGACTCCGCCGCCGCCCTCGCACAGATGGCCCTCCCCATCCCCGAGAGCCTCCGGCCCGCCGTCACCGCCAGCAGCTTCGTCGACATCGCCGACGCCTTCCTCGGCTCTCCAGCGGACGGACGGGCATGGCTGACGACGAACCTCCTGAGGAACGACGGCGAAGCCACCACCCGCGGCGTACTCTCCGCAGCCGTCCACCTCTCCGCCCCAGGCCCCGGTCACGCGGCCCTGCGAGCCTTGCCCAACGGTGATCACCTCGTCACGACGTGGGCCCTGCGCCGCACCGCCCTGACGGCCTACCGCCAGGCTCTCGAAGCGCACGGTGCCGACCCCGCTGCGGTTCTGCCGTCCCTCCTGCACATGCACCACAACCGGGCTGCTGGCATCGACCCCGACAGCGAAGCCATCTGCCGCCGCCTGGCCCGCGCCGCCGCCCTTTCCTGGACCGCAAGAAAAGAAGGAGCCCTGCGGTGACCACCGCTCCGCCCGCCCCGGACACGGACGCCACACTCCGGCAGTCCCTCGCCCGAGGCTCCCTCGGCATCGCCCTGCTCCACGTCGAACGCGCTCGCCAGGGCACCGGATCCTGGCAGACCGCCCATCAGCAACTCGCCGACATCGGCCCGCTCCTGGACGGCAACGAGACCGGCCTGTTCCTCGGCGCGCCCGCGATGACGTACGTACTGCACTGGACCACCGTCGACAACAACCGGTACACCAGCGCCCTGCAGACCCTCGACCGCATCGTCGCAACCCACATCCGACGCCGACTGACAGCAGCACACGCCCGCATCGACCGCGGCGAGCCGACCACCTTCGCCGAGTACGACCTCCTGCGCGGCCTGACCGGCCTCGGCGCCCTCCTCCTACGCCGCGCCCCCGAGGGCGGCGAGCTCAAGGGCGTACTGGAGTACCTGGTGCGCCTGACCGAGCCGCTCCCCACCGCTGACGGGCGACCCCGCCTGGGCTGGTGGGTGAGCCACAGCCCCGTCAACCTCAGTGCTCCCATCCCCGACGGCCACGCCAACGCCGGCCTCGCCCACGGCATCACCGGCCCCCTCGCCCTCCTCGCACTCGCCAAACTCCACGGCATCACCGTCCCCGGCCACGAGAAGGCCATGCTGCGGATCTGCAGCTGGCTGGACCAGATACGAGTGAACGACCACCACGGCACCCGCTGGCCACGCTGGATCACCGACACCACCACCGTGCCCCCACACCTGGCCGCCCCCTCCTGGTGCTACGGCACCCCCGGCCTGGCCCGCGCCCAACAACTCGCCGCCCTCGCCCTGAACGACCCCGACCGCAAACGCATGGCCGAACGAGCACTCCTGTACTGCCTGGCCGACCCCATCCAGCTCGACCAACTCACCAGCCGCGGCCTGTGCCACGGAGTCGGCGGACTTCTACGCACCGTCCAACGCGTCGCCGAAGGCGCCGAGATCCCCACCGCGTTCACCGACCGACTCCCCGAACTCCGCGACCGCTTCCTCGCCCTAGCCCCTCCGGAGGAACCCGGCTTCCTCGAAGGAGCAGCAGGGGCTGTCCTTGCTTTCCAAACCGCCGAACCGGGCTCCGGACCCGCCACCAACTGGGACGCCTGCCTGCTGCTGTGCTGAGGAGACCACCACATGGGCCACGAGGACACCAGCGCAATGGAGAACGCCGTCCTGTCCGTCCTCGCCGGAACGCCGATCGAGCAGGCCGCTAACAGGGTTCGCACATCCCCAGCCCGGCTGACTGATGCGCTCGAGCGCTACCGCGCCGCCGGCCGAGCCGCACTCACCACTCCGCCTGCGGAATGGCACCAGGTGAACATCGAGTTCGCCGACTACCCCACCGCAGAACACGCGTTCCGCGCCTACCTCCTGCCGTATCTGCACACCGAGGCGGTCGGAGCATGGTGGTTCGTACGGAAGTACCCCTGCTGGCGCCTGCGCGTACGCCCGGCCCCGGACACCGAGGACACCATCGCGCACCTCACTGAAGCCCTGGACAGAATCCTGTCCCGGGGCACGGCCAAGCGATGGTGGCCCTCCCGGTACGAGCCAGAGACCATCGCGTTCGGCGGCCCAAAGGGCATGACGCTCACACACGCCCTGTTCCATGCCGACAGCGTCGGCGTCCTCGACTACCACCAGCACACTGCCAACGGCACCGGCGGCCTCCTCGGGGCGAAAGAGACCTCCTTCCTCGTCACGACCCTGTTCCTGCGCGCCGCAGGACTGGAATTGGGCGAACAGGGAGACGTCTGGGGTCAGGTCGAGGCCAGACGGCCGCTTCCCTCAGACGTATCCCTGACCCAGATCAGCGGCATGACGGCCGCGCTACGACGACTTCTGACGCTCGACGCCCGCGCCGCACTCGCCGACGGTTCCCTGACACCGCAGCGGACCTGGATCACCAGCATGGAGCGCGGCGCCACCGCCCTCGCGGACGCGGCTCGCGCGGGCAGCCTCCAGCTCGGCCTGCGCGCCATCCTGGCCAGACACGTGCTCTTCCACTGGAACCGCATGGGCTTCACCAACCGCCGGCAGGCCATCTGGGCACGGGCGGCGAGACAGACAACCCTCGGAAATTGACCTCGATCCCCAGCGCGGGCTGCCCGGACCGAGCGCGGTCCGGGCAGCCCGTCTGCCATGACGCCTCCAGCTTTACGGGGAGGGTGCCGACGTGGGCTGGTCGGCCGGCGCCGTGGTCACGGTTGAGGGCTGCGTGGGGGTAGTTGCGTCACGTGCGGTGTTGTCCGTTCCGCCGAACAGCGCCCAGAGCATCATCACGACAGCGGCAGCGGCACCGATGGCGCCGACGATGTCGCCTTTCCCTGTGGAACCGGGGATTTTGTCCGTCGTGTGTTTGTGGACGAAGTAACAGAGCACGAGTCCGGCCGTCAGGATGGCGGCGCGGAGACCGTCGATGGTGATCATTGCTGGGCTTCTCCTACAGGCTCGGAGCCTGCCTGCCCTGGCCCGCTCGGCTTCGGCAGGCAGGTACCACCCAGGGGGCCGCTGCAAGTGCTGGCCCCCGGGACCTCTTCTCAGTGGGCTGGGTGGTGGCCTGTCAGGTCTGGGTGCGGTCCGCGTCCGGGGTCCGGCCGGGGTGCGGTTCGGCGGGAGGCCGGACATCGATCAGCAGGTCTTCCAGGGCGCGTACGTTTTCCCGGACCTCCTGCCAGTCGGCCCGGCTGCCCATGGGGTGTTCCTTGAGCGGGTTGGGGAAGTCGGCGGCCTCGGTGATCAGGTTCTTCACGGTGCTGACCGCTTGGCCCAGGTTGTCGAGCAGGTCGATGCGGCGCTGCTCGTTGCGGTCTTCTCGGGACTGTGTCCGCCCGGCCGTTGCCGCCTGGGCTGCGCGGAGCTTGCGCCGTTCCTTGGCACTGCGGTCGGGGTCGGCCTGCTCGAAGAGGTGTCCCTCGCGCAGGGTCTGCAGGGCAGCGCCATCCGGGATGGGCCGGCCCTGAGGGTCCACGTGCAGGTACGTGTAGTCCGCCTGGACCGAGCGGCCCTCGCCGGTGCCGCCGGCCTTGGTGGGGTCAAATGTCTCTAGCACGGTCTGTGCCTGCCGACGTCCGTGGGCGGTGGCGGCCCAGGGGGAGAGGAGCGCCGGGGGCGTGGCCCGGTACGGGACACGGCCGTCATCGACCTTGCTGCCGGTGTCTCGGGTGAGGACGGCGTCCGCCATCAGCGCGGTGCCCGCCAGCACCATCAGGGTGGTGACCGCGTTGTGGTCACCGTCGTCCGCCAGCAGGCGGACGGATTCCGGGGAGCCGACCACCGGCGTCCAGTTCTGGAACACCTCCGGGGTCAGGGCACCGCCGTTGCGCCAGGCACGCCGGGCGACGTCCGTGGTATCCGGCTTGACGGCGCGCCAGGGGAGGTCGATAAGGACCCCGAGAAATCCGGCGTACCGCTCGTCACGCACCTGCCCGAACCCACGGTCGCTGCGGATGAACCTCTTCGCCTCCACGAAGATGTGCGGCCGGGTCAACGTGTGCACAATCAGTAGTGCCCGCCACAGCGGCGTCAGGCGTCCGTCCGGGTCGCACACGGAGTGCCGCTCCAGGCCGAAGTCCGCGACCAGGACGTTGACGTCGTCGGCGGTGAGTCCGTCCTCGGCGGCGAGCGTGGCGAACGTCTGGCTGATCAGCCCCCGGGCCAGAAGATGGCCGACCATGCGCCGCGCGGTCATCGCGTCCTGAGCCGCGTCCCTCCAGGGGTTCACGCTGATGTGCCGAGCGCTCTGGGCGGTGGCGATCGCGGCCGGCAGAGTGTCAGGCGCGGCGTCTTCGGAGATGACGGCGCCGACGACCAGGCGCAGTGGGATGCGGCGCGCTTGCAGCTGACGCAGGGTGGGCATGCTCAGGCCGTCCCGCTCCAGGGCTGCGTTGTACTGCTCCGCGTCGCGGATGTACGAGCGTCGGCGCGCCGCGCGGGACGCGTTGAAGGTGTCGCCGAAGGAAGTCGCGACCCGTCGAACCATCTCGGCCGCGTTAGCGGCCGGATCGTGCAGCCGGGCGCGGCCGGCACTCACTGCCCTGGAAATGCCGTCGTACAGGCCCGCGATGTACGTCGTCGGGCTCCCGTCGTCGTAGTGGGCCTCCGAGATGACCGCCTCGACCGGCGTCATTACGCCGTTGCTGAGGATCGAGTCGCTGTAGTCAGCTCCCTCCTGCCGCAGAGTCCCCATGGCCACGGCCTCCACGAGCGCCCGCGCTTCTGCCGGGCTGGCGAAATCCACCCTCAGCTGGGCGAGCTGCTGGCCGGAGTCGTCGACCACCCCTGTGGGCTTGGGCGAGGTTGGGGCGTTGACGAGGTGCGAGAGTCTCGGGTTGCCGAGCACCGTGGAGAGAGAGGCGGCATCGGCGACACCTTCGAGGAAGTACAGGGCGGTGGCCCCGGCGTAGAAGGTGCCCAGGCCGTCGACGCCGTTCTTGTGGGTAGCCAGGAGAACGAGCCGGGGTACGTCCAGGAAGACGCCCGTCGCAGCCTCGATGGCTTCGGGCGAGAGATTGATCCGCGGGTTGTCCCGCATGGCCCGCCGGAGCGTTCCCAGCTCCTTCGGCTCCGGGATGGGGAGCGGCTGGGGGACGTGCTCGATGTCCAGGACGCTGCCGTCCTCGGACGTGATCTGTACGCGTGAGGAACTCATGAACGAGATTCCTGTCGTTCAGTAGTGTTCCGCAGCACTTGTGCGGAAGACACTCCCACCTGGAGAACAGGCAGACGCGGGCACGATGGCTACCGCGTGAAACCGTCCACGCCAGGCCGGTGACGAGGCAGGCCATCGAGGGAAGAGCTGTTTTCCAATCAGCTGTCCCAGGCCGCTGCAGGGTTGCCACCCACCAACGACAACTACCTGTGGTGAGCACGTCCGTTACTGAGCGCTTCTCTGTTCGTAGCGAGAGAGTGTAGCTCGTTTCGGCCTGAGACTGTTGGTGCTTCAGATCGGTCCTGGTGCGTCCGCAAACAGGAGACTGTCGGCGATGGTGTCAGCGGGCCGCTGCCAGGACGAAGTGCCGGGTCTGCGGTTCGCGCGCGTCGGCCTCCTCGGAGACGACGACGCCGTCCACACGCTCGGTGATACCGGTGGCCCGCAGCTTGCGCGCTGGGTGTCCACCTCGCCGTTGGTCGCCACCCCCACTCGCCAGTCGGCCCCATGCAGCTCGTCCAAGCCGTCGAGGACCTCGGCCGGGCACGCACCAAGACCGCGATGTCGTTGCAGTACGCACGCCACAACTCCGCCGTCGACATGGGCAGCCGGTACCGGGTCCGGATCACGTCAAAGGAAGACGGATAAGCCCGCTCGGCCACCACGCCTAGGACGTGCGCCTGCTCATCGTCCTCCAGACCGTGCTCGGTGGTGAACTCGGCGGCCCAGTCGGCGAGCGTTCCCCGCCGTCCATGAGTGTGTTGTCGAGGTCGAAGAGAACCAGGGGCTGCAGCACATCCCGCACCCTCGTGCGCCAGCGTCAGCTCCGGATCCACCCCGCTGAGCAGGCTCCATGTCCTGCCATCGCTGACCGCCGAAGCACAGCGCCAAGAAAATTATCGGCAGCGCCAGAAAAAAAGTCGCAGCAAAGTGTGGGGTCTCGAGTCTTCGCATCCATATGAGTCGCCAGGCTTACAACCACCGTACGAGGATTGGTGTTGCTCAAAATGATCAGCAGTGGCGACGAGGCCGAGCTGAAGGTGAAGATCCCATTCGAGGACGGGGACGATCCGCCTCCCCCGACCCTCGTTCAGGACCGGAGGCTGTACGACGAGTTGCTGCGGGTGGAGTTCCGCGGCCCCCGCTACGACGTCTTTGCCCAGGAGCTGTGGACCTACGGCATCCGCACCCTGACGGCATGGATGCGCACGGGCGCCATCTCCCATCACTGCCACCGCTACAACGTGGCCTTCGACGCCTCGGAGGTCGAACTGTCCATCCTCGCCCGGACCTCAGAGGTACGCGAAGCCCTGGCCGTGGACAGCGTGACGGCGGCCGCACCCCGTTTCCTGGAGCGCTCGCTGCGCGGCGGCGAATGGAACCCGGACAAGGGCGCCAGCATGTTCACCTTCTTCGTGGGCGGATGCGTCATGGCCTTCGGCGACGTCTTCAAGACCTGGTCCCGGAAGCGGCGCCGGGAAGTGAAGGTGATGGCTTACGGGCTCCTCAACCTCACCGAGACCGACGCCGTTTTCCCCGGTCAACTCAGCCTGTTCGACGACCCCGCCGAAACGGTCGCCTCGCGTGACACGCTGCGGCGGATACTGAGCGAGGCCACCCCGGAGGCTGCTGCCATCTGCACGCTGATGCTGCGCCGACCGGAGCTGAACCAGCGCGAAATCGGTGCTCTGCTGGGCGGTATGAGCGCCCGCGCGGTCGAGGGACAGCTGCGCCGGCTCCGCGGAACCGCTCGCGTGCTCGCGGCGAGCGGGAAGATCAGTCGGCCGCAGTTCTTCGAGGCAGGCCAGCGATGACCGTACAGATCTCCTCCGAAGCCGTGATGCTCCTCGTCATCGGCGGCGTCGTCGGGCTCGCCGTCTACAAGCACACCACGCGGACCCATACCGGTGCCTCCACCCGAGGAGACCTGGTGGGCGCGATCGGAGCGGCAGTGGGCGTCATGACCGTCCTGGCGCTTCTCTTCAGCCTAGGAGACGCCGGCGAGACGTTGCAGCGGCCAGGCCCGGCATCGGGGCCGACGACGATGACGAGCGCGGAAACCCGAGCTCCGTGAAGCACACGGTCTCCGCTGCCTGTCCGGCGCGCATGGTGGCGATCAGGTAGCCCCTTGCCGAGGGATTCTGGATGACGGTGAGCACGGCGGTACAGCCGTGCTCTACCTACGCGGCCCGGAGGCGTACGGCACCAAAGTGGCCGAGGATCGTGATCCGGCCTCGCTCTACCCGAGGCCGGTTACTTCTCGTACGCCTGCTTCCAGCGCGCTCGGTGACGGGAGTCGCCCTGCCCCTGGCCGTTCACCTCACTCAGGGACAGCAGAGAGGCCCCGTTGTTCCACAGCCCGAGGTGATCCCGGTGCACGGCAAGAATTCCGTGCTGCAGGGCAAACTTCTCTGAGGGGCGGCTAAACCGCGTGGTCGTGACGAACACGGCCAGGTCTGCCGCGAAGTGCACCTTGGCGCCCAGCAGATCGCGCAGTTCACGGCTCGCGATCGTGCTGGTCGGCGCGTAGCGCTTGCACTGGATCACCACGCTCCGGCCGTCCGGGAGGCGGCCGACGACGTCAGCGCCGTTGTCGTTCGCACCGCCCACCCGTCGCACCTGTGTGCAGCCGTCCCGTCGGCACAGGCTTGCGACCAGGTCCTCGAACTCGGTGCCGGTCATCGCGTCCACCTTGGCGAGTGTCCGGTGCCCGGCCTTCACCGCCTCTTCCTGCCGCCACAGACGGTCCCGCCCGCGCACGAGCCTGTCCGTACGCCACAGCCACCAGCCCGCCGCGCCGACGCCGCCCAGGACCAGTGCACCCGTGATGTACGGCCACACGGCCGACCAGAACACCGCCAGCAGGACGAGCGCCAGACCACCGCCGGCCGCCACCGCCTTCAGCCGCGCAGCCCGCCGCCTGCGTGCAGCCGTACCCCGTCTACGCCCAGCCACGATCGAAGCCCCTCCCCCCACAGGTCCGTGTACGGCAGTCTGGGCAGCCCGAGGCAGCGCGAGAAGGGCGCAAGTCGGCCATGTCCGGATCGGACTGCCGGGAGAGGTGACGTGATCCCAGCGACGGCGAGCGACGCGACCACCATGAATGTCAAGGACAGCGGCCTCCGCAGCTCTTGCTGGTGGTCATCGAGCTGATCGACTCCGTAGAAGCGGACAGCGAGACAAGACTCCAACAAGCTGTATTACACCCGCGAGCGCGGCCCTCTTACCTTGATCCGCGGCGGTTTTCGGTCACTGGCTTTCTCGCAGGCAACCGCAAGCAGCGGCTTCGGCTCACCTGATTCCCAGCCAGGCGGCGCCACAGTGACACCTATGCCCCGAAGACGCGAGCGACCTCACGATCGAATTCCGCGCACTCGCGCAGATATGGATCAATATCGGCCCGATACTTAAGAGTGATTCGGTCAAACAACCACTTGTCGAGCTCGCCAGCCTTCTGGGCATACGCGTCAACCACGTCAACGATGACAACCGCGTCACCCTGACCGGCGATCCAGGTGCGCAGCTCACCGCTCCAACGGCTCCACGCGAGCAGGGGTTCAGCTGGCAGAGTGAAGGTGATCTCGAAGGACTCTTGCCCGAACGTCTGCCTGCTCTGCGCTACGGGGAGTTGGGCATGGGTGATGTAATTGCGCAGCCCTTTCAAGAATTTAGCCTCCACGTCATCCTTAAACATGGAGGTGACCTTGCTGCGGTATTCATTCATCAGCGCCGAGTCATCTTGGAAGTGCTCCTCCATGAAACAGCGCTGCTGATCGACCCGCGTGCTCATCCCCATCAGCACGTTGTGCAGAAGCCGCTCAGCCTCGGAAAGAAGCCGGTCGTGTGCCTCGGGATTGCGTACGTCGAGGATGGGGCCAGATACCACCGGGTTCTGCAGTTCGGCGACCAGGGACTTGTACTGCGCGACGTTGCCCTGAAACACGTACCCTATGCGCTTGACTCGGTCTCCGAGCGCGATGGCGCGACAGCCCGGCGAGGCGTTGAGCCGCTTCTGCCAATCCAGCAGGGAAGGTCGCCCCGCTTCCTCAGGAGCCGTCTGCTCGTCGGCAGGATCGGGCTGAACACCAGTCTCGGTCACGCGGCATGACGTTACCGGGCCCGTTGGTACGACGCAGACGGATTTCAGCTCGGACCGGACCTGCCCCGAACTCGGGCCTTGCCGTCTCGGACGTCAACGGCAGCGGCTCCTTCGGCTCTTTCCGGTGGTCACCGGGCTGATCGACTCCGTGGGGCATAGATGCGCCGTGACACTCACCGCGTGACCGACACGACACCGCACGCGCCAGACGGGCCCGGCCGTTCCCCGGAGCAAGCAACCGGGCCAGCGAGGTCGTCGGTGACAGGCATCGGCCGGGTGCGGTTCCCTCTCATGCGCTGGGTACTCGCGCCTCGGACGACCTGGCAGGCCCGTCGGCTGGCGACCGAGTTCGGGCCAGGCATGGACGCTCGCACTGCCTGGGTGATGGCGCGGCTGGCACGGCACCCGGAGGAGCACGTATACGCGATGCGGCTCCTGGACGATGAGGAGAGCGCCGGCTGATCTCCGTCCGAGGGCCCGTTGCCGATGCCCTCACACCGCCAGGACCCTCATTGATCAGGCGCAACGTGGCCATCTCTGGTCTCAGTTTTGGTCTCGTTCACCCCCGTCCGGGGCCGTCCGAACCGCCTCCCATCACCCGCCCCACCGCAGGTCAGGACGCCCCCGTTCCGCCCCGTACAGCCGGGCGAACATTTGGAAAGCGTGTTGGGGGCAACCCCTCACGAGTTCGAATCTCGTATCCTCCGCAGCCGCCTGAACAGGCGAAACAGAGAGCCGAGCCGCGATTGCGGCTCGGCTCTCCGGCGTGGACCGGTTGCATTTTTGGTTGCGCTTACAG
Source organism: Streptomyces muensis (assembly GCF_021474425.1). Taxonomy (GTDB): domain Bacteria; phylum Actinomycetota; class Actinomycetes; order Streptomycetales; family Streptomycetaceae; genus Streptomyces; species Streptomyces muensis. The sequence goes on along the minus strand of NZ_JAKEIP010000075.1, from coordinate 9,323 downwards.
CCAACATTCGGGACATCTCGGCGCACAGCTGAGCGCACGCTTCCGCATCACGGCGGCTGGTCGGCACCAGCTGTGGCGGACCCCTACGGAACCTGGCGGTAGATGCCGCGACGGTTACCGATGGCCAGGATCCACACGACGATGTGGCCGTCCTAGACGGTGTAGACGACACGATGGTAGCCGCCCCTGAGCAGTTGGCGCAGGCTCCGGTCGGCCCCGCGCGTTGCAGTCGAGGCGAGCCACAAGCCGCCAACGCTCGCTGGGGGGAATCAGCCCTCATGCGGCATCCGCCAACTATGGGGGTACGCCAGGGGCTCTGGCGGCGCTGGGTGCGCCCGCGTCGCGCGACGCCCTGGCGGAGCTACCGAGGCGGCGGACGAGGAAACCACTCGCGAACTGGACGCCGTGCTGGAAGTGCTGGCCGATCATGCTCTGGCCTGGCCGGACGGCACGGGGAAGCTCCGCATGGCCGGGTCGCTGCGCCCAGACATGGAACACGCCCCTGGCGCTAGATGCTGCACTGGAGCAGCTGCTCGCGGGCGCGACCTCCGACGAACTGCGCGGCATGCTGGCGGCAGTGGGCGTCAAGCCTCCGGGCACCAAGCTGCAGCGACTGGCCGCACTCGTGGAACACCACAGCGACCGGGAGCGGCTCGTCGCGGTGGTCGCGACAGCTCCCGGCGACGGCCCGGAAGCTGCTCGCACGCCGAGCCGCAGCCATGCCGAGCCAATCGCAGTTCATCCTGTTCGGCCCTGTCGGCCCCGGCCTCGCACGAGACGCCCAGTGGGCGCGCGGGACCGGGGACTCCTGATCCAGGACCGTGACCGCTACAGTCCGGCCCGTTTCCCATAGGCCGAGGGCCACCTATCGAGTACCGCTACTCATGCCCGCACATTGTTGTGCCGCCAAACATAGTTCACTCGATTAGGGATGAATCCCAGCGGAAATCCCCGAGAAGCACAGTTGCTGCGACCCATGATTTTTGCGTAGGCCCGATCCGACGGCGCGAGAGGAAAACCATGCGCGATGTCTTCGCTGTCATCACTGAACGAGTTCTGCGCGACTGCGGCGGAGAACCCATCTGCGCACATGTGGGCGATGTTCAAGTGTGGGCAATCAAGAGCCATCCCACATATCAAGTTTTGCGCGACAAAGTTCGGCTTGGTCGATCGAGATCCGTGGCAAGCTTGCGGCTCTGGGAGTCCGTGGGCACTTTGGCGAGAGAGAGTGACCGACTGGAGCGAGAAAAGTGGTTGATGATCCTACTAGATCTACTGACTCCATACTTTGGGGGATGGTCGAAAGAGTTGGCAAGAAAATGGCACTACGATGTCTCTGACATCAGGTCTGCGATGGTGGAAGGCGCCCTGGAAACATGGTTCTCCAGGGCAGGTGGCACGCCTTCCAAAAAACTGCTGGACACCATGATGACTCGCGCGTTCACCAGCGCTCGTGAACTGGTGGAATCCGGAAGCTCGGAAACATGTGCAACGGGTGCGGAGTATTTGATCGCTGATGCCGCGCATGAGGAAGATTCCACACTGCGCGCCTCGTCGATCATTGACGCCAGCACGGTGCGGGATCCGGATGCCGATGAGAGAATTCGCGGGGAGCGCACGGGCGCCTTGTTGCAACGAATGGGAGTAATGGACCACGTCAAGACCCTTCATGACAAACTCCGCAGCGGCTGCCGTGACGGGGTAGATTCGCCCGCCATTACTCCAACACAGGCAGGGCGGTCATGAGTGGACGGAAAGAATCTTTACTATCGGATTTCTGATCTCCTGCCGCAATATGTCAGCTTCAGCGAGGCTGCCAATATTATTGGCCTTTCAGAATCGCAAGCATCAAAACTGGCCAGGAAGGGCACCCTCCCCTTCAGAATACTCTGGATTGGTAATAGTCGGGTTGTGTCGGTCAAGTCGCTTATGACTATCTTGGGCATCCAGGACTCCATCGTGCATCCCGATGATGTAGAAAATGGCGCTTCTCATGTCGGCGAAGAATAGAAATTCGACGAATGCTTCCGCTGCCAAGGTGGACCGGTGCTCTGCGGCTGCCTCGCCCGGCTCTCGACGGACGAGCCAGGGCAGTGCCTGACACGGGTGATTGCGGCTCGGCTCTTCTGCATGGCAGATCTCACCAAGGAAACGTGCGTATGGAAAGGCGCCTGCCGCACAGGGTGGCCGCTGTTGTCCCGCCCCCGCGAAGGAAGGTCGGGGCCGTGCCGCGGCCCAGATGCACCGTCACCCCGGCGCCGCGGACAAGTCCGCCGACGTCGGCCTCCACCTGCTGGCAGACCGGCTGCTCAAGGCCATGCCACTCATCGTCGCCGGTACGCGACCAACCTTCCCCACTCCCATGCCCACAGCGTCATGGGCCTCATGCCCGAGCGAAAGCGGGATGGTATCGCTGGGGATAGTATCGCTAGGGATACCATCCCCAGCGGGAGCCTACATGCGTCGTTTCATCGGGCGGGAACGCGAACTGAACGTGCTCGGCAACGCCTTGCAGGCGGTTCACGACGCCGCCGGGTCGGCGAAACCCGGTCAGTGCATCCTCATGCGCGGACGGAGGCGGGTCGGCAAGTCCAGCCTCGTCGAGGAGTTCATCCGGCGGACCGAGACGCCGTACCTCTTCTTCACCGCGGCGGGCGGCACGGCGGAGGACGAGCTGACGGAGCTACTCGACGCCGTCGCCAGATCCACCCTGCCGGAGCGGGAACTGTTCTCGGAGGAGACTCCGGAGCAGTGGAATGCGGCACTCAGGCTGCTTGCGGAGATCCTGCCCGACGACACTCCCAGCGTCGTCGTCATCGACGAGGTTCCGTATCTGATGGACCGCATCGATGCCTTCGAGGGCGTGCTCCAGCGGGCATGGGACCGGCTGCTCAGCCGCAAGCCGGTGCTTCTCCTCCTGGTCGGGTCCGATCTGTCGATGATGGAGGCGCTGAACAGCTACGACCGGCCCTTTCACCAGCGGGGTCGGGAAATGATCGTGGGCCCTTTGAACCCGGCCGACATCGGCGAAATGCTCGACCTGTCTCCGGCGGCCACGTTCGACGCCGCTCTGATCACGGGAGGTCTACCTCTGATCTGTGCCGAGTGGCGGGCCGGAGCGGATGTCTGGGAGTTCCTCCACGACTCGCTGGACAACCCGATCTCCGCGCTGCTGGTCTCCGCCGAACGGTCACTGGCCGCGGAGTTTCCACCGCAGGCGATGAGCAGGGAAGTCCTGCGGGCCATCGGATCCGGGGAGCGAACCTTCACCAACATCGCTCGCGCAGCGGGCGGCATCGCCCACACCACTCTGACCCGAGCCACTGACCTCCTGACCGAGAAAAGGGTCGTGGCCGCCGAGCTGCCGCTCTCGCTCAGGCCGTCCAAAGAACGCCGCTACCGGGTGGCCGACCCCTACCTGCGCTTCTGGCTCGCGTTTCTGGATCCGCACATGGCGGAGATCGAGCGAATGCGAGGGGATCTCACGCTGAGCCGAATCAAGGAGCAGTGGACGAGCTGGCGGGGCCGCGCGATCGAGCCCCTGGTCCGGGAATCCCTCGCCCGCCTCCTGCCGGACGGGCTCCTGCCCGCCGCTCCGGCGATCGGCGGGTACTGGACCCGCAGCAACGACGTGGAAATCGACTTGGTGGGGGCCGACCGACAGCCGGTGGCCAAGCAGTTGCTCTTCCTCGGCTCGGTCAAGTGGTTGGAGAACTCCGCGTTCGACAGCCACGACCTGGCAGCACTGCAGAAGCATCGGGCGGCGGTCACCGACGAGCCAGTACCGCTCGTGGCGGTCTCCCGCAGCGGGATCAGATGTTCCGGTCTCCAGGCGGCCTATGGTCCCGACGAACTACTCACCGCCTGGCGCAAGGTGTGAGCAGGGCTGGGCATCTATGGTTGCATTCGCCTCCGTCCGCTGCGGTCCGGGCAGAGACCGCCCTCATGGTCCGCCGCAGGTCAGGACGCCCCCGGCCCCAGTCGAACCCTGAGACGAACATTTGGAAAGCGTCTTGGGGGCAACCCCTCACGAGTTCGAATCTCGTATCCTCCGCAGTCGCCTGGACAGGCGAAACGAGAACCCCGGATCGCTCAGCGGCCGGGGTTCTCGGCATGCTCTGGTCTCAGTTGGGCTCACCTGGGCGCGGAGTGCAGTTCGCGTACCAACTGTGGGGTGAGCAGTTCGCCGGCGCGGTCGGCGAGGACGGCCATTTCGTAGCCGACGAGGCCCACGTCGCACCCTTCGGCGGCGAGGACGCCGAGGCAGCTGCCGTCGCGGATGCGACCGACCATGAGGAAGCCCCCCAGCATTTCGATCATGACGAGCTTCATGCCGTGGAAGCCGTGTGCCGTCGCCGCGTTCTGGGCGAGGCTGGTGATGCCGGAGACGACGGCGGCCAAGTGGTCGGCGCGATCTCGGCCGAGGCTGTCCGAGGCGGCCATGAGCAGGCCGTCGGAGGAAACGGCGACGGCATCGGTGACGCCGTCGGCGGTGCGCACGAACTCCGAGACGAGCCAGCCGAAACTCTGGACGGCGGTGGTCACGATGACGCTCCTTGGGGGTTTCTGGCTTCGGCGCGGGCGACACCTGCTCGGAAGCCGTTGAGCAGGGAGGAGACAGCGGGCCTGGCGGGTGGGGGTGAGGTGGAGGGGTCCACCACGGGGGCGAGCAGGCGCCCGGGGAGGACGAGAAGGGCGGACAGGCCGCCGCCAGGAGTGTCGAAGAGGTGGACTTGAGCGCCGTCACCGAGACGGTGGGCGAGTCGGCCGACGACGAGGTGGCCGAGGAACCGGGTGGGTGCGGCGACCAGGGTCTCCTCGCCGGAGTCGGAGAGGAGGGCGGCCGCACGTGCTTTGTCGGCTTCGGACATGCCGATGCCGTGGTCGACGACACCGAAGGAGTACGTGTCGTCCTCGGTGTCGTACCAGCCGTGCACCTCGACCGGTTCGGTCGGGGGCGAGAAATTCAGTCCGTTCTCGATGAGCTCGGCAAGGAGGTGGGCGACATCCGCGACGGCGTGCCCACGCACCCGCACCGGCTCCACGGTCGCGATCAGAACTCGACGGTACTGCTCCACCTCGGCGACCGCGGACTGGACGACCTCCAGACCGTCGGCGGGTGCTGCCGTGGCCCGCGGCGGATTCTGCCCGGCCAGGACCAGCAGGCTTTCGGCGTTGCGCCGCATACGGGTGGCAAGGTGGTCGAGCTCGAAGAGCTCGGCGAGGGCGTCCGGGTCGAGTTCCTGCCGTTCCAGGCGGGTGATGAGGCTGAGCTGGCGACGGACGAGGCTCTGGTTCCTGCGGCCGAGATTGGCGAGCGATTCCGTGGTGTTGCGACGCAGGCCGGCCTGCTGGGCGGCCAGCTGGAGGGCCGTGTGCTCAACCTGCTGCAGGGACGCCGCGACCTCGGCGATCTCCGCCGCACCGCCCAGCAGCCGGGCATCGGGGTTGTCCCGTACGTTCTCCGGCGGGAGGAGCTGAGCATGGTCCTGCGGCGACTGCTGTATACGGGCGACGGCTGCGGGCAGTCGGCGGCGCGCCACGTGGTCAGCGGTCTCGGCGAGCCCACGGAGCGGGCGCGTGAGGGACCGGGAGGCAACAGCGGCGAGGCCCGCGACAAGGGCGGCGACGAGCGTGCCCGCGACAAGATAGGCGGTGAGGGCCAGCTCGGCGTCGTGGCTGAGCCGATCGGCCCGGTCCCGTACGCCGTCACCGACCGACTGCTGTACGGCGTACAGATCGTCGACGAGTACGGTCATCGCGTCCCACCAGGTGCCGGCGTCGGCGCGCAGCGGGGAGCCGTCGGGGGCGCCTTCCGCCTGTTTCTCGTAGGCGGTGGCGCGTTCGGCGTCCTCGCTCGCGAAGGCTTTCTCCAGTGCCGCGCGCTGAGGTGCGGTGGCGACCTGCCGGAAGCGGGCGAGGGCGGCGACGCGTGTGGCTCGCACCTCGGTGAAGTCGATGTACGCGCGGCCGCGGAAGGCGCCTTGGGCGAACACGCCGTTGAGGAGTCCGCGTTCGAGAGCGACGGACTCCTTGGTGGCGGCCAGCTCGCGCAACGCGGCCAGCCCGTCACGCAGTTGACGGTCGGCGCCGGTCGCGGTCTCCGCCACCGGATCGACGGCGCTCAGGGCGTCGACGGCGCCGGTGTAGAAGGTGAGGGTCGCGGCCTGGCCGGCGGTGCCTCTGTCGGCGGCGGCCCGGATGTCGGCGAGACGCCGCAAGTGCCGTTGGACGACTTCCTCGACGGCGCTTTCACCGCGCATTCGGCGCAGTGCCGTGTCGACGCGCTCACGCGTGGCGGAAAGCGGTGGGCGGAACTCCTTCGCACCACCCAACAGGCCGTTGGTCAGGCCGCGTTCGCGCTGCAGCTGGTGCACCAGGGCCTGGATGCGCAGGCTGAGACCCACCTCGGCACGGGTCGTCCGGGCGTCGCCGAGGGCCTCGGCGCGGCCGTGCACCGCGAGACCGGCCACCGCCAGCAGCAAGCAGATCGGGACCGTGATGACCACCGTCACCCGGCCCCTGATGCTGCGCCAGCCAGGCATCGGCCGTCGCCCGGGAGTCGTTCGGCCCCCGTGGCGGCGCGCTGAACCGCCCTTGCCCAACCTGCCGTTGTCAATCGCGGCAAGCCTGCCGCGCAGCGGCCGTACGGGTATCCACACCCTCATGTCACGAAGTTAGTCCGACCGCCGTAGCGGCCGGTTTCCTGCCTGTTAGACCGCGTGGGACATTCCGTTGCGCCGCTCTCACACCGCAGAGCAAGAGATTGTGACCGCAGGTGGCGCTGGTCCGCACGAACTTCCCCACGACTGGGACAGCACTCTTGGAATATACCCCTGGGGGGTATATGTTCCGTGACCGTGAGCCCGACGCCGGGGTCACACCGACGGGAACTGGGGAGGAAGTTCATGGACCACAGCGCTCATCACACCGACACCACGCACACCCCCATCGACCACGAGGACCACGGCCACGCGGCACACCACGGCGCTCACGCGGGGGCGTCCTGGTCGACGGCGGCGAAGGCGACGCTGCACTGCCTGACCGGCTGTGCCATCGGCGAGATCCTCGGGATGGTCATCGGCACCGCGTTGATGTGGGGAAACGTGCCCACCATGGTCCTGGCGATCACGCTGGCGTTCCTGTTCGGCTACTCGTTCACGCTGTTCGCGGTTCTCCGGGCCGGTCTGGACCTCAAGTCCGCGATCAAGGTCGCGCTGGCCGCCGACACCGTCTCGATCGCCGTGATGGAGCTGGTCGACAACACCATCATCGCGATCACCCCGGGAGCGATGGACGCCCACCTGTCCGACGGGCTGTTCTGGTCAGCCCTGCTGGGCGGGTTCGCGGTCGCCTTCCTGATCACCATGCCGGTCAACAAGCGGATGATCGGCCGCGGCAAGGGGCACGCCGTCGTACACGCCCACCACTGAGCACCGGTTCTCTACACCGACGGCGAGGGGCGCAGGCCGTCCGCCGTGACACGGACCAGCCTGTGCACCGCCGCCTCGGACGGCAACCCGCCGGCCGCCGAGAGCGCGTGCAGGCAGTAGGCGGCGAGTTCGTCCGGGGCGACGTCGGCGCGAACCTCGCCGGCCTCCACTCCCTCGGCCAGCAGACCGGCGAGGAATCGGATCAGATGCTGCTCGGCGTGGGCGACATGCCGCCCTCGGTGGAGTACGGCACCGATCTCCGGGTCGTGTCCGCGGCGACGTCGCTGGATTCGAGCGTAGGCGTCGAGGACCGCCGTCAGGCGCTCGCCGGGGCTGCCCGGCCGGTCGCGGAGTGCGGCGAGTTCCTCGAGATGGCCTTCGATCTGGCACTCGTGCCAGGCCGCCAGGATCGATTCGACGTCCGGGAAGTACTTGTACAGCGTGGCCCGGCCGATCCCGGTCCCCTCGGCGATCCTCGACATCGTCACCGCCCGCAGCCCCTGCTCGGCCACCAGGGCCGCGGTCACTTCCAGGACCGCCTTCCGTACCGCCCGACGGTGCTCCTCGATCGTCTCGTTCCACAGCTTCGGCACGTCCGCAGTGTACGAGGCGACGTCATCGATACACCATGACTTGACAGAGACAGAGTGTATCGATAAATCTGGCGAACGTCTTACGGATCCGCGTCACCCGACACCCGAGGACGGCCATGCCGATCGCCGAAGCCCGAGTCGAGACCGACCGGCCCAGCCGGTACCTCGTCCAGTTGTGCAAGCACCTCAGCAACAAGGGCCGCCACCTCGGCCACCGCCCGCCCGGCCACCGCCCGCCCGGCCTGCGGCCGGATCAGATCCACGTCGAGTGGTCCGACACCCAGGGCGTTCTGACCCTCCCCTGGGGCCGGTGCACGCTGCACGCCGAACGGGACGCGCTGGTGCTGCGCGCCGAGGGAGACGACGAGCAGGGGCTGCGCCGGCTCCAGGAACTCATGGCCACGCACCTCGAAAGGTTCGGCCGGCGCGAAGGACTGCAGGTGAACTGGCAGGACGAGCAGGCCGGGCAGGGGGCGGGGGCGCCCGCCGCACGGCACGAGGACAGCGGCGACGCCCGCACGTCCTCGCCGAGGCGCGGACACCTCGCGTCGGCCGGCGTCGCGATCCTGGCTCTCGCGATCATCGCCGTCCATCTGGGCCTGGCGGAGGCCGTGCTGTCCGGGCCACGCTGGACGGACTGGGCGGTCGGCGCCGTTCTGGCCGTCGTGGTCGTGAAGATCGCGGCCCTTACGGCCCTTGGCCGCCACGCACACCGTCGCGGCCGACGACGGACCGGCTAGGCACGCCACCTGCGTGCCCCTCCCGCTCCTTGAGGCAGAACCAGGAACACGCCACCGAGACCGCCACGCAGTGACCCTCGGCTGATGGGCTGGTGAGTGCGCGTCAGAGAGCGCCCGGCGGCGCCGGTGCCAAGCGCTGTTCCGCCCAGATGGTCTTCCCCTTCGACGTCTGCCGGGTCCCCCAGCGCTGGGTGAGTTGGGCCACCAGGAGGAGGCCGCGGCCACCCTCGTCGTAGGTGCGGGCGCGGCGGAGGTGGGGGGCCGTGGTGCCGCCGTCGGAGACCTCGCAGATGAGGGAGGTGTCGTGGGTGAGGTGGATGAGGCGTAGCTGGATGGGGGGTTCGGCGTGGCGGATGGCGTTGGTGACGAGTTCGCTGACGACGAGTTCGGTGACGAAGGCGGCGTCCTCCAGGCCCCAGGCCTCCAGCTGGGCCAGGGCGTCCTTGCGGGTCTGGGCGACGGCGGAGGGGTCGTAGGGGACGGACCAGGTGGCGACCTGGCTCGCGTCGAGGGCGCGGGTGCGGGCGACGAGCAGGGCGACGTCGTCGGGTGGGCGG
>NZ_JAKEIP010000074.1 GCF_021474425.1 Streptomyces muensis | reverse complement strand
GCGCCCCCGGGGGGGGGGGGGGGCGCCCCACACCCCCGGGCGGGGGGGGGGGGGGGTGGGGTGGGGGGGGGGGGGGGGGGGGGGGGGGGGGGGGGGGGGGGGGGGGGGGGGGGCCGGGGCGTCAGCCCTTGACGGCGCCCGTGGACAGACCTTCGAGGAGCTGTTTGCGCAGCACGACGAAGAGGGCGACGGCGGGCACGACGGCGAGGACCGCTCCGGCGAGGACGAGGTCGTACTGCCGTTGCTCCGACACGAACAGGGTCTGCAGGCCGAGCGGCAGGGTGTACTGGGAGCTGTCGGAGACCAGGACCAGTGGCCACAGGAAACTGTTGTAGCTCTGGAGGAACTGCCAGACGGCGAGCGCGCCGAGCGCGGGGCGCAGCAGAGGCAGCACGATGGTCCGGAAGATCCCGAACTCGCCGGCGCCGTCGATGCGGGCGGCCTCCAGCACGGAGTCCGGGATGGACTGCACGATGTACTGCTGCATCATGAAGATCCCGAACGCGGGCGCCACCCAGGGCACGATCAGCGCGAACCACGGACTGCCCAGACCGGTCTTGACGAGGACCACGAACAACGGCACGAGGATCACGGCGAACGGGATGGACAGCGAGCTGAACATCACGCCGAACAGCAGGCGGCGGCCGGCGAAGCGGAACTTGGCGAAGCCGTAGCCGGCCAGGGCGCAGACGAAGACGGACACGACGGTGGCGGTGAGGGCGACAACCGTGCTCATCAGGAACCAGCGCCAGAACGGCTGTCCGGAGAACAGTCGCTGGTAGTTGTCGAGGGTGAACGGGTCGGGGATCAGCCGGGGCGGGTAGCCGAAGATGTCGCCGCGCGGCTTGAAGGAGCCGCTCAGCGCCCACAGCAGTGGGGCGAGGAAGGCCAGCGCGAGCAGGGCAAGTACGCCGTACAGCGGTATGCGGGTGCGCGTCATGAGGCCCTCCCGATGCCGAGGAGACGGTTGACGAGCTGGCTCAGCCCGAAGACGAGGACGAAGAGCACGACGGCCGCGGCGGCGGCGTAGCCGAACTGCTGGCGCTGGAAGGCGGCCCGGTAGATGAACATCGTGACCGAGAGGGTGGATTCGGCCGGTCCGCCGCCGGTGAGGAGGTAGGGCTCCTCGAAGATCTGGGCCGCGCCGATGAACGACGTGACGATGACGAAGGCGGTCACCGGCTTCAGGGCGGGCAGGGTGACGGTGGTGAAGGTGCGCAGGCGTCCGGCGCCGTCCAGGGCAGCGGATTCGTACAACTCCCTCGGCACGTTCTGGAGTCCGGCGAGGAAGAAGACGGTGAGGTAGCCGGTCCAGCGCCACAGCATCACCAGCGCGATGCTCACCTTGGCCAGGCTCGGATCGCCCAGCCAGTCGACGCCGCCGGTGCCGAACAGGGCGCGCAGCACCGAGTTCGCCAGGCCGAACTGCCGGTCGAAGACGAGGCCGAAGATGAGCGCGACGAGGATCGGGGAGACGACGACGGGCACGAAGTAGGCGGTGCGCCACAGGTCGCGGACGCGCAGGCCGCGGGTGTTGAGGGCCTGGGCGATCAGCAGGGCGAGGGGTACGACCACGCAGACGGCGACGAGGACGAAGACGGCCGTGTTGCCCAGGGCGCGGTGGAAGCTGATGTCGGTGGCGAGGAGCCGGTAGTTGCGCAGGCCCACCCAGTGCGGGGTGCCCAGTCCGACCCATTCGGTCAGGCTCAGCCAGAGCGAGACCGCGACGGGGACCAGCATGAACAGGGCGTAGAGGAGATAGAAGGGCGAGATGAAGAGGTACGGGGCCCAGGAGTGCCTGCGGCGGCGGACGGGGTCTGTCGCGCCCGCGCGGTCGCTGTCCCGGGCGGCACGGTTCGGGCCGGCCACGGCGGTGGTCATGGTGGGGTCCTCCTAACGGCCGGCTTGGTCGCGGAAGTCGGCTGCGGTCTGTTTCAGGGCCTGACGTGGGCTCAGATCGCCGTGGTAGGCCCGCAGGAGGTTGCCGGCGAGCACGTCGTAGAGGATCGACTGGTCGGGGCTCTGGTGGAACGGGGGCACCTGGGGCAGCAGTTCGCGGTAGAGGGGGAAGAGGCGCTGTCCGCCGCAGAAGTCGTCCCGGGCGGCGCTCAGCCGGGGGTCGTCGTAGACCGAGCGGCGGGTGGGCAGATAGCCGGTCTCGGTGAAGCGGCGGACCTGGCCTTCGTGGGTGAGCCAGGTGTTGAACAGGAAGTCCTTGGCGGCGCGTGTGTTGGCCTTGTCCTTGATGACGCCGAAGCCGGTTCCGCCCGCGGCGGCCGTGACCGCGCCGCCCGCCGCGAACCGGGGCAGCGCCTTGACCCGCCATCTCCCCTTCTGCTCGGGCACGTTGGGCACGAGCCCGTAGTTCTTGTACCAGATGGCCATGGGCAGCCCGATGACCTTGCCCTGTTTCAGGGCGGTCTGCATCGCGGCGCCGTAGTAGTCGGAGACGTCGATGACGAAGCCGGTGCGCAGCCCGTCGCACAGGAAGCGCAGGACCTCCTCGGCCTCCGGCGAATCGAGGACGAGGTTCTGGTCGGCGTCGAAGAAGGCGCCGCCGCGCTGGTAGAGCAGCATCTGGAAGGACTGCACGACCTGGCCGACGTCGCTGCCGATGGTGGAGACGACGCACATCGACGCGCCGTGGTCGCGGTGGACGCGGGCGCCGAGTTCGGCGAACTCCTCCCAGGTGACCGTGTCCTTGGGCAGCCGGTACCGGTCGAAGAGGTCGTCGCGGTAGAAGTAGACGACCATCGGGGTGTCGGAGTCGAGGGCGTAGACCCGGCCGCCCTGGCTGAAGGGGGCGGTGCGGGCGGGCAGCAGGTCTTCCTTCAGACCGGGTACGGCGGCGATGTCGTCGGTGAGGTCGTACAGCAGGCGTTCGGCTATGTCGCCACGCAGCATGCGCGGGAAGCTGCCGATCTCGAAGCCGACCAGGTCGGGGGTGCCGCGCCCGGCGACGGCCTGGGCGAGGAGTTTGGTGACCACGTCGGCGGCGCCGGCGCGGGTGACCTTCAGGTGGTAGCGGAAGTCGGTCAGCCGGTCGGCCTCCGGGATGCCCTTCTGGAAGAAGGCCTCGTAGCCGGGGTCGTGGGTCCACAGGGCGAGGGTGACGTTCCCTGAGGTGAGGGCGGCGGTGCCGGCGGCTCCGCAGGCGGAGAGTGCGGCGGCGGAGCCGGTGGCGAGGGCGGCGCGCAGCAGGGCGCGGCGGTTGGGGCGTGCGGGGGTGTACACACGTGACTCCTCACGTGGTGCGGACGGGGCCGGTGGAGGCCCTCACGGTCAACTCGACGGCCGGTTCGGTGGGTTCGGCCGGTTCGGGGCGGCCCTCGATCAGGGCGATCAGGTGGTCCACGGCGCGGTCGGCGACGGCGGTGAAGTTCTGGCGGACGGTGGTCAGGGGCGGGGAGAGGTGGGCCGCGGCGGGGATGTCGTCGTAGCCGATGACGCTGATGTCGTCGGGGACGCTTCGGCCCGCCTCGGTGAAGGCGTGCAGGGCGCCGATCGCCATGTCGTCGTTGGCGACGAACACGGCGGTGACGTCGGCGAGCCGGGCCAGTTGCCGGCCGGCCGTGTATCCGGCGGCCGGGCTCCAGTCGCCCTCCGTGGCGAGGGGCGGTTCGGGGGCTCCGGCGGCGGCCAGCGCCTCGCGCCAGCCGCGGAGCCGGTCGCGGGCGGCCCACCAGTTCTGCGGGCCGGGGATGTGCCAGACGGTGCGGTGGCCGAGGGAGAGCAGATGCTCGGTGGCGATGCGGGCGGCCGCGACCCCGTCGGCGCCGACGACCGCGCCCACGCCCTCCGTGAGGTCGACGCCCTCGCCGAGGCTGACCACCGGTACGTCCGCGCTGAGCCTGAGCGGTGTGCCGTCGTCGATGGGCTCGGACAGCACGATCCCGTCCACGCCCTGCTTCAGCAGTGCCTCGACGGCGACGGACACCGGCTGCCCCTCCAGGGTGCTCGCCAGGGCGAAGGAGTATCCCGCCCGCTGCATCGCCCGCTCCAGGGTGATGAGCAGCGTCGAGGGTCCGTACAGGGCGGTGCCCAGGGAGACGACGCCGATCCGCCGGTAGCGGCCGAGGAGCAGGGCGCGCGCCGCGTTGTTCGGGCGGTAGTCCAGCTCCCTGATGACCCGGAGCACGCGGTCGCGGACCTCCGGGCTGACATGCGGTTCGCCGTTGACGACCCGCGACACCGTCTTCTGGGAGACGCCGGCGGCACGGGCGACCTCGGTCATCGTCGTCGCCATGGGGGCTCCCGGGGGGTGGCGGGTTGATCGGTTGATCGGCTCATGACTACGTAGTCAGGCGCAGTGACAGCTCTGTGGCGGCCACCATGACTACGTAGTCAGGCTAGTGTCGGGAGGGTTCGGCGCACAGTCAATGGTTCGTGCGCCGTCAATCGTTCGTGTGCGCTGTCAATCGTCGTGTGTCAGCCGGTGCGCAGAGTCGTCCTGGCCGCGGTGAGGGCCTGTTCCGCGTAGCCGCGGCCGAAGAGGACGGCGTGCACCAGGAGCGGGAAGAGCTGGTGCAGGGCGATGCGGTCGGCCCAGCCGTCGGCCAGCGGGGCGGTCCGCCGGTAGCCGTCCAGGACGCGGTCCAGGTGGGGGCAGCCGAAGAGGTGGAGCATGGCCAGGTCGGTCTCGCGGTGGCCGCCGTGCGCGGCCGGGTCGATCAGCCAGGCGTGGCCGTCGGCGCCCCACAGGACGTTGCCGTTCCACAGGTCCCCGTGCAGCCGGGCGGGCGGCTCGGCGGGGCCCGCCAGTTCGGGGAGCCGCTCGCAGACCTCCTCGAACACCGGCGCCTCGGCGCGGTGGACCGTGCCCTCGTCGACCGCGCGGCGCAGATACGGCAGCACGCGGTGCTCGGCGTACCAGCGGGGCCAGTCGGGGCCGGTGACGTTGCGCATCGGGGCGAGGCCGATGTACGCGTCCTCGGGGCCGTCGGGCGGTGGGGCGCCGAACGCGGGTGCGCCGGCGGCGTGCAGTGCGGCCAGTTCGCGGCCGAACCGCTCCGCCGCTTCGGCGCGGGGTCGCCCGGTCGCCACCCGGTCGGTGACCAGCCACCGCTCGTCGTGGCCGTGCACGACGGGGATGCGGACGGTGCCGGTCTCGGCCAGCCAGCGCAGTCCGGCCGCCTCGGCCGGTGCGGCCCGGTCGCCGTCGCCGCGCTTGACGATCACCTCCCGCCCGCCGTCGAGGGTGACTTCGGCGAGCGTTCCGGACAGCCGGCGTTCACCGGTGACCGGCAGCCCGGTGAACCGCGCCGCTGCGGCGCCCGGGCCTTCCATGGAGTTGTGCACGGCCCTCAGCGTACGGCGGCCACCGGGCGTACTGAAGGCGGCCGGTCAGCGGCCGGCGGCCGCCCTTTCGATCGCCTCGCGGATCCGGGAGTAGGTGCCGCAGCGGCAGACGTTCTCGATCCGGTCGATGTCGGCGTCCGTCGGCCGGGGTGTCTTCTTCAGCAGGGCGGCGGTGGCCATGATCTGGCCCGGCTGGCAGAAGCCGCACTGGGCGACGTCGCAGTCGAGCCAGGCCTGTTGCACCGGGTGGAGCCGGTCGCCGTCGGCCAAGCCCTCGATGGTGGTGACCTCGCGGCCGGCGCAGTCGGCGACCGGGACGACGCAGGGCTGGATCTCGTCGCCGTCGAGATGGCTGGTGCAGGCGCGACAGGCGCCCACGCCGCAGCCGTACTTGGGGCCGGTGACGTCCAGCAGGTCGCGCAGCACCCACAGCAGGGGCATGTCGGCGGGTGCCTCGACGGTGACCCGCTTCCCGTTGAGGGTGAAGGAGTGGGAGGGCATCGAATACCTTCTCTTCGGGTGGCTCAGAAGTTCAGCGGGAAGCGGCGCGGCTTGGTGCCGGTGGCCCGGGCGTAGGCGTTGGCTACGGCGCCGGCCGCGGCGGGCACGCCGAGTTCCCCGGCTCCGCCGGGGTCGCGGTCGGAGGGCAGGATGTGCGCCTCGAAGTGCTGAGGGGCGTGCCGCTGGCGGGCGTAGTGGAAGTCGGCGAAGCTGCTCTCGCGGACGGCGCCCCGGTCGATGTGCAGTCCGGCGCGCAGGATCGTGGAGATCCCGTCGACGGCGGTGCCCATGAGCTGGGCCTGAAGTCCGCGCGGGTTGACGGCCGTTCCGACGTCGGCCGCCATCACCACCTTGGTCACCCGCGGGTTCTTCGGGTCGACGGCGTCGATCTCGACCAGGCAGGCCACGGCGGAGTCGTACTCCTCGTGGACGGCGACACCCTGGGCGTGCCCGGCCGGCATGGTCCGGCCCCATTTCCCGGCGCTCGCGACCTTGTCCAGTACGGCCTTGACGGCCTTGCCGCGCAGGGTCGTACGGCGGAACGCGACCGGGTCCTTGCCGAGGCCGCGGGCGATCTCGTCGACGACGATCTCCTGGGCGGTGCGCACGGTGCCGGAGTCGACCGAGCGCCAGGCGCCGAGCGGGATCGGCAGGTCGACCGAGCCCGAGTCGCCGGAGAGGCGGCCGAAGTTGTAGAGGCCGCTGTCGCTGGGGAGCGGGGCCGCCGCGGGGGCGCGTACGGCGGCGCGCACGCCGCCCTGGGCGGACAGGCCCTGTTTCCCGGAGGATTCGCTGACCGAGGACATCGCGTGGGCGAAGGCGACCACCCGGCCCCGGTCGTGGCTGGCCCGGATCCGGTGCTGGGACGCCGGGCGCATCCTGCCGTGCCGGATGTCGTCGGCCCGGCTCCACATCAGTTTCACCGGCCGGCGCGCCTTCTTGGAGATCAGGGCCGCCTCGAGCGCGGCGTCGTGGTTCAGGCGCCGCCCGAACGAGCCGCCGCCGCGCACCACATGGATCCGCACCTTCGACACCGGCAGGCCGATCGCCGAGGCGATGTCCTCGCGCGCGGACGTCGGGGTCTGGGAGGAGAACCAGATCTCGGCCCGCCCGGCGCGCACGTCCGCGACGGCGGTGAGCACCTCCATGGGCGCGTGGCTGACGAAGGCGAACTCGAACTCGGCCTCGGTCTGCGCCGATCCGGGGGGCGGGTTCTGCAGCTTCGGGACGGCGGCGCGCAGCCGGGAGCGGATCCCGGAGTCGGAGAGGTTGGCCAGGGGGCCGGGTGCCCACTTGATCCGGAGCGCGTCCCGGGCCTGGAAGGCGTGGTGGAAGGTGTCCGCGACCACGGCGACACCACCGTCGATCCGTACGACCTCGTGGACACCGGGCAGTGCGCGGGCGGCCCGGGAGTCCACTGAGACGACCTTCCCGCCGAGCGTCGGCGGCCGGGCCACGACCGTCGGCTTGGCTCCGGCCACCGTGAGGTCGCCGGTGTACGTGGCCTTGCCGGTGATGATGTCGCGGGCGTCGATCCGGGTGGTCGGCCGCCCGATCACCCGGTGCTTGGACGCCGGCTTGGGCCTGGTCGGGACCGTCGGGCGGGTGATCCGGGCGGCGCTCCTGGTCAGCGATCCGAAGGTGGCCGAGCGTCCGTCCGGTGCGAAGACCCTGGTGTCCCGGGTGCGCAGGGTGCGTGCGGGGACGTGCCAGCGGCGGGCGGCGGCGGTCACCAGTTTGGCGCGTGCGGTCGCGGCGAGTTGGCGGGCGGGGCCGTACAGCGAGCTGACGGAGCTGGAGCCGCCGGTGAACTGGTTGCCCTCACTGCGGGCGTCGGCGAGCGGGATGTCGACGTCGGCGAGCCGGGCGTCGAGTTCCTCGGCGATCATCATGGCGACGGCCGTGGTGACGCCCTGGCCGACCTCGACGCGGGGCAGCCGCACGACGACCTTGTTGGCCGGGGTGACCTCCAGGACCAGCATCTCCGCGTCGGTGCCGGTGACCAGGACGTCGGACGCCCGGCGGTCGCCGTCCGCGGGTTCCTCGGCGCCCTGGGCGGTCGAGCCGTCGCAGCCGAGCGGCGCCGCGACGGTCAGGGTGGTCGCCGCGAGCGAGTAGACGACGAACTGTCGACGGGACAACTGACGGGCCAACAGGCGCTCCTCTCCGCGAACCCGGTCCGGGGGCCGGGTCGGTTCGACCTGTATGAGGGGCCGACGCGTGCCGGGGTTGCGCCGGTTGGCCGCTCCATCGGTTTTCGACGCGGGACTCGTGGCGCGAGCCAGCTACTGGGTGTGCTGCCAAAGGTCGGTGTCCCAGTCAAGCTGTCGTATGAGCTCGTCGTCGCCCGGCCGGTCCGCGGTCGGGGTGGGGGTGCCTCGGGAGATGTTGCCGCTGACGGTGATGTTGTGTTCGACGCGGGGGCGGCGGAGCCTCTCGTAGAGGGTGAGCGCGGACTCCGTGTCCGGGGCGTCCCGCAGGGACTTGGCGAGGACGACGGCCTCCTCCAGGGCCATCGAGGCGCCCTGCCCGGTCGCCGGGGACGCCGCGTGGGCCGCGTCGCCGATGATCAGGGTCCGGCCCGAACGCCAGGGTGTGCCGGTGGGCAGTTCGGTGGCGTTGGTGACCATGAGGCGGTCGGGCGTGGCCGCGACGAGGTCCGCGGCCGGGGTGGCGTCCTTGCGCAGCAGCGGGAGCAGGAGGTCGCGCCGGCGGGCCGGGGTGCCTTCGGCGAGGGCGTCCGCGGCCAAGGGTGCGTCGGAGACGCGCGCGAACCAGTACGTCTCCCCCTCGGGCGAGACCGCGTACCCGAAGGCGACCGAGCTGCCGCGCACCATGGTGATGGTCTCGGGGCGGCCGGCTTCCGACGCTGCGCCGGTGTAGCCGTAGTAGACGTGCTGTCCGGCATAGGTCGGCCGGGTGTGCGGGGAGATGAGCCGGCGGACGGTGGAGTTCAGGCCGTCGGCGCCGATGAGCAGGTCGCCGGTCGCCGTGCTGCCGTCGGCGAAGTGGGCGGTGACGGTGTCCGGGCCGTCCTCGACCGACACGAGGCGCCTGCCGTGCCGGATGTCGATGCCCCGGCGGATGACCTCGGCCTGGAGGGCGGCGTTCAGGTCGCCGCGCCGCAGGCATCGGTAGCGCAGGTGCGGGGTACCCGCCTCGCCGAGCGGCACCTGGGCGAGCTCGGCCCCCGTGTCGTCCAGGACTCGCATCGACGTCAGGGGAAAGCCGATCGCGGTGACCGCTTCCGAGGCGTCCATCTCAGCCAGGGCGCGCATCCCGTTACTGGCCAGCGTCAGGAACGCGCCGATGTCCTCGGCGGAGTCGGGGTGCGCCTCGAACACGGTGACGTCGAAGCCGGCCTTGTGCAGCGCGAGAGCCGCTCCGGCACCGGCGATCCCGCCGCCCATGACGATCAACCGCGTCACATCGCCCCCCGACATGTGTGCGACCCCCGTGAGCGGCGGCCGTCCTTCGTGGAACGACCCGGGTCCGGCGCGGGTTCCCGACCGGCCGCCGCTCGTTGTACACGCCGGACCGAGGAACTCCGGAACGGTGCAACCATTCCGCCGACCCGAATGTCTTGCCTAATATCAGACACACACCCTTCTAGGGGATGAAATGGGACGAAACACAACCGCATGGGCGACAGCAGTCGCGCTCATGGCCGCCACGTTGGGCGTGGCGGCGGTCCCGGCCGAGGCCACCACGACCACCACCACCCAGGCGACGGCCTGTCCCACCGGCTGGGGCAGCATCGCCAAGACCCGCTCCGCCGGCACGACGGAGTCGGTGACCGATGTCAGGACCGGTCGGCACGCCTGCTTCGACCGCATGGTCGTCGACGTCCCCGGCGCGGGCACCAGTGGTCTCGGCTACTCCGTCAGGTACGTCAGCCGCCTCTACCAGGACGGTTCGGGCAACCGCGTCACCGTCGGCGGCGGAGCCATCCTGGAGGTACGGGTGGCCGCCCCCGCCTACGACGTCGACACCGGGAGGCCGACGTATCCCGTGCGGGCCGGCCAGCGGCTGAAGGGCGTGGACCTCACCGGGTACCGCACCTTCCGGGACGCGCGGTTCGTCGGCAGCTTCGAAGGGGACACGCAGCTCGGGCTCGGCGTCCGGGCACGGCTGCCGTTCCGGGTGTGGGTGGCGCCCGACCGGGTCGTGGTCGACGTGGCGCACAACTGGACGGGGGCACGCTGAGCCTCGGGGTCCGGGACGACAGGGGGCCGGAGCGATCCGGGCTTCGGGCCGATCCAGTCAGGGTTTCGGAGTGGTCGACGCGTCCCGCCCCTGATACTCCCGCAGTTTCCGGTAAAGGGTCGCCCGGGCGATCCCCAACGCCGCCGCGGCGCGCGCCTTGTTGCCGCCGTGGCGGCGCAGCGCCTCCAGGATGGCGGCCCGCTCGGCGAGTTCCATGGGGCTGAGGTTGCGTCCCGCGGGTCCTTCCCGGACGGGATCCGGCAGTTCGCCGCGCCGCACCGGTCCGTGGAACCGCCGTCGGCTCGCCAACGCCCCGACGAGGTGGGTGAGTTCGGTGACGTTTCCGGGCCAGGGATGCTCCTCCAGTGCGCGCAGGGCGTCCAGCGTCCAGGTCAGCGGCGGGCTGCCGGGGGCCGGAGCGGGCGCGAGGGCGGGCAGCAACTCCCTGATGTCCTCGGGGCGTTCCCGTAGCGCGGGCAGGGTCACCGAGCGGGCGCCGAGGGTGTCGAGGAGGCGTTGGAGGCAGGGGCCCGGGGTGGTGCCGGGTGTGTGGGTGACGATCAGGTGGGCGTCGGGGTGTTCGTCCAGGAGGGAGTTGAGGGCGGCGACGTCCGGCTGGGCCAGCCGTTCGGCGTGGCGCAGCAGCAGGGGACGGTCACCGGCCCGCGCCCAGCCTTCGGCCGGCGGGACCCCTGTCTCGCCAGGCTGCTCGGCCTTGAAGCCGAGTTCGGGTGACGCGGCCGCGTCCACGACCAACGGAGCACTGTCGGCGAGCAGTTCGAGGGCGAGCGTGGTCTTGCCGGTGCCCCGCTCGCCCATGATGAGCAGGGGCCCCGGAGTCCGGGCCAGCGCCGTCGCCCGCGCGACCGCGTGCCGCCACGGCACCGAGGCTCCCACCAGCGCGCTCGCCGGACGTGGCGCGGTCGGCGCCGGCTCCACGGGACGCGGTTCGAGCACGGCGACCAGACCCACGGAGCGCCCCTCGTGCCGTACCGGAGTGATCTCGACGGTGCACCCGGCGTCCTCGGGAAGCGGGACGCCGTACGGCTCGTCGATCCCGCTCCCGCTGTCGTTCCCACTGCCGTTGCCGCTCCCCCTCCCCCACGCCCTCGCGCTCCGTTCCAGCGCCTCCAGCACCTGTGGCGAGGCAAGGCAGGCGGCCGCCTCGCTGATCAGGCGGTTGCGGCCGTCCAGTGCGACCACGGCCCGGTCGCGGCCCCGCGCGGCTCGTTCGTAGACGTCGAGCAGGGCTCGTTCCGCGGTACGCGCGCGTGCCCGCAGTTCGGTCTCCACGGCCGTGGCGGCCGCCTCGGCGAGGGCGGCGCCGGGGTGCGGGCGGCAGCCGGGGCACAGGCCGGAGGCGATCGTGACCGTGCCGAGCGGCCGGCCCGTTTCCGGGGAGAGCAGGGGCACGCTGACCGCGGAGACGTCCTGCCACACGTCGAGGAAGTGCTCGGGGCCGTGCACCTCGGCCCGGCTCCGGGTGCGCAGGGCGAGCGCGGCGCTGTTGGGGCCGACCGCCCGCTCGGACAGGTCGCGGCAGGCGTCGTCGCCGGGCGCGCTGCCGGCCGACCACAGCACCCTCAGCCGTTCGTCGGTGAGCACCAGGGCCGACCGTCCGGCGTCGAGGGCCGGGGCGATCCGGGTGAGCGCCGGACGCGCCGCCTCCAGCAGGGGCGAGTCGACCGGGTGAGCCGACTCCCGTACGGAGCCGTCGAGATCGGGCCGTACGCCGAAGAACCGGGCGCGCCGCCAGGCGGCGACGACGTCGTCCGGTACACCGTCGGGGAGCGGGCGTCCCGTCAGGAATCGTTCGCGGGCGTGGCGGAGCGGGGCGAGGGCAGGAGGAAGTTCGGCGGTGCTCATGGCGCTGCTCACCGTACCGAGGGCGTCTCGCGCGCGGCGACGGCGGGCTGTCTCGTATTGAGACACCCACGACCGGCCGCGCCGCTCCATGATCTTGAAAGGCCGGGGTCCGTACGCGTCTCCCGCCTCGTCTTCGTGTCTCATCTCCTGGAGCTTGTCGTGCACACCGTTGTCGAGACCGACGTCCTGATCGTGGGGAGCGGCCCGGCGGGCGCGTCGGCCGCGCTCGCCCTGAGCACCTACGGCGTGCGCAACATGGTCGTCACCCGGTACGCGAGCCTCGCCGACACGCCCCGGGCGCACATCACCAACCAGCGGACCATGGAGGTGCTGCGCGATCTCGGCGTCGAGGACGAGGTGATCGCCAAGGCGACGCCCCAGCACCTGATGGGCAACACGACCTTCTGCACCAGTCTGGCCGGTGACGAGCTCGGCCGGGTGCGTTCCTGGGGCAACGACCCGCTGGTCCAGGCCGCGCACGAGCTCGCCAGCCCGACCCGCATGTGCGACATGCCGCAGCACCTGATGGAGCCGGTGCTGGTGAACGCGGCCATCGCCCGGGGCACCGACTTCCGGTTCAGCACGGTCTACAAGTCCTTCGCGCAGGACGAGGCCGGCGTCACGGTCACCGTCGAGGACCGGCTGCGCGGCGACGAGTACACCGTCCGCGCCAAGTACCTGATCGGCGCCGACGGCGGCCGGTCCAAGGTCGCCGAGGACGCCGGGCTGCCGATGGGCGGGCAGATGGGTGTCGCGGGCAGCATCAACATCGTCTTCGACGCCGACCTGAGCAAGTACACCGCGCATCGGCCCTCCACCCTGTACTGGGTCCTCGCGCCCGGCGCCACGGTCGGCGGCATCGGTGCGGGCCTGGTGCGCTGTGTGCGGCCCTGGAACGAGTGGCTGATCGTGTGGGGCTACGACGTGAGCGCGGGCGCCCCCGACCTCACCGAGGAGTACGCGCTGTCCGTCGTACGGCAGCTGATCGGCGACGACGAGATACCGGTGACGATCAAGTCGTCCTCGGCGTGGACGGTCAACGAGATGTACGCCGAGACCTACGCGAACGGCCGGGTCTTCTGTGCCGGTGACGCCGTGCACCGGCATCCGCCGTCCAACGGGCTCGGCTCCAACACCTCCGTCCAGGACTCCTACAACCTGGCCTGGAAGCTGAAGCTGGTGCTGGACGGGGTCGCCTCGCCGGCGCTCCTCGACAGCTACACCGTCGAGCGCGCGCCGGTCGGCAAGCAGATCGTGACGCGCGCCAACCGGTCCATCGCCGAGACCGCCCCGATCTTCGAGGCGCTCGACGGGCTCTCGCCGCAGACGCCCGAGCGGCTGTGGGCCAACATCGCCGCCCGCAAGGACGCCACCGAGGCCGCCGCGCGACAGCGGGCCGCGCTGCGCGAGGCCATCGCCTTCAAGGTGTACGAGTTCAACGCGCACGGCGTCGACCTCAACCAGCGCTACGCCTCCGCAGCGGTCGTCCCCGACGGCACACCCGACCCCGGCTTCGACCACGACCCCGAACTGCACCACCAGCCCACCTCCCGCCCCGGCGCCAAGCTCCCGCACGCCTGGATCACCTCCGGGACCCGGACCCTGTCCACCCTCGACACCGTCGGCAAGGGCCGTTTCACGCTGCTCACCGGCATCGGCGGCGAGGCATGGCTGCGGGCCGCCGAGGCCCAGCCCCTCGACATCGCCACGGTCGTCGTCGGACCGGGCCAGGAGTACGAGGACCCGTACGGCGACTGGGCGCGGCTCGGCGAGATCTCCGATGCCGGCGCCCTCCTCGTACGCCCCGACGGGTATGTGGCGTTCCGGCACGCCGACGCGGCCGAGGACGCCGAACGACTGCTCACCGACGCGCTGCGGCGGATTCTCGGGCACGGTTGAGATGGGCGCCCGAAACCAGGGGCCGGGGAAGGAGCCGACATGACCGGCGACACGCCAGAGACGGTCACCGACGAGGTCGTCGCCAGTCTGCGGGACACGGCGGACCCGCGGCTGCGGGAGCTGCTGACCGGGCTGGTCAGGCATCTGCACGCCTTCGCGCGGGAGTCGCGGCTGACGCAGGAGGAGTGGGAGCGGGCGATCGGGTTCCTGACGGCGACCGGGCGGATGTGCACGGACACCCGGCAGGAGTTCATCCTGCTGTCGGACGTGCTCGGGCTGTCGATGCTCGTCGAGACGATCAACGACCGGCACGGCCCCGGCGCCACCGAGTCCACGGTCCTGGGCCCCTTCCACATGACCGAGTCGCCGGTACGCGAGCTCGGCGCGGACATCGACCTGGTGGGCGGCGGCGAGCCGTGCGTGGTGAGCGGGCGGGTGCGGTCCCGGGACGGCGACCCGCTGCCGGGCGCGGTCGTCGACGTGTGGCAGGCCGACGGGAACGGCTTCTACGACGTGCAGCGGCCGGACGTACAGCCGCCGGGCAACGGGCGCGGGCTGTTCACCGCGGACGACGAGGGGCGGTTCTGGTTCCGTACGTGTGTGCCGAGCCCGTATCCGATCCCGACGGACGGGCCGGTCGGCGGGATGCTGCGGGCCACCGGACGGCACCCCTACCGGCCCGCGCACATCCACTTCATCGCCTCGGCGCCGGGGCACACGCCGGTCACCACGCACATCTTCGTCGCGGGCAGCGAGTACCTGGACTCGGACGCGGTGTTCGCGGTGAAGCCGGGCCTCGTCACCGACTTCGCCCCGGTCGACGACCCTTCGGCGGCACGGGAGTTCGACGTGGCGAACCCCTTCCGGCACGCCCGCTTCGACCTCGTGCTGGAGCCGTCATGACGGACGCCCTCGACTTCTCCTACGAGTCACGGCCCGTGCGGGTGGTCTTCCGGGCCGGCGCCGCGGTGTCGGCGACGCCGGGCGAGGTGGCGCGGCTGGGGCTGCGGCGGGTGCTGGTGGTGTGCGGGCAGCGCGGCGCGGACACCGCGCGGGCGGTCGCGGACGCGCTCGGCCCGGTCTGCGTCGGCGTGCACGACCGGGCCCGGATGCACGTCCCCGTCGAGGTCGCCGACGTGGCCGTCCAGGCGGCTCGCGCGGCGGGCGCCGACGGGTGCGTGGCGGTCGGCGGCGGCTCGTCGATCGGGCTGGGCAAGGCCGTCGCCCTGCGCACCGGGCTGCCGCTGGTCGCGGTGCCCTCCACCTACTCCGGCTCGGAGATGACACCCGTCTGGGGCCTGACCGAGCACGGCGTGAAGCGCACCGGCCGCGACCCGAAGGTGCTGCCCCGCAGCGTGGTCTACGATCCCGAACTCACCCTCTCCCTGCCGGTTCCGCTCTCCGTGACCAGCGGCGTCAACGCGCTCGCGCACGCCGTCGAGGCCCTGTACGCCCCGGACACCTCGCCGCTGGTGGCGCTGATGGCCGAGGAGGGCGTACGGGCGATGGCGCGGGCGCTCGCGGACGTGGCCGGGGAACCGGCCTCGCTCGACGCCCGCGCTCGCGCGCTGTACGGGGCCTGGCTGTGCGGGTCCTGTCTGGGCGCCACCACGATGGGCCTGCACCACAAGCTGTGCCATGTGCTGGGCGGCACCTTCGGGCTGCCGCACGCCGAGACGCACACGGTGGTGCTGCCGTACGCCCTGGCCCACAACGCGCCCGCCGCCCCGGCCGCGGTCGCCGCCGTGGCCCGTGCCCTGGACACCGACGACGCGCCGACGGCCCTGTGGGAACTGGCCGGACGTCTCGGCGCGCCCCGCTCGCTCGCCGAACTGGGCCTCGCGGAAGCCGACTTGGCGACAGCGGCCGCGCAGACCGCGGGCCAGGCGTACGCCAATCCGCGCCCGGTCACGGCCGACGGTGTGCTCGCCCTGCTGCGGGCGGCGTACGAGGGCGCGGCGCCGAGCACCGCCCTGCCGTAAGCCCCTTTTCCTCCCCCCCCACATTCCCCCCGAAGAAAGGTGATGGTCATGCCCCTCGGACTGCTCAGGAGTCGGCGTTCCCGGGGGGTGCCCGTCGCCGGATTCCCCGTGCCGTCCGGTGCCGGCGGCGTGGGCCGCGAGGTCGTGGACCCGGTGGGTCTGCCGATGCGGGGCGCCGAGGTGACGGTGACGGCGATGGACTCGCACGAGGTCGTGGTGCGGGGCACGACGGATCCGTACGGGCTGTTCTGCGCGGCGCTTCCGCCGGGCCGCTACGGCCTGCGGATCACGGCCGAGGGCCTGACCCCGCATCAGGAGACCGTGGACGTCGTCGGCGGTACGACGCTCCCCACGGCGCGGGTCCAGCTGGTGTCGGGACGACAGCTGGACCTGCCGGCGCCGGGCACCTGGCTGTTCGACCCGCCGCACACGGCGATCCGGTTCATCGCCAAGCACGTCGGCATGGCCCATGTGCACGGCCGCTTCGAGCGCTTCACCGGAGGCATACGCGTCGAACAGGACATGGCCGCCTCGCGGGTGTCGGTGCGCATCGAGGCCGCGAGCATCACCACGGGCAACAACACCCGGGACAACCACCTGCGTTCCGGCGACTTCCTGGACGTCGAGCGCTACCCCTACATCGACTTCACCAGTACACGGTTCGCCTACCGCGGCGGAACCAAGTGGACGCTCCACGGCTCCCTGACCATGCACGGGATCAGCCGCTCCGTCGAGCTGGACACCACCTACCTGGGGTCGGTCAACGGCGGCTACGGCGAGGAACTGCGGTGCGCGGCGCTGGCCAAGGCGGAGCTGCACCGGGAGGACTACACCCTGAACTGGCGCAGCATGCTGGCGCGCGGCATCGCGGTGGTCGGACCCACGGTCCAGCTGGAGCTGGACGTACAGGCGATGTACCGGACGCACGACACCCCGACGCCGCCGGACTAGGTCCAGGGCCAGGTGGTGGCTGAGAGGTACCTCACGCACCGGTTACGAATCGCTCAACCTCTGGTTGCGGGGCGATGATCGGGTGACTATGGGGACATGACACTGGCCCAGCGCGCCATGGAACAACTGGAAGTCTGGCCCGACCTCAGTTCGGGCTCGGCCAGTTGCGGCGCAGGGCGGGCACTGCGCTCCGTCCACAGCGAGATCGTGCACTTCCACTCGGACCGGGATGTGGACCTGCACCTGACGGCGGGGGCCATCGGGCGGTTCCACGACGATCTCCAGGAGTCGACCGCGATCCGGCTGGTCCCCGGCTCGGACTGGGTGACCGTGCACCTCGACTGCGACACGGACGTCGATCTGCTGATGAGCCTGGTCAGCGCCGCCCTCAAGGCTCATCAGAACCGTCCCTCCCCGGCCGGGCGCACGGCAGGGGGCGAGTGCAACTTCCGTCGCGTCACGGTGTTGCCGCGCGGCTAGACTGCCGTCCCCGCCGGGCCCCCGCGTTGGTCAGTCCTCCCCCGCCTCCAGCAGGCCCGCCGCCGCGCCGACGATCCGGGGGTCGGGGACGCCGACGACCTCCTCGTCCTTGTCGGAGTAGTCGAAGCGGGCCAGCACGCTGCGCATGGCCTCGACGCGGGCCCGCTTCTTGTCGTTGCTCTTCACCACGGTCCAGGGCGCGTGCTCGGTGTCGGTCTCGTGGAACATGGCGACCTTGGCGGCGGTGTAGTCCTCCCAGCGGTCCAGGGAGGCCAGGTCCATGGGGCTGAGCTTCCACTGCCGTACGGGGTCGACCTGGCGGATGGTGAAGCGGGTGCGCTGCTCGCCCTGGGACACCGAGAACCAGAACTTGACCAGGTCGACGCCGTCGTCCACCAGCATCCGCTCGAAGGCGGGCGCCTGCCGCATGAAGCGCCGGTACTCGTCGTCGGTGCAGAAGCCCATCACCCGCTCCACTCCGGCCCGGTTGTACCAGGACCGGTCGAACAGCACGATCTCGCCGGCGGTCGGCAGATGCTCGACGTAGCGCTGGAAGTACCACTGTCCGCGCTCACGCTCGGTCGGCTTCTCCAGCGCCACGACCCGGGCGCCGCGCGGGTTGAGATGCTCGGTGAAGCGTTTGATCGTGCCGCCCTTGCCGGCCGCGTCCCGCCCCTCGAAGACGACGACGAGCCGGCGGCCGGACTCCTTGATCCAGCTCTGGAGCTTCAGCAGTTCGATCTGCTGGAGCCGCTTGTGCCACTCGTACTCGGGGCGCTCCATGCGCTGCTCGTAGGGGTAGTTCTCCCGCCAGGTGTCCACGGGGCTGCCGTCCGGCCGGACCAGTACGGGGTCGTCCTGGTCGGTGTAGTCGACGCGCAGCCCTGACAGCAGTTCGTTGTCCATACATCAGCATGGAAGCGAGCGCTTTCGTACGCCCGGCGAACCCCAGGCAAAGATCACGCAATGCGAGGTGATCAGCGGGACGCGGACTCGACGAGCCGGGCGAGGTTGGCCAGCGCCATGCGGGTGCCCGTCTCGTTGTCCGCGGCGGGCACGACATCGGGGATTCCCTCGTGCACGACGAGCACGTCCGTGCCGCCGTCGGCTTCGGTGAGGGTGGTGGTCATCGTCATGGTGCCGCGCAGTTCGGGGTCGTCGGTCTCGAACTCGACCTCCTCGACGACCTGTTCGTCCGGCACGAGCTTCACGAAGCGGCCGTGGTAGGTGTCGGTGTGCGCGTCCGACTTCCCGGTGCCCGTGGGCAGGTCATAGGTGAGCGAGACCCGGAACGCCCCGCCCTCCCGCCCCTCGAACGCGTGCACATGCCCGGTCATGCCGTCCGGCACCCGCCACTTCTCGACGGCGTCCGCGTCCAGCAGCGCCCGGTAGACGGCCTCGCGTGAGGCGTTCACATGCCAGGAGACCCGCGTCGAGTACATGGGTTCACGATAGTGGCGGGGGTACGGGACGGCAGCCGGACGCGGGAAAGGCCGGGCGCCGATCACGGAGGGGCCACTGAAGCCGGCCGCCCTCCCCCGCGTCACCGCTCCCAGTGGGCCAGTGCCCGCATCGCCTCCGACGTCCGCGTGAACCCGTCCTCTCCGAGCAACGCCCGCGCCTGCGCGTTGAAACGGTCGACCTCCGGCTGCGCGGCGTCGAGCGCGGCGGCACCGTCGCCCGTCAACTCCAGCACCACGGCCCGGTGTTCGCGCGGATGCGCCCGCTTGGCGACGAGCCCGGCCGCGGTGAGCCGCCCGACCAGCCCGGTGACGGCGGACTCGCGCAGCCCCAGGGTGCGGGCCAGCTCCTGCTGGGTGATCCCCGGCTCGTCGCGGACCGCGAACAGTGCGCCGAGCTGGGCCGTGGTGATCCCGGCGGCGGCCAGCAGGCGGCGGTCGGAGGCGGTGCGCAGCTGGTGCGCCGCCCGCTGGAGCAGGAAGAAGAGGCGTTGATCGGGCTCGGGCATGGACCGATGTTGACAGACGGGAAGGCGCGGCGCCATCCTCACTTCACTACTGAAGTGAGGTGCGCACGTGGACGACCCGCTCGACTCCCATGACCCCCGCGGCTCTCTCGACCTGGCCCTCGCCCGCAAGGTGCTGGCCGCCCAGCCCCTCAGCGTGTTGCTGGGCGCCAGACTGACGGCCTTCGGCGACGGTGCGGCGACACTCGAACTGGATCTTCGCGACGATCTGCTCCAGCAGCACGGCTTCGCCCATGGCGGCCTGCTCGGCTACGCGGCGGACAACGCGCTGTCGTTCGCCGCGGGTGCCGCGGTCGGTCCCGGCGTGATGACCGCCGGGTTCACCATCGACTTCCTGCGCCCCGCCAAGGGCGCGACCCTGCGCGCCGATGCCCGGGTGATCCGGGCGGGCCGCACCCGTGCGGTGTGCCGGTGCGATCTGACGACGGTCGACGTCGACGGCACGCAGACCCTGTGCGCGGTGGCCCAGGGCACGATCGCGGTCACCGAGCCCACGCCGGACACCGGGCGCGACGCGTCCTGAGCTCACCCTCTGGCTCAGCGCACGAGACACGGCCGCTTCGCGTCGAAGGTCCAGTCGTCGATCAGGTACCGCATGCCGACGGCGTCGTCACGGCCCGAGAGCGCCTTCTCCCGGTACAGCTCGTGCGCGGCGAGGAGCCGGTCGCGGTCCAGGCGGACTCCCAGTCCGGGCGTGTCCGGTACGGCGACCTCGCCGTCGGTGATCCTCGGGGGCCGCACGGTGAGCCGTTCGTGTCCCTCCTGCCAGATCCAGTGCGTGTCCAGGGCGTTGTACTCGCCGGGTGCGGCCGCGCCGCAGTGGGCCATCATCGCCAGGGAGATGTCGAAGTGGTTGTTGGAGTGGCAGCCCCAGGTCAGGCCCATGGCGTTGCACAGCTGGGCGACGCGCACCGAGCCCCGCATGGTCCAGAAGTGCGGGTCGGCCAGCGGGATCGACACCGACTGCAGGGCCAGGGCGTGGGTCAGCTGCCGCCAGTCCGTGGCGATCATGTTGGTGGCCGTGGGCAGTCCGGTGGCCCGGCGGAACTCCGCGAGGATCTCGCGCCCGGAGTAGCCGTCCTCCGCCCCGCAGGGGTCCTCGGCGTAGGCGAGGGTGCCGAGGAGCGGGCGGCACAGTTCGACGGCCTCGCGCAGGGACCAGGCGCCGTTGGGGTCGAGGGTGATCCGTGCCTCGGGGAAGCGGTCCTTGAGCGCCCGTACGGCCTTGACCTCCTCCGCGCCCGGCAGTACTCCGCCCTTGAGCTTGAAGTCGCGGAAGCCATAGTGGTCGTAGGTGGCCTCGGCCTGGCGGACGATCGCCTCGGGGGTCAGGGCCTCCTCGTGCCGGACGCGGTACCAGTCGACGGCCGCGTCGGGGTCGCGGGCGTAGTCCAGGTCGGTGCGGTCCGGGTCACCGACGTAGAAGAGGTAGCCGAGGACCCGTACGGAGTCGCGCTGTTTGCCGTCGCCGAGGAGGGCGGCGACCGGGACGTCGAGGTGCTGGCCGAGGAGGTCGAGGAGTGCCGACTCGACGGCGGTGACGGCGTGCACCGTCGTGCGCAGGTCGAAGGTCTGGGCACCGCGACCGCCCGAGTCCCGGTCGGCGAAGCTCGCCTCGATCGTCCGCAGGACGCGGTTGTAGTCGCCCACCGGCGCGCCGACGACCAGTGCCTCGGCGTCGCGCAGGGTCTGTGTGATCTTCTCCCCGCCGGGGACCTCGCCGAGGCCCGTACGGCCCTCGGAGTCCTCCAGGACGACGACGTTGCGGGTGAAGTAGGGGGCGTGGGCCCCGGAGAGGTTGAGGAGCATCGAGTCGCGGCCGGCGACCGGGTACACGGCGAAGCGAGTGACGACGGGTTGGCTCATGGCAGGCGGGGGCCGTTCTCGTGAGGGGGTCAGATGCTGAGGGCGTCGAGGACCTGTTCCAGGACCAGTACGCCACCGAGGCCGAGGATCGCGAGCACCGTCGTGTACGTGGTGCGTGCCTTGATCGCGTCGAGGACGGACAGGTTGAAGTACTCCTTGAACATCCAGAAGCCCGGGTCGTTGACGTGGGAGAAGGCGATCGAGCCGCAGGAGACGGCGAGCACCATCACCTCGGGGTGGACGCCGCTGCCCGCGAGCAGGGGCAGGGCGACGCCGGAGGCGGTGACGACGGCGACGGTCGCGGAGCCGAGGGCGACCCGGAGGATGGCCGCGATCAGCCAGGCCAGGACGATCGGGGAGATCGACCAGCCGTCGGTGACGTCCTTGATGTAGTCGGATATGCCGCCTTCGACGAGGACGTTCTTGAAGGCGCCGCCCGCGCCGATGACGAGCAGGATCATCGCCATCGCCTGGGCGGCCTCCTTGCAGGAGGCGCCGACCTCGGCCAGGCCGCGGCCGATGCGCGGGCCGAACGCCCAGATGGACACGAGCAGGGTGAGCAGCAGGGCGATGGGCGCGGAGCCGATGAAGGCGACGAAGTGCAGCGGGCCGTTGTCGCCGGAGGCCGCCAGATCGGTCACCGCGGCGCCTGCGATCAGCACCACGGGCAGCAGCGCGACGGACAGCGACCAGCCGAGGCCCGGCATCTCGTCGTCCTCGAAGACCCGTTCGCTCACCAGGCCCTTGGGGATGGAGGGGTTCATCGCGCGGACGAAGGGCAGCCGCGGCCACAGCAGGGCGATGAACGCGCCGACCGGGACGGCGATGAACAGGCCGTAGAACAGGGTGAGTCCGACGGAGGCGTGGAAGGTGGCGGACACCGCGGTGGGGCCGGGGTGCGGCGGCAGGAAGCTGTGCATGGTGGACAGGGCGATCGACATCGGCAGCCCCACCCACAGCAGGTTCGCCCGGGTGACCCGGACGAGGGTGAAGGCGATCGGCACGATGATGACGAAGGCCACCTCGTAGAACATCGTCACGCCGATGAGCATGGCCGTCAGCACCATCGCGACCTGGACCCAGCGAGGGCCGCACACGGCCAGGAGCCTCCCGGCTATCCGCTGGGCGGCGCCGGAGTCCCCCATCACCCTGCCGACCATGGCACCGAGCCCGATGGTGAGCATGGTGTCGCCGATCTGGTCACCGATGCCCTCGGCGAGTACGTCCGGGATCTTCTCCGGCCCGATCCCCTGGACCAGCCCGACGCCCACCGCCACCAGGAGCAGGGCGGCGAAGCCGTTCAGTTTGAGCCTGGTCATCAGGACGAGCAGGACCAGCACGCTGATCCCCACCACCACGAGCGGCATATGTCAGTTCTCCTTCGAACGCCGGCCGCTTACGTTCACCCCGCTGAACGGGGTCCTCACATGAAGACGTCGTCTACATATGAGGACGGAGATTATGTTCATGGATGGACAAGGTCAATGGGTCTGCGCCGCCGGATTCCCGGGTACTCGTACGCGGGTAGCACCCTCCTGGGGAGATGACCTCAATGCTGTTCCTCGGACTGCTCCTCCTCGCGGCCAGCGGCGCCTTCACCGCTCTGGTCATCGCCGACAACCTCTCCGGCGGCCCCGAGTACTCCGTCTCGGTGCTCGGACAGGACCTCGCGACCATGAACACGCTGGCCGTCTTCTGCTCGGGTCTCGCCCTGGCGCTCGTCTTCTGCCTGGGCCTGGTCCTGGCGAGGAGCGGTGCGACCCACCACCGCCACGGCAGGCCGCGGCGGCACGGGACCCGGCGCGTCGCCCCGTTCCGCGGAACCGCGGATCCCGACGCCCGGGCCTGACCCGGACCAACAGCCCGTACGGCACGAGCGGATCAGGTGATGCCGATGGTCGGTGACCCGGACGACGACATCCAGACCCGGCGCGACGGCGGAAGCGGCCACCGGGCGGTGCCGCACACGGCCGACGTGCGGATCGAGGCGTGGGGCGTGAGCAGGGAGCGCTGCCTGGTGGAGGCAGCACTGGGCATGGTGGAGTGCTTCGCCGACGTCACGGCGGTCCGGCCCACCTCGATGGAGCGGGTACGGCTCGCCGAGAACAGCGACGAGGAACTGCTGACCGCCCTCCTCGACGAGGTCGTCTTCCGTCTCGACGTGGACGGCCGCGTGCCCGTCGACCTGGAGGCCGACACCACGGACGGCGACCTCGACGTACGGCTCGCGCTCGCCGAGCTGGGTGACGTGGAGGTCACCGGCGCCACCCCGAAGGGCGTCTCATGGCACGGGCTGCACATCGGGCCGGACTCGTACGGGTGGTCGTGTGCGGTGACCGTGGATGTTTGACGTCGATGTGTGAGGTGACCGTCGGCGGGTGAACCCCCCTGCCCACGTCACCGCTCAGCCCTTCACCACCCCCAACGGCACCAGCCGGGCCACCGTCCGGCACAGTCCCGCGCCCTCGCTCGCGGCGACCACCTCGCTGACGTCCTTGTACGCCTCGGGCGTCTCCTCCGACAGGCCGCGCAGCGAACGCGGGCGTACCGCGATGCCCGCCGACTCCAGCCGGGCCCGCACCTCCCGGCCGCCCACCGCACGGGCGGCCCGGTGGCGGCTGAGGACGCGGCCGGCGCCGTGACAGGTGGAGAAGAACGCGTCGCCGCCGGCCACGCCGACCAGGACGTACGAGGCGGTGCCCATCGTCCCCGGGATCAGCACCGGCTGGCCCACGTCACGCAGATCGTCCGGCAGGTCGGGATGGCCGGGCGGGAAGGCGCGGGTCGCCCCCTTGCGGTGGACGCAGAGCGTGCGGCGCGCTCCGGCCACCGGGTGGGGCTCGATCTTGGCGAGGTTGTGGGAGACGTCGTAGACCAGGGACAACCGGGCTCCCGCGGCGCGCCGGAACACGGTGCGGGCCGCGTCGGACAGCAGCTGGCGGTTGGCGCGGCCGTAGTTGGCGGCGGCCGCCATCGCGCCGAGGTAGCGCTGCCCCTCGGGTGAGTCGACCGGTGTGCAGGCCAGCTGGCGGTCGGGGACCTTGATGCCGTACCGGGCCATTGCGCGGTCCATCAGCCGGACGTGATCGGTGCAGATCTGGTGGCCGAGGCCGCGCGAGCCGCAGTGGATCATCACGCACACCTGGCCGACGGCGATACCGAACGCGGCGGCCGCTGTCGCGTCGTACACCTCGTCGACGCGCTGCACCTCCAGGAAGTGGTTGGCCGACCCGAGGCTCCCGACCTGGCCGAGCCCGCGCTCCCGGGCCCGCGCGCTCACCTGGTCCACGTCGGCGTCGGCGACCGCCCCGCCGTCCTCGCAGCGCGTCAGGTCGCGCTCCTCCCCGTGGCCCTCCCCCACCGCGTACCGCGAACCGCCCCGCAGGATCCGCTCCAGCTGGCCGGGGCCGGTCAGGTGCCACACCCCGCCGGGTCCTGCGCCGCGCGGGATCGCCCGGTCCAGGCCGTCCATCACGGCGGGCAGCGCCGGGCCGAGGCCGTCCCGGTCGAGGTCGGCGGTGAGCAGCCGTACCCCGCAGGAGATGTCGAAGCCGACGCCGCCCGGCGAGACGACCCCGCCGTCGGCGACGTCGGTCGCGGCGACGCCGCCGATGGGGAAGCCGTAGCCCCAGTGGATGTCGGGCATGGCGTACGAGGCGCCGACGATGCCCGGCAGTGTGGCCACGTTGGCCACCTGCTCCAGCGACTTCTCGGCGTCCCGCAGCAGCTTGCGTGACGCGAACACCACACCGGGCACCCGCATCGGGCCGTGCGGGTCGACACGGAAGCGGTGGGAACCTTCCTGGACCAGTTCCATGACGGCCTCCCACCTCTCGACAGGGCACGCTCCGACACCCGGCGCCGCAGGTGCGGGGTACCCGCGCGGGGCGCGTCGTATCGCGGCGCCACCATCGCGCACGGGACCTTCAAACACCCCCTAGTACCGTTGAGAGATGAGCGGCGGCACGGTCACGCTGTTCGTCTGCGGTGACGTGATGCTCGGACGCGGCGTCGACCAGATCCTGGCCCGGCCCGGGGACCCGGTGCTGCGGGAGGGTTATGTCACGGACGCCCGGTCCTACGTGAGCATGGCGGAGGCGGTGAGCGGCGCGATTCCGGCGCCCGTGGACCCGTCCTGGCCTTGGGGCGAGGCGCTGTCGGTCCTGGAGTCGAACGCCCCGGACCTGCGGATCGTCAATCTGGAGACGTCGATCACGCGCAGCGACGCGTTCGAGCCCGGCAAGGCGGTCCACTACCGCATGCATCCGGCCAATCTGCCGGCCCTTGAGGTGGCCCGGCCCGACGTCTGCGTTCTGGCCAACAACCATGTGCGGGACTTCGGCGTCGCGGGCCTGGAGGAGACGCTCGACGTGCTGCACGGTGCGGGTCTGCGGACGGTGGGCGCGGGGCGCGGTGCCGAGGAGGCGTACGCCCCCGTGGCGCTTCCGCTCCCCCACGGCGGCCGTGTCCTCGTCCTCGCCCTCGGCGCCGGCACCAGCGGCGTCCCCGCGGACTGGGCGGCGACGGCCGACCTGCCCGGTGTCGCCCACGTGCCCGAGCTGACGCCCGCCACGGCCGCCGCAGCGGTCCGGCGCATACGGCAGGTGAAGCGGGCCGGCGACCTCGTGGTCATGTCCGTGCACTGGGGTTCCAACTGGGGCTACCTCGTCCCCCGCGACCAGCGCCGCTTCGCGCACGCCCTGGTGGACGGCGGCGCCGACGTCGTCCACGGCCACTCCTCGCACCACCCACGCCCCGTCGAGGTCTACCGGAACCGGCTGATCCTGCACGGCTGCGGCGACTTCATCGACGACTACGAAGGCATCACCGGGTACGAGCAGTACCGCGACGACCTCCGCATCGCCTACTTCGTGACGCTGGCGGCCGACACCGGCGAACTCACCGACCTGCGCATGGTGCCCCTGCAAGCCCGCCGTATGCGTCTCGAACCCGCCCCGCCCGAGGACCGCGCCTGGCTGCGGTCCACCCTCGACCGCGTCAGCTACGGCGCCCATCTCACCCTGGACCCGGACGGCACGCTCGCCCTGCGCAAGCCCGCCTCCAGCACCGCCTCTTGAACCCGCCCTCAGCGCGCCCCTTCCGCACCCCGCAACGCCTCCAGCACATCGGCGTCCGTCAGCTGGCCGAAGTCCTCGTACCACTCCCCCACCGCACTGAACAGCCGCGGCTGGTGCAGACAGACGAACTCGTCGACCATCCGACGCAGTTCCTCGGCCGCCTCCGGCGCGCACACCGGTACGGCCAGCACCAGACGCTCGGGTCCCTGGTCGCGTACGGCGCGCAGGGCGACGCGTGCGGTCGAGCCGGTGGCGACCCCGTCGTCGACGACGACGGCCGTACGGTCGCGCAGTCGCGGAGCCGGCCGGCCCTGCCGGTAGCGTTCCTCGCGCCGCCGCAGCTCCGTCCGCTCCCGTTCCACCACCGGCGCCAGATCGGCCTCGCTCAGCCCCAGCCGGTACAGGGTCTGCTCGTCGAACAGCGGAGGGCCGTCACCCGCGAGCGCCCCGACCCCGAACTCCTCGTGGAACGGCGCCCCGATCTTGCGTACGACGAGCACGTCCAGCGGGGCCTCCAACGCCCGCGCGACCTCCTGGGCCACCGCGACACCGCCCCGGGGCAGCGCGAGGACCACGGGATGCGGAAGGACTCCCTTCTCCTGCCGGACGCGCAGCTGCTCCGCCAGCTCCCGCCCGGCCTCCTTGCGGTCACGGAACTGCATGGGTCTCCCCTTCCGTCCGTCGCCGCGTACCCCGCCCGCCGGTACCGGACACACCAGGTGCTCGTGTGCCGGCCGACGTCTCACGGGGCTGGACCGCTCGGACGGGACTGGCTTAGGGTTCCGGACGGCAAGCGCTTTCTAGCCTGCGCATGCCAACGCACGCACGCTCACGTCGTTCCCTCGTTCTCTCGCACCACGTCACGTCGTTCCCTCGCACCACGCCCCCCGTCATGCGCGGAAAGGAAGCGTCACGTGCCGCACCACGACACCCCCCACCCCCTGCCCCTCCCGGACCGGCCGTGGACCCGCAAGGCCTTCCTGCGAGGGATGGCCGCCGCAGGAGCCGCCCCGCTGCTCCCCGGAGTCCTCCCCACGTCCGCCCGGGCCGCGGCGGACCGGCCCGACTTCCCGCTCGTACAGGGCGGCACCGCCGTCGAGCTCTACGTCGACACGGCGGACGACCCGGCCGTGATCCGCGCGGCCGGCGATCTCCAGGCGGACGTCGAGCGGGTCAGCGGGGTCCGGCCGGTGCTGCGGCACACGCTGCCGGAGACGGCGACGGCGGGCCTTGTGCTCGTGGGCACGCTGGGCGCCAGTCCGGTCCTCGACCGGCTCGTCGCCCAGGGGCGGCTGGACGTCAGGCGGGTGAAAGGGCGCTGGGAGGCGTCCGTGACGCAGGTCGTGGAGCGTCCGCTGCCCGGGGTCGAGCGGGCGCTGGTGATCGCGGGCAGCGACCGGCGCGGAACGGTCTACGGCGTCTACGACACCTCGGAGCGCATCGGCGTCTCCCCCTGGTAC
The DNA here is from genome assembly GCF_021474425.1 of Streptomyces muensis. Taxonomy (GTDB): domain Bacteria; phylum Actinomycetota; class Actinomycetes; order Streptomycetales; family Streptomycetaceae; genus Streptomyces; species Streptomyces muensis. The sequence continues at coordinate 6,942 of NZ_JAKEIP010000074.1, read as the reverse complement.
TGGTGGGCCGACGTCCCCGTGCCCCGCCGCGACACGGTGACCGTGCCCGCCGGTCCGCTCAAGCGGTACGAGCCGTCGGTGCGCTACCGGGGTGTCTTCATCAACGACGAGCAGAACCTCACCACTTGGTCGCACCGCACCCAGGAGCCGGACAAGAACATCGGCCCCGAGACCTACAAGCGCGTCTTCGAACTGCTCCTGCGCCTCAAGGCCAACTACCTCTGGCCGGCGATGCACCCGTACTCCGACTTCTTCAACAAGCACCGCGAGAACCCCGAACTCGCCGACCGCTACGGCATCGTCGTCGGCTCCAGCCACCCCGAGGCCCTGCTGCGCAACGGCGTCCATGAGTGGGAGCCGTGGGCCGAGGAGCACCGGGGCGCGGACGGCACCCTGCCGGTGTACGACTACACGGTGAACCCGGCCGTCATCTCCGACTACTGGAGAGCCCGGGCGAGACAGAACGCGTCGTACGAGAGCAGCTGGACGATCGGGATGCGCGGGCTGCACGACAGCGCGCTGGAGACGAAGTACGCCACCACCGTCCCGGAGAAGGTCGCGGTGATGAACGACATCATCGCCGACCAGCGCCGCATCCTCGCCGAGGAGGTCGGTGCGGCGGCCGAGCCGCAGATCTTCATCCCGTACAAGGAGGTCCTGGAGCTGTACAACGCGGGTGTCCAGGTCCCCGACGACATCACGCTGATCTGGCCGGACGACAACCACGGCAACATGCGCCAGCTGCCGAACGACGCCGAGCGGGGCCGGGCCGGCGGCAACGGCATCTACTACCACCTGTCCTACTGGGGCCGCCCGAAGAGCTATCTGTGGCTGGACACCACCCAACTCGCCAAGGTATGGCAGGAGTTGCGGCGGGTGTACGAGCACGGCGTCGACCGGATGTGGATCTTCAACGTCGGTGACGTCAAGTCGATCGAGACCGGTCTGTCGTTCAGCATGGACATGGCCTGGGACGTGGACCGGTGGGGCGCCGACGACGTGGGGGACTTCCTGGCCGAGTGGTCGGGACGGCAGTTCGGCCGGCGGTACGGCCGGGAGATCGCAGCGATCCGCGGCGAGTACTACCGGCTCGCGGCCGAGCGGCGCCCGGAGTTCATCGACCCCGGGGTGTTCTCGGTGATCCACCACGGCGACGAGGCGGGCCGGCGGACGGCCGCGTACGAGCAGCTCCTCGCGCGGGTGCGGGCGGTGGGGGCCAAGGTGCCCGAGCAGTTCCGGGACGCCTTCTTCGAGCTGGTCGAATACCCCGTGCACGGCGCGTACCTGATGAACCTGAAGTACTACTGGGCGGACCGCAACGCGCTCGCGGTGCGGCAGGGACGCGGGGCCGGGACCAACCGCTTCGCCGAGCTGGCCGAGGCGGCCCACGCCGAGGAGGCGGCGCTCACCAGGCGGTACAACACCGAGGTGGCGGGCGGGAAGTGGAACGGGATCGTCAACCCGTACCCCTCCCAGATCCCGAAGGCGCCGGGCCGCCCGGCCGTCACCCGGATCGCCCGGCAGGAGACCTCGGGTCTGGGCGTGGCGGCCGAGGGCAACGAGACGGGGGCGGGCCGCCCGCTGTCCTTCTCCTCCTACACCCGGGACCGACGCTTCCTCGACGTCTTCAACACCGGTTTCCTGCCGTTCGACTGGTCGGCCGAGGCGAGCCACCCGTGGGTGCTGCTGAGCTCCGCGGGAGGCTCTCTCACCGAGCAGACCCGGGTGTGGGTGGAGATCGACTGGGCGCGGCTGCCCGAGGGGACGCACGAGGACGCCATGGTCGCCGTCAGCGGGGCCGGGCGGCGGATCGAGGTGCCGTTGCGGGTGGTCGACGACGGTGAGCGGGCGCGTCGGCGGGCACGCGGGTTCGTGGCGGCCCACGGGTATGTCTCGATCGACGCCGTGCACACGGAGCGTCGGGTGGCGCGCGGCGGGGCCGGGTGGCGTGAGGTGCGGGGGCTGGGGCGCCGTACGGGCGCTCTGGAGGCGGTGCCCACGACCGCGGCCTCGGTGACCGCCGACTTCGCCACCAGGGCGCCGGAGTTGCGCTACCGGGTGCGCTTCGACGTCGCCGGCACCTTCCCGGTCACCGTCTTCCGGCTGCCGTCCCTGGACGAGCGCGGCCACCGCCGGCTGGCCGTCGCGCTCGACGAGCAGCCAGCCGCCGTTCTCACGGGCCAGTCCGTCGCCACCGGCAACCGGGGTGACGCCTGGGCCCGCAACGTGGAGGACGGGGTCGAGAAGCTGACCGCCCGGGTGACGGTGGACGAGCCGGGCGAGCATGTCCTGCGGATCTTCATGGTCGACCCGGGCATCGCGGTGGACCAGATCGTCATCGACACCGGCGGGCTGCCGGTGAGCTACCTCGCGCCGCCGGAGAGCTACCACGCGCGGTTCAACCCCGACCCGGACCGGGCGGCGGGCCTGCGGTCCTACTGACCCGGGTGGCACCGCACGCGTTCACTCGTCCGGCGTATCGGGCGGTTCCGGGGCGTTCCAGTCGTAGGGCCCGCCGCCGCGCCACTCGATCAGTTCGGGGTCGTCGACGGCCCGGTCCTTGCCGGGCAGGCCCGCGCGGTGCACCAGGTCCATCACGTCGAACAGGTTGTACGCGGTGCCCGTCGGCTCGCCGCGGATCGTCACCTGGCGCCCGCCGTCGGACGCCGGCGGCAGCACCACCACGGGGGGACGCGTGCTCATGACACCACCATGCGCTCTGCGCGGCCGGAACGCAGCCCGGCGCACCGGGTGAACGGGCCCGGGTCCGCGCTCAGCGCTGGTAGAGGCCGACGAGGGTTCCGCTGGCCAGCTGCTGGTCGTCCAGGACCCGGTGGGCTTCGACGGCCGTGGGCGCCTCCGGGATGGAGACGGGGGCGGGGAGGGCGTACAGGCGGAAGAAGTACCGGTGTGCGTCGTCGCCGACCGGCGGCAGCGGGCCGCCCCACCCCGATTCCCCGAAGCCGTTGGTGTGCGGGTGGCTGCCCGGGGTCGTACGGCCGGCGGGCAGCTCCTGCGTGTGCGGGTCGATGCCGGTGACCAGCCAGTGGACGAACGTCCCCGACGGCGCGTCCGGATCCTCGCACAGCAGGGCCAGCTCCACCGCCTCGTCGGGCACTCCGGACCAGGCCAGCGGCGGGGAGAGGTTCTCGCCCTCCCAGGCGTGCCGACGCGGGATCATCTCGTGATCGTGGAACGCGGAGCTCTTGAGTTCGATGTCGGTCATGCGCGCCGCAGTACCCACCCGGAGGCGGGCCACACACAGCGCCGCGGCCGGTGTGCGCGAACCCCTCCGCGAGGGCCGCCCTGACCCGTTTCACCGGCCGCCCGTCGGGAACTCGGCGCCTGCGCCGATCTTCGAGGGAGGAGCGCGCCGTGGCATTCCGCGACCGTACCCACGCCGGGCAGGAGCTCGCCCTGCGGCTGGTCGAGTGGGCCGACTCCGGTGATCTGGTCAATCCGCTCGTGCTGGCCCTGCCGCCCGGTGGGGTGCCCGTCGCCGCCGAGGTGGCCCGTGCGCTGCGCGCCCCGCTGGACGTGCTGGTGGCGCGCGAGATCACCACACCGATCAGCCCGGAGACGAGGATCGGGGCGATCGTCGCCGACGATCCGCCGCTGTACGACCGGCAGAGCCTGGCCATGATGCATCTGTCCGAGGACCGGCTCGGCGACGTCGTCGCCCGCGAACGGGGCGAGCTGCACCACCGCGAGCGGGTCTACCGCGGTCACCGCCCGCTCCCGTCGATCAACGCCCGCACGGTCGTCCTGGTCGACGACGGCCTGACCACCGGCCTGATCGCCACGGCGGCGCTCCGCTTCCTGCACCGCCACGGCCCGGCCCGCCTGATACTCGCCGTGCCCGTCGGCAGCCCCCGGACGACGGCGGCGCTCCGCCCCGAGTGCGACGACCTCGTCTGCCTCGAACAGCCCCGGTCGCTGCACACGGTCGGCGAGTGGTACGAGGACTTCGCCCGGATCCCCGAGTCCCGGGCCGCCGAGATGCTCCAGGCGTTCCACGCCACCGCGTGAGCGGCGGGGCCGCCGTGCCCGTAGGCCGCCGTGTTCCGTGACATGGTGGTGCCATGGCCATAGAAGTTCGCCCGGCCTCGGTCTTCGAGGACGTCCGTGCGGTGGTCGGCCCGAAGTCACCCACGGCCAGCGTGTGTTGGTGTCTGAGCTATCGGATCCCGTCGAAGCTGAACCGGGAGCTGGTGGGGCCGGCCCGCGGTGAGTACGTCGCGGAACTCTGCCGCGCCGATCCCCCTCCGGGGGTGATCGCCTACGACGGTGACGAACCGGTCGGCTGGGCGGCCGTGGCGCCGCGTTCGGCCACGTCCTTCGCACGCAACCGCAAGATCCCGCACGTCGACGACCTGCCGGTGTGGTCGCTGTGGTGCATCCGCGTCCGCCCGGGCCACCGCAAGCAGGGCATCACGCACGCCCTCATCGCCGGCGCGGTCGACTTCGCCCGCGACCGGGGCGCCCCGGCGATCGAGGCGTACCCCCTGGACAACGGTGACGCCCGTGTCGACCTGACGATGGCCTACGCCGGGATCCGCAGGAACTTCGAACGCGCCGGCTTCGTGCACGCCGCCGACACCACCTCCGTGCTGGCCGGTCACCCCCGGATCCTGATGCGGCTCGATCTGCGCTGACGGACCGCACGGGGGCTTCCTGGCGGGCTCAGTGCACCGAGAAGCCGCCGTCCACGAAGATCGACTGCCCGGTGACGTAGGCGGAGGCCCGGCTCGCGAGGAACACCGCCGCGCCGGCGAAGTCCTCGGCCAGACCGTTGCGCCCGACCATCGTGCGGGCGGCGAGCGCCGCCACCTTCTCGGGGTCGGACGACAGACGGGTGTTGAGGGGCGTCATCACGAAGCCCGGCACGAGCGTGTTGCAGGTGACGCCGTACGGCGACCAGGCCTCGGCCTGGGAACGGGCCAGCGACTCAAGCGCGCCCTTGGAGACGCCGTAGGCACCGCTCTGCACGAACGCCCGGTGCGCCTGCTGGGAGGTGATGTGGATGATCCGCCCGAAGCCCCGCTCGGCCATGCCGGGGCCGAACCGCTGCCCCAGCAGATGAGGCGCCTCCAGGTTGACGGCCATCGTGGTGTCCCAGACGTCCTCGCCCAGCTCGCCGATCGGCGGCCGCAGGTTGATCCCGGCGCAGTTGACGAGGATGTCGGGCTCACCGAACGCCTTGACGACCCCCTCGGCCGCCGCTCGCACCCCGTCACGTGTGCCGAGGTCGGCACCGACCCAGGCCGCCCGGCCGCCCTGCGCCTCCAACTCCCCGACCGTGGCCGCCAGTTCCGCCTCCCTGCGGGCCACGACCACGACGCTCGCGCCCGCTCGGGCGAGGGCCTCGGCGATGGCCCGCCCGATGCCGGAACTGCCCCCGGTCACCACGGCGACCCGGCCTTCCAGCGAGAACAGTTCGGAGAGGTATGCCTGCGACGTCATGTCCGCAGACTAGGCGGCACGCTCCCGGCGCCGGCACTCGGGGGCGTCGTCGTCAGGGATGCTGCGGCGCGGGGTCCCGGGGCTCCAGGCGCAGGTGGGCGCCCTGTCGGACGAGTGCGCGTTGGACGAGGTGGTGGGGGACCTCGCGGGGGCTGCGGCCGAGCCGGACGGACAGGGCGGCGCAGACTCCCGCCGCCTGGCCCGTGGCCATGGCGATGGGCATGACGCGGTAGGAGGAGTGCGCGACGTGTGAGCCGGAGATGCAGCGTCCGGCGACGAGCAGCCGGTCGGTGTCCCTGGGCAGCAGACAGCGCAGGGGGATGTCGTAGAAGTGCCCGCGCGGGACGCGTTTGAGGACGGTGCCGCTGCCTCGGGGGTTGTGGATGTCGACCGGGTAGGCGCCGTGCGCGACGGCGTCGGGGAAGGAGCGCGCCGCGAGGATGTCATGGCCGGTGAGGTGGTAGTCGCCGAGGACGCGGCGGGTCTCCCGGACGCCGATCTGCACTCCGCTCTGTGCCACGTACGACGTGTGGAATCCCGGGACGCGGCGGCGCAGGAAGCGGTCGATCTGGTCCATCTGGCGGCGCGCGAGGTACTCGGCGCGGCTGAGGTCCCACACGTCGGTGCCGAGTGCGCGGGTGACCCGGGTGCTGTTGACGCTGACCTCGCGGGGGTGCGGGGTGCTGAAGAGCAGGATGTCCTCGCGGGGCAGACGCAGTTCGCCCGCCTCGGTGGCCTCCTGGACCAGGTCCCACAGTCCGTGGACGCCCCGCCACTGGTCGGGGTGTTCGGCGACGTAGGCGTTGAAACGCGGCTGGAGGAAGTCGACGACGCGGAACATCAGTGTCATCGGCTGGACTAGCCCGTCCTCCGGCCGTCCGATCTCGTACGGCGCCCCCGCGGCGGCGGCGATGTCGCCGTCCCCGGTGCCGTCGACGACGACCGCGGCATCGATCACCACCGGCCCCGACTTGGTCTCGAACACTACCCGCCAGCCGTCGTCGAGGGGCAGCGCGGCCGAGGCGAAGGAGTGGAACAGCAGGCGCACGCCCGTCTCGTCGAGCAGGTCGAGGAGGACGAGCTTGTAGAGCTCCGGGTCGAACGGGACGGTGTAGCCGGTGTCGGGGGACGGCGGGACACAGCCGCCGCGCGCGGTGAGGCGGTCCAGCAGGAGCCACAGGAACCCGGCCACCACCGGTTCGCCCTCGCCGTGGTCGGTGGGCAGCAGCCGGCCGGCTGCTCCGCCCGCGTCGAACACGGCCTGTTTCCGCTCGTTGTGGAACGACATCAGCGGCATGACCAGCGCCACGGTGGCGTTGCCGCCGAGGAAGCCGTACCGCTCCGCCAGCACCACGTCCGCGCCGGCGTCGGCCGCCGCGTACGCCGCCGCGGTGCCGGCCGGGCCGCCGCCGACGACCAGGACGTCGGTGCGGCCGCCGTGGCGGGCGGCGCGCGGGGGCAGGGTGACGGTCGTGGCGG
>NZ_JAKEIP010000073.1 GCF_021474425.1 Streptomyces muensis | reverse complement strand
GGTTCGGGGTGCTCCGGGGCGGCGTAGCGCTCCCTGAGTTCGTTGACAACGCCGAAGGCGGCGGCGGTCAGTGGTACGGCGAGCAGCATGCCGAGGATGCCGGCCACGGAGGCTCCCGCGGTGATCGCCACCATGACGACGGCCGGGTGCATCTGCACGGTCCGGCTCTGGATCATGGGCGTCAGCACATGCCCCTCCAGGATCTGCACGGCGAGCACGATGGCCAGCACCCACAGCGCGATGACGAACCCCCGGTCGGCGAGCGCGACCAGCACCGCGACCGCACCGGAGATGAAGGCGCCGAGGTAGGGGATGTACGCCCCGACGAAGACGAGCGCGCCGAGCCCGACCGCGCCCGGCACGTCGAGGAAGACCAGTCCGACGGTGATGCAGAGGGCGTCGATGAGCGCGACGAAGGTGGTCCCCCGCATGAACCCCTCCACAGCCAGGAACGCCCGCCGCGCGATGGCCTCCACGACGTCCCCGGACCGGCCCGGGACGACGGCCCGCAGGGCACCGACCGCCCGGTCGGAGTCCCGCAGGAAGAAGAAGACCAGCAGCAGCGCGAGTACGGCCATGGCGATGGTCTCGGCCACGACGCTGACCCCGCTGAGGACGCCGGACGCGGCCGTGCCGCCGAACTTGGTGAGCAGTTCCCGGGCGTTGGAGGCGACGTCGTCCAGCGAGGTGCCGGCCGCCCCGAAGTGGTCGGCGAGGTCCTGGGCCGCCTGCTTGAGCGCGGCGACGATCTGGTCGCCGGTGTCGACGATCGCGGCGACGACGATGTACACGGCCCCGCCGACCACGGCCACGACGGCGACGCAGGTGAGCCCGGCGGCGACGGACCGGTTCACCTTGGCCCGCACGAGCCGTCGGTGCAACGGCCTCAGCAGTGCCGTCCCGAGCAGCGCCAGCAGCACCGGCACGACCGCCGTACGGAACTCGTCGGCCAGCCGGATCCCGACGTAGACGACCCCGGCGACGAGCAGCACGACGACACACCAGGCGGCGAGCCGCCGGACGGGGTCGGGGAGCAGCGAGGTGGGGGCCTGCACGGTTCCAGCCGATCACGGACGGGGCGGGGCTGTCGTGCGCGGGCGGACCGGGCGGGTGACGGTGCGCGAAGGCCCGGAGCCGCGGCACAGGGCGCGGCTCCGGGCCTCGTCGCGTCGGGCGGGGGATCAGGCGGAGATCAGCCGGACGTCACGCGTGGGAGGTCAGGCCCCGGACGGGCCGCTTCCCGTCATGCCGTGCACCGCCGGGATCGTCCCCAGCCGGCCCTTCTGGAAGTCGTCGAAGGCCTGCTGGAGTTCCTCGCGGGTGTTCATGACGAACGGGCCGTAGTGGGCCATCGGCTCACGGATCGGCTGCCCGCCCAGCAGGACGACCTCCAGGTCCGGCGTGTGGGAGTCCTGCTTCTCGTCGGCGCGCACGGTCAGCGAACCGCCCTCGCCGAAGACCGCCGTCTGGCCCAGCTGGACCGGCTGGCGTTCGGCGCCCACCGTGCCGCGGCCGGCGAGGACGTACGCGAGGCCGTTGAAGTCCTCGCGCCAGGGCAGGGTGATCTCCGCGCCCGGGGCGAGGGTCGCGTGGATCATCGTGATCGGGGTGTGCGTGATGCCGGGGCCCTGGTGGCCGTCCAGCTCACCGGCGATGACCCGCAGCAGCGCGCCGCCGTCGGGCGTGGTCAGCAGCTGGACGTTGCCGCCGCGGATGTCCTGGTAGCGCGGAGGCATCATCTTGTCCTTGGCCGGCAGGTTCACCCACAGCTGGAGGCCGTGGAAGAGACCGCCGGACACCACCAGATGCTCCGGCGGGGCCTCGATGTGCAGAAGGCCCGAGCCCGCGGTCATCCACTGGGTGTCGCCGTTGGTGATGGTGCCGCCACCGCCGTTGGAGTCCTGGTGGTCGAAGATCCCGTCGATGATGTACGTGACGGTCTCGAAGCCGCGGTGCGGGTGCCAGGGGGTGCCCTTGAGTGAAACCAGTTGGGGGATTAAGAAATCGGCTAGAGTTCCCCCATGATCAGACCAGGGGTGGTGACCGGCATGGACATCCATGCAGGGGTCTATGGGCGTCAGTCCGTGGGGCGCGCCAACAAGTCCGAGGTCAGCACGGTCACACAGCGCGCTGCGGGTGTGGCCGAGGCCAAGCGGCGCGGGGCCGTCAGCATCACCGAGTACGAAGACCTCGGCATATCCGCGTTCACGGGCGACGGCCGCCCGGACTTCGACCGGCTGCTCAAGGACTGCCACGAGGGCCGGATCAACCTGATCATCGTCTACTACATCAGCCGCCTGTCACGGATGGATCCGCTGGACGCCATCCCCATCGTCACGGAGCTGCTCAACCTCGGCGTGACGATCGTCAGCCTCACCGAGGGCGAGTTCCGCAAGGGCAACCTGATGGACCTGATCCATCTGATCCTGCGGCTCGACGCGGCCCACAGCGAGAGCAAGAACAAGAGCGACGCGGTGCGGGGCGCGAAGAAGACGGCCCGTGAACTCGGCGGCTATGTGGGCGGAAAGCCGCCGTACGGCTTCCGCATGGTCCCCGCGACGCGAACGACGGCCGACGGCAGGCCCGTCGTGATCCACATCCTGGAGCACGATCCCGACGAGGTGCCGGTGATTCGGGACATGTGGGCGCGGATCAGGGAGCACAAGGACATGCCGTACCGCCCCGGAGGGGGACGTCGGCATCCGGGCTCCCTCACGGGCATCTGCGCTCAGATGACCGCCGACGGCGTACCGACGAAGGGGCAGCGAGTCGGCAAGAAGAGGAAGGACAGCATCTGGGACCCGAAGACGGCCATGCGCATCCTCCGCGACCCCCGCATCGCGGGCTACGCGGCGACCCCGGTCTACAAGCGCCGGGAGGACGGCAAGCTGACCAGCACGATCGAGAGCTACCGCATCGAGCGCGACCCCGAAACCATGAAGCCGGTCCAGGCGTACCCGCCGATCATCCCGCCGGACGACTGGCACGAGTTGCAGAAGTGGCTCGACGGCCGGGGCCAGGGCAAGGGCCTGTCGCGCGGACACGCAGTCCTCTCCGCCATGGACGTCCTGTTCTGCGACTGCGGTGCGGTGATGACGTCACACCGCGCCACCACTCCCAACAAGGCCGCGTACCGCTGCCGCCGTCGGAAAGCGCTGCCGGGCCAGCACGAGGGCGAGTGCACGATCAGCATGAAGACCCTGGACCTGTACGTGGCCCGGCGAATCTTCGCCCTCATCCAGACCGCCGAGGACGACCCCGAGATGGCGGTCATTCTCGCCGAGGCCGCTCGGCGGTACGCAGCACAGACGGAACAGCCGGAGATCGTGGGCGAACGCCGAAGCCTCGTCACCGAACGCGCCGATGCCAAGCACGCGTTGGAGGAGCTGTACGACAGGGAAGAGGCCGGCGACTACGACGACCCCGTCGGACGGCGCCGGTTCCGGGAGCGCAGGGAACGGCTCCTCGGCCGTATGGAGCGGGCGGAGGCCCGTCTCACCGAGTTGGAGGAAGCGGCGACACCGACGCTCCCGATCCACCTGTGGCTGCCCATGGGCGCGGGGGATGTCGACCCAGTGGGCGAGGGCTCGTGGTGGGAGGCCGCGACGACGCAGGAGCGCCGGGACTTCGTCAAGTTGTTCGTGCGCAGGGTCACGGTCACCAAGGCGTCCGGTGCGGGAAGGTCGACGCCCGTCGAGAAGCGGGCGGCGGTCGAGTTCGTACGACCGGAACAGGCCGAGGGCGATGACGCAGAGATTGGCGAATCGAGGCAGCAGGAGGTGCTCGTAGAAGCGGTCTGACGTGCCGCTGAACCGAGACAAGCGAGGGAGAATACACCCACATCGCCGGTTAGGGAAACCGGCGATTCTCAGGAGCATTGACGGTGTCCTCGGGGGCTCCGGGCAGCCGCGTCGCTGCTCTGGCGCCCCTGCGTCTCCCAACCGTCAGGAGCTGTCTCTTGCACAACCCCACGCCCAGCCCGGCCCCCTCTTCGCCGACCGACAGTGACTGTTCCGGCCATCGCCGACGGCATCGCGACGCCGCGACGCATGGCTGCACCCGACCGCGCACCACTCACCGTCAGCGACTCAGCACCCCTCACACTTGCTCGCTGTCCAGGACATCCGAACCAGTCGCCGGTGACTGCGACTTCGGCCGCGTCGTCGACGGCAAGTTGCTCACCCGCCCGGTCTGGCGCCTGCTCACGGTGTCGCCCCAGCGGCGGAGAGCATCGCGAGTGTGCTCGGAGCCGAGCCGCAGCGGCGATTGGCCAACGGCTCGGGGCAGTTCGAAGTCTTAGCCGAGAAGGCCACAGCGAGCCCAAGCCGAATGCCGCAAGATCGAGGCCGAGTTCGGTCTGCGCCGCCTGAAGTCTGGCGACCTCACCGCGCCCCGCACTCCCACCGGCGCCGAACGCGCCAAGGCCGAGCGACAGGGCCAGACGGTCACGGCACGGCAGTGGCTGCGCGAGCAGGCATACGCGGTCGCCGCCGCCGTACACAACGAAGCCGACTACTTCACCGTGCTCCAGTCCCTCGGCATCAAGGTCAAAACACACCTCGCGAGGGCAGGGACCGTAAACGGCGCTGGACGGCTCCGGTCTCCGCCAGGACGGCATCGACCAGTTCGAAGGGAAGGTACATGGTCAACTCGCCCAGGTGGCCTGGGGCGAAGACCCCAGCGGTGACGGTCAGGGTTCGCGTGAGCGTGCTGGTGACAGACTGGCAGCGCAACGGGGCCTCGGGGGACGGACCGATCTTGGCGGATCATCCCTCCTACCAGATAACCGTCGCTCCCGCCGGGACAACCAGCAATTTCACCAACCCATGCAGGACCCACGATCCGATTTCAAAATCCACGCGCCCATGTCGAATGACTGTCGAATTCGACGCGGATTGCGAACCTGCAGGTCAAGTGGGTTGCTCGTCGGAGTGACTTACGGTGCGTTCCAGAGCTACAGGGGTAGGGGCGCGATCAGAGATACCGCCTCAGCCAGTCGGGCATGCTCGGCTCGTCAAGTCCCCAGGACTCCTGGAACGATTCGTCCTCCTGCCAGGTGTTCTCATCGCCGTCGAAGAACTTCTGCCGGTGGCACTTGTACTTGACGACGGTGTCGCCTTCGAGCCTGTACTCGTTCCAGTAGTAGTTCTGCTTCCCGTGGCCTTTCCACTCCTGGGTCTTGTAGATCGTCGTCATGACGCCGGAGTGTAGCCGGGGCGCTGAGGCGGCGTTGCGCCTTGGCCACGGTGTTGGTCGTCCACGGTGCGCCCGTAGCCGTGGCCCGTAACGACGTCGTCCGGCTGCACGAGATCGAGAACGAACGCGGTCGACTCCAAGAAGCGCTGAAGGAGCTCCGCGGGGAACTGGCGGCCCGCCCGGGAGAAGCACCCCGCTCAAGGCACCGCCCCAGGGGAATGACACGACACCTGGAACGATCAAGATGACCTGGACCGTGGACTCGCAAGGATGCCCAGTTCACAGCGCCGACGTGTGGCACCAGGACCCGGATCCTACAACCCACTTGACGTGCACCGTTCCCCTTAGCTTCGGGGCCTTGGTTCGCTGCCATCTCATTCAGAAACTCAACGGCGCCCATACAGGCAGAGCCCACAGCCACCCCGATGCCCTCGCTGCTCGTGGCAGCGACGGCATCAGTCGTCAGGCGGCACGGGCTGCGGGCAGCCGCGCGACCCACTTCGTCACCTCGGTCAGGTGGTCGGGCTGCAGCCCGAGGTGTGGGTCGGGCTGCACGAGGAGGGTCGCCGTTCCGCGGGCGGTGCGCTCCGCCGCCCAGGCGTGGTCGAGTCCGGTGAAGTCGTCGTCGATCCAGACAGCGGGGGCGTCGCCCAGCCAGGTGTCGACGTGGTCGCGCTTCCAGAGGTAGCCGTTGGGGTGGCTGGTGGTGATCTGGGGGCGCGGCAGGTCGACATAGGACCACGTCGGGAGGCCCAGGAGGGGCCCGATCAGAGCGGTGGCGTCCTGGCGCCAGCTGGTGCACCAGACCGGGGTGACCAGGCCGGTGCGGATGACGTCCATGAGCAGGCGGCCGTGGACGGGGTTGAGCCAGACGGTGACCGGGTTGTCGGCGCTGCGGCCGGCGGGGACGACGTCGTGACGGGCGTGCGTGGCCGGGGTCGAGCCGTGCTCGTCGGGGAAGGGTATGAGGACGCCGTCGATGTCGAGGAGCAGGTAGGGCGGGCGCATCGGTTCCTCCAAGGGAAGCCGGGCGAATGGCTGGTCAAAGCTTGCGGGCGCGGATTAGCAGGGTCGTGGGCCAGTGGCCCGTGCGGGGGTCGTGGAACTCCTGGGCTGAGGTGAGCCAGAAGCCCGCCTGGCTGAGGTGCTTCTCCCACCGGTCGCTGTCGTATTCCCATCGAGCGATGGGGAGCCGGCTGCGGTCGGGCAAGGTGACGTAGTCGCGGCGGGGACGGACGTCGCCCGAAGGGCTTCGGCCGCCGCGCTGCGGGTGGGGGACGGAGAAGGCGAGCACCCGGCCGGGCGTGAGGCGCTGGGCGATGGCCGGGAGCAGGAGCTCGGGGGCGACGAGGCCGACGGCGCCGAAGACGGAGTAGATCGCGTCGAACTGCTCTTCGGAGGCGTGCAGGTAGTGCAGGGCGTGGCCGGCGACGAACGTGAGGTTGTTCAGCCGTCCGTAGTGGGAGCGGGCGCGGCGGACCTGGAGGCCGACCAGGTCGACGCCGGTGACACGGGCGCTATGGCGGGTGGCGAGGTGGGCGGCATTGTGGCCGGGGCCGCAGCCGAGCTCCAGGAGTCGCTTGCCGCGCAGGTCGGGGCCGAGGACGTCGACTCCGGGACCTTGGCCGGGTCGGGTGGTCCACTCCATCCGGGCGGGTACGGCAAGCGGTTCGGCAAGGCCGACGTTGGTGCGCTGAACGGCGTGGGCGTGCCAGGGGGATGCCTGGGCGAGCACGTCAGATCTCCAGGAGGTGGAGGACGTCGGTGAGGTGGCGGCGGACGGCCTTGAGGTAGGCGGGGTCGGTGGCCGGGTCGTTGATCCAGCGGATGGACTGCTCCATGAACCACTCGACGGCCCACATGCGGTGCCAGCCCAGGGCCCAGTTCTCGGCGGTGAGCCCGCCGCGCGGGGCGAGGGCGTCGGGGGTGCCGCCAGCGGTGACGTACTGCTCCAGGAAGACACGCAGGCGCACAGGGTGCGGCGGATCGATGGTGCCGTGCCAGCTGGCGAGGTCGAGCAGGCCGGGGCCGGTGAAGGCGCGGGCGAAGTCGAGCAGCCGCCAGCCGCGCTCCCCGATGTGGAGGCTGGTGGGATGGAACTCGGAGTGCACCCATCCGAACGGCTCCAGCGTCGCTCCGGCCGAGCGGGCCTCGGCGGCCTGGGCGATCCGGTCGAGCGCGTCCTCGACGTCGTCGACGTCCTGCCACCGGTCGGCCTTGCGCAGCCGTTCGAAATGCTCCAGCGCCCTGGCCGGAAGTGTGCGCAGGCGCTCCTGGTCGAGGACCGGCAAGGGCGGAGCCGTACGGGTGCCGTGCAGGACCACGGCCGCGGCGACGCCGTCGAGGTCGTCGGCCTCGCGGACGGACGGTCCGAGGTCCTCCATGAGCATGCCGAGCCAGCCGTCCAGGACGGCGGAGGCGTGGACCTGGGGGACAGGGACGCCGAGGGTGTGGGCCAGGCGTAGGGCCTGGTCCTCGCTGTCGAACGGTTTCTTGGCGTACTTGAAGATGGCCGTGGTGCCGTCGGGGAAGGTCACGCGCTCGACGCCGGACATGGACCACACGCGCACCTCCTCCCGTACGGCGGTGGTCAGGCCGGCCACGGTGAGCAGGTTGTCGAGGAGTTCGACGCTGGGGTTCGTGGTCACGTGTGGGCTCCGGAAGGTGAGGGTGGCGTCCGGGGCGGGCGGGAGGTGCCGGCCCGACCCGGAGCCTGATCGTGTGGGTTACGCGGCGGGGTTCACGCGGTGGGCGTAGACCTGCTCGATCCAGCCCGCCTTGAAGGCTGCGAGGTCGTCACGGAAGTTGGCCATCGAGGCACCGTAGGGCGCGACCACGCCGCCGGACTGGTCCGGCACGGACTGGCAGCCGTGCACGAGCCGGCCGCCGAGCGCGGCGTGGGCCTTGATGGACTCGATCCGGCGGTGCTCGTTGAACCAGCCGCCGTGGTAGACCTCGTCGAGCATCCCGCCGATCTCGGCGTCCAGGTCGAAGACGACGGAGGCGGCGGCGGGGAAGAACCAGCACGGGCCGACGTTGGAGATGTGCCCGTCGAGCTCGACCTTGTTGAGCGCCATGAGCGTGGCGGCCTCGCGCAGCATCCGCAGGTGGTCGGCGGTGATCTGCGGCAGTCCGAGGCCGGCCAGGTGCTCGTCGCGGAAGAGGTAGGCGTACACCTCGTACGCGGTGGCCAGGACGCGGGCGGCGTCGGACGTGGACTCGCTGTGCTGCTTGATGAAGTCGAGCGCGAGCTGCTCGACCGTGCTCTCGGTCGTCTCGTCCACCTCCAGAAGCTGGGACTTGACCAGCTCCCAGTCGGCGACGAGCCAGGTGTTCGACTCGAAGCGGAAGAAGTACCGGGCCGGGTCGATCGTGATGCGTCGGCCGTCGACCTGGATGCCGGGCAGGCGGCTCCAGCGCGGGTCGAACGCCTCGGGCAACTCGACCGTGATGGCCGTGGTGTCGATGGTGGTCACCGTGTTCTCCGTCTCTGATTGGCCGGGTTCGGGCACAGGAATGCCCGAACCTGGAGTGGGCGTACGGAACTTCGGGGTGCCGCCAGGGCCAAGGGGGAGCCTGGATCACGGTTGCGCCGTTCCGGGCGGCTGCTGATAAGTGAACCGGTGGTCACGCTCAGTGGGTACGGTGGAAGGCAGTTGAAGCGGTATACGCGGTTTACAGCTCCGGAGTGGAGGCGATCGTGGCAGCGCAGAGAGCACCCAACTCCCGTCTGCGCGACGTCATCGCGGCGGTCGACTGCACCTACGAGGCCCTCGCCAGAGACGTGCGGCGCATCGCGGCCGAGAACGGCGAGATCCTCCAGACCAACAAGTCGGCCATCTCGCACTGGGTGAACGGCACCCGCGCCCCGTCGGGCCGGGTAGGTCAGTACCTCGCCGAAGCTCTGTCCCGCCGAGCGGGGCGCACGGTCACCCAGACCGAGATCGGCCTCCAGTCCGGTGATGACGACGAGCCGGCGGAATCCGACCCCGTCCTCGCGGTCACCGACCTGGGCCGGGCCGACGTCGAGCGCCGCCGCTTCCTCGCCATCGCGGCCTTCACCACCGCTGGCGTCGCCATGCCGCTCGGATACGACCACGAGGCCACCGCCCGCATGCTCAGCGTCCGCATGGGCACGTCCCTAGTCGGCGCGGAGGACGTGGACGTCGTACGGCAGATCACAGCAGCCTTCAGCGCGGCCGACGAGCGCCTCGGCGGCGGGCACGGCCTGACCACGGTCACCGCGTACCTCGCTGACACCGCCGCTCCCATGCTGCGCGGACGCTTCCCCAGCGAAGCCTTACGTCGGGCCGCCTTCGGCGCCGTCGCCGAACTCGCCTACCTCGCAGGGTGGAAGCACCACGACCTCGGCCAGGAAGGCGCCGCCCAGCGCTACTACCAGGTCGGCTACAAGCTCGCCTGCGAAGCCGACCCCCACGGCCACGCCGCCTGGATGATGCGCACCCTCGCCCACCAGGCCCTGAGCCTCAAACAGCCCCACCACTGCGTCGACCTCGTCGAAGGCGCCCTACGCGCAGGTCTCGGCCACGTCGACGGCCAGACCGAGGCTCTCCTCCACATCACCCACGCCCGCGCCTATGCCGCCGTGAACGAGAACCTCCTGGCGGCACGCGCCCTGCTCGCTGCCGAAGACGCCCTCCTACGAGACGACGGTCCCCAACCCAGCTACTCCCGTGTGAGCGGTCCCGCCGCCGGCACCGTGGCCAGCCACACCGCTCGCACCCTGACCGACCTCGCCGACCACATCGGCACCGAACAGCAGCACCGGGACGCTCTCACCCGCTGGGATCCCGCGAAGTACAAGCGCGTCCACGCCCTCACCCACGCCGACCTCGGCGACAGCCTCGCCGCCCAGGCCCGCGCCGACGAGGCCGTCGCCGCCTGGACCCAAGCCCTGGTCCTCATGGAGGGCATGACCTCCGACCGCACCCGTAAGGCGATCACCTCGATCCGCTCCACCCTCGCGGTCTACCAGCGCCGCCGCGTCCCCGGCGCCGCCGATCTCGCCCGCCACGCCCGCGAAGCCCTCGCCTAACCTGCCCGACAACCCGCCCGACGAAGGGAACACCGTGACCCAGCAGACCGACGACCAGCCGAAGGCCCTCAAGCCGGCGCTCGAATCCATGACCCTGCTGGTCGCCGCAGTCATCGTCCACGACAAGGCCACCAACCGCGTCGTCCTCCTCCAGCGCAGCGAGAACGCCAAGTTCGCCCAGGGCATGTGGGACCTCCCGGTCGGCAAGAGCGATCCGGGCGAGCCCATCACCGAAACCGCAGTCCGCGAGCTCTACGAGGAGACCGGCCTAACCGTGAAGCCCGAGTCCCTCAAGGTCGCCCACATCATCCACGGCGCCTGGGGCGTCGAAGCCCCCAACGGCTTCCTCACGGTCGTCTTCGCCGCCCACGAATGGACCGGCGAACCCGAAAACCGCGAACCCCGCAAGCACTCCCAGGTCCGCTGGGTCAATGCCAACGCCATCCCCGAGAACTTCGTGGAAACCACCTCAAGCGCCCTCCACCGCTACCTCGCGGGAGGCCCGGACGTCTCCGTGGATGGCTGGCGATAGAAAGGTGCAGCGCCCAGTGAGGGCTGAAGTGGCCAGATTTGGACCCTTTCACTTCTATGCGGCCGCGGCCGCTCTAGCCATTTTTCGGGGCTCCGACAGTACTGCCACAGCTGAGACTTCCGTCGTATGCTTTGCGAGTGACACTGCCAAATTGCGAACCCTCCCCTATCTCGATCAACACCATGCGGGCAACTTTCGCCGTGCGCTGGTCCCCTGGCATGTCAGCCGGAGAGCATATTTCCGCATCAGTAGGAAGCGCTCTGGGTGGGGAACTAGTCGCCGCTCGTGTAGTCCTGCAAGTCATCAGGCCCGCAAATGGGAACCATGAAACCATGATGCTTTCCCATGTGGCGGAGATGGTCACCGGCAGCGGACCAATGCACCCATTGATTGCCGATCTGGCGACTGGCAGTTGGGACGAGCCACTTTGCCTCGCCACAGTCATGTGCGAGCTCCCAAGGGTCGCAGACGTAATTTGGGATTCTGCCGATGGCGAGCCCTTCACCGTCAGCTGCTCTGGGCTCAGCCGGATGGGGGACCTCGCTTTGGACCTCACCTCCGAAGCCATGAGAGTCATGCTGGACGCCACAGATTCCCCGGGCTCGGTAGGCCCTCTTTGCCGAGCCGACCTCGTGGGTGCAGGCGCATTCAGATTCGGCGTGGACCACGATCAGGAATATGTGCTACCGCTCCTACCCCATACGCCGATTGGAAGCTGGGGCACTAGCAGTCCCGGTCGCGAACTCACCGAAGAGGGCGGTGCCCTCTTCATTGCCGCTGAGGATTTCAGCAATTCGCTCTCAAATATTCGGCGACTCAGATCCTGGGACGCACGCTTCTCTCATCGACTTTCCCGGGGCGAGTGGGCCGAAGCTGTCGTCGCATACGAAGCTTCCCAGGAACAGCTCCTCTGGCATGTTTTCGAAGCTATCCTGATCGACCATAATTGGCGTCGGTCAGATTTTGAAACACAGGATCTCCCCGGCAACAGCAGCAGCGTACTCTCTGCCATCCAAGCCCATCTCGGCGGCTCTTCAAGGGTGTGGGAACCCACCAAGGACGCTTTTGCGAAAATCTGGAGAACCAGGAACGATGTAATCCACCGAAGCATCGAGGTGGATTCGAAGATTGTAACCGACCTAATGAGAGTAGGCCATCTAATTAAGGCCGCGATCGACGAACGCCTGAAGGATCCAAAGGTTGCCGCGCGCCACCCCTTGACTTCATGGCTTCACGTACCAAATGCCGACTTCCCGCTGGGACCCAAGATCGAGGAAGCAGCTCGCCGCCTCCTGTCAAGCACCAGAATCCTTGACACCAGGGAAGTTAATGACATGACAGGGCTGCCCGCATCTCTTAAGGCTGAAACTCCATATCGGAATTGCGCCGGGGGAAGTAAGAAGGATCAGTTGCTGAGTCGATGACAAGAAAGAAATAGTCGCTCGGCAGTTCACCAGGCACGAGGGGGCCCCGCAGCGCTTCATGACCCTGCGCGCCCCGTCGACTGCCTACGCAATCACCGGCCAGTACACGACAGTCCGCACACAGTCCGCAGGACACCCGATCAGGACCGTCGTGTCCCATCGCCAGCCATCAAGAAAAGGCCAGGTCAGCGGCCCGCAGGGAACAACCCCGCAGGTCACCGACCTGGCCCGTTACTAGGAGACCAAGACGGCGGCTTCGAGCGCGGACGAGCCTCACCCCTTTCCGGGTGGACTCGTCCGCATGCAGCCGTAGTGAGCCCTACAGTCCGCCCTCAGACATGCCGTGCACCGCCGGGATCGTGCCTAGGCGGCCCTTCTGGAAGTCCTCGAACGCCTGCTGGAGTTCCTCGCGGGTGTTCATGACGAAGGGACCGTAGTGGGCCATCGGCTCACGGATCGGCTGTCCGCCCAGCAGGACGACCTCCAGGTCCGGCGTGTGGGAGTCCTGCTGCTCATCCGCGCGGACCGTCAGCGAGGAGCCCGCGCCGAAGACGGCCGTCTGGCCGAGGTGGATCGGACGGCGTTCCGCGCCAACCGTGCCCTTGCCCGCCAGGACGTACGCGAGGCCATTGAAGTCCTCCCGCCAGGGAAGGGTGATCTCCGCGCCTGGGGCGAGGGTTGCGTGGATCATGGTGATCGGGGTGTGGGTGATGCCGGGACCCTGGTGGCCGTCCAGTTCGCCCGCGATGACGCGCAGGAGCGCGCCGCCGTCCGGGGTCGTCAGGAGCTGCACGTTGCCGCCGCGGATGTCCTGGTAGCGCGGCGCCATCATCTTGTCCCTGGCCGGGAGGTTCACCCACAGCTGGAGACCGTGGAAGAGACCGCCGGACATGACGAGGTGCTCCGGCGGCGCCTCAATGTGGAGGAGGCCCGAGCCGGCCGTCATCCACTGGGTGTCGCCGTTGGTGATGGTGCCGCCGCCGCCCTGGCTGTCCTGGTGGTCGAAGATGCCGTCGATGATGTAGGTGACGGTCTCGAAGCCGCGGTGCGGATGCCACGGCGTCCCTTTCGGCTCCCCGGGCTGATACTCCACTTCACCCATCTGGTCCATCATGATGAACGGGTCCAGATGGCGGTAGTTGATCCCGGCGAACGCACGGCGCACCGGGAAGCCCTCACCCTCGAAACCGCTCGGCGCGGTCGTGACGGCGAGCACGGGACGAGCCACTGCCTCCGCGGGCGCGGCGACACGGGGCAGCGTCAGCGGGTTCTCGACGGTCACTGCAGGCATGTCGGTACCTCCTTGTGCGGCCAGTTTAGTTGAGCATTGAACTTTCTGCCACCCCACAACAGAAGAAGCCCGGAGGGCATTCCCTCCGGGCTTCCCGGGCAGCTCACACGGCCTCAGCCGTACATTCTGCGCATCGCGAACTCCACCATCTGCTCCACGGCCTTCGCGTCGAAGACCATGCGGTGCTCGCCCTCCATGTCGAGGACGAAGCCGTAGCCGGTCGGCAGGAGGTCGATCACCTCGGCGCCCGTGATGACGAAGTACTTGGACTCCTTGCCCGCGTACCGGCGCAGTTCCTTCAGCGAGGTGAACATCGGGATCACCGGCTGCTGGGTGTTGTGCAGGGCGAGGAAGCCGGGGTTGTCGCCGCGCGGGCAGTAGACCTTCGACGTCGCGAAGACCTGCTGGAAGTCCTCGGCGGACATCTGCCCCGTGGTGAACGCCCGCACCGCGTCCGCGAGCGAGGGCGGGGACGGCTCGGGGTAGAGCGGCGGCTGCTGGCCGTACCCTCCGACACCGCCGGGCTGCTGCGGCGGGGCGTACTGCTGCTGTGCACCGACGTTCTGGTCGTAGCCGTACATGGGCGCAAGCGTACCGAGAGCGGGCGGGACGGCGGGCCGGTACCGGTGCGCCGGCACATCGACAGCGACTTGACAGCGACTCGACAGCCCGCGCGCTGGTTTCCGACAGATGCCGCTCCTAGCGTCTTTCCATGCACCCAGACCACACCGAAGCAGTCCACGAGCACGACCGTGGGCTCTCCTACGACCTTCCGGTCCTCGCCCGCCGCCGGATGATCCGGCTGATGGCCGGGGCGGGCCTGATCCCCCTGGTGGGCTGCACCTCGGACGAGGACACCTCCGCGTCCTCCACGGCCACCTCCTCCGCCGCCAAGGGCACCTCGCCCTCCCCGTCCGCCGAGTGCGCGACCATCCCGGACGAGACCGCCGGCCCCTTCCCCGGCGACGGCTCGAACGGCGTGAACGTCCTCAAGGAGAGCGGTGTCGTCCGCAGCGACATCACCAAGAGCTTCGGCGACTCCGCGGGCGGCACCGCCGAGGGCGTGCCCCTGACCGTCACGCTCACCGTCGTCGACGCCGCCTCCGGCTGCGGGACGCCGAAGAAGGGCGCCGCCGTCTACATCTGGCACTGCGACCGGGAGGGCAACTACTCCCTGTACTCGGACGGCGTCACGGACGAGAACTACCTGCGCGGCGTCCAGGAGACCGACGACAAGGGCCAGGTGACCTTCAAGAGCGTCTTCCCGGGCTGCTACCAGGGCCGCTGGCCGCACATCCACTTCGAGGTGTACGGCAGCCTGGCCGACGCCACGGCCGCCACCGCCATCACCAACACCTCACAGCTCGCCTTCCCCAAGGACGTCTGCGACACGGTGTACGCAACGGACGGATACGACCAGAGTGTGACGAATCTCGCCGAGCTGTCCCTGGAGACGGACGGCATCTTCAGCGACGGTTACGAGCAGCAGCTGGCGGCGACGAAGGGCGGCGTGGCCGACGGCTACACCGCGACGCTGACCGTTCCGGTGTGACCTGTCACAGATGACGGGATCGGGGTTGCGTCTTATTACTGGCGGGTAGCATCATCGTAGCTACTTGTTGGTACGTGAACTAGCGCGAGGAACCAAGTGCCTCGCCGATCCCTCTCTACGGAGCCGTGACCATGGGGCACTACAAGTCGAATCTCCGCGACATCGAGTTCAACCTCTTCGAAGTACTCGGGCGCGACAAGCTGTACGGCACCGGCCCGTTCGAGGAGATGGACACCGAGACCGCGAAAAGCATCCTCGAGGAGCTGACCCGCCTCGCCGAGAACGAGCTGGCGGAGTCCTTCGCGGACGCCGACCGCAACCCGCCGGTCTTCGACCCCGAGACGAACACCGCGCCGGTACCGGCGTCCTTCAAGAAGAGCTACAAGGCCTTCATGGACTCCGAGTACTGGCGGCTCGGCCTTCCCGAGGCCATCGGCGGCACCACCGCCCCGCCGTCGCTGATCTGGTCGTACGCGGAGCTGATCCTCGGCTCGAACCCGGCCGTGTGGATGTACTCCTCCGGCCCGGCGTTCGCCGGGATCCTCTACGACGAGGGCAACGACGTCCAGAAGAAGATCGCCCAGATCGCCGTAGAGCGGACCTGGGGCTCCACCATGGTCCTCACCGAGCCCGACGCGGGCTCCGACGTGGGCGCCGGGCGCACCAAGGCGGTCCAGCAGGAGGACGGCTCCTGGCACATCGAGGGCGTGAAGCGCTTCATCACCTCCGGTGAGCACGACATGGAGGAGAACATCCTCCACTACGTGCTCGCCCGCCCCGAGGGCCACGGCCCCGGCACCAAGGGCCTGTCCCTCTTCCTCGTCCCGAAGTACCTCTTCGACTTCGAGACCGGCGAGCTGGGTGAGCGCAACGGCGTCTACGCCACCAACGTCGAGCACAAGATGGGCCTGAAGGCCTCCAACACCTGCGAGATGACCTTCGGCGACCAGCACCCCGCCAAGGGCTGGCTGATCGGCGACAAGCACGACGGCATCCGCCAGATGTTCCGCATCATCGAGTTCGCCCGCATGATGGTCGGCACGAAGGCGATCTCCACGCTGTCGACGGGCTACCTGAACGCGCTGGAGTACGCCAAGGAGCGCGTCCAGGGTCCGGACCTCGCGAACTTCATGGACAAGACCGCGCCCAAGGTCACCATCACCCACCACCCGGACGTGCGCCGCTCGCTGATGACGCAGAAGGCGTACGCGGAGGGCATGCGCGCGCTGGTGCTGTACACGGCGTCCGTGCAGGACTCCATCGCGGTGAAGGAGGCGGCCGGCGAGGACGCCAAGACCGAGCACGCGCTGAACGACCTGCTCCTGCCGATCGTCAAGGGCTACGGCTCCGAGAAGGGCTACGAGCAGCTCGCCCAGTCGCTGCAGACCTTCGGCGGCTCCGGGTTCCTCCAGGAGTACCCGATCGAGCAGTACATCCGCGACGCCAAGATCGACACCCTGTACGAGGGCACCACCGCGATCCAGGGCCAGGACTTCTTCTTCCGGAAGATCGTCCGCAACCAGGGCGCGGCCCTGAACTCGCTCGCCGAGGACATCAAGAAGTTCCTGGCGCTCGGCGAGGGCGGCGAGGAACTGGCCGGCGCCCGCGAGCACCTCGCGAAGGCGGCCGTGGAGCTGGAGGCGATCGTCGGTCTGATGCTGACCGACCTCGCGGCCACCGAGCAGGACGTCAAGAACATCTACAAGGTGGGCCTGAACACCACCCGCCTGCTGCTGGCCTCCGGTGACGTCGTCGTCGGCTACCTGCTGCTCAAGGGTGCCGCGGTCGCCGCCGAGAAGCTCCCGACGGCCTCCGCCAAGGACAAGGCGTTCTACACCGGCAAGATCGCGGCGGCGAAGTTCTTCGCGGCCAACGTCCTGCCGGGCGTGACCGGCGCGCGCAAGCTCGCCGAGGGCATCGACCTGGACCTGATGGAGCTGGACGAGGCCGCGTTCTAGCAGCCCGTTCCGGACCCTCCTACCGGTCCGTTCCCGGCACTCACGGACAATCCACATCGCCCTTACGAGGGCCCGCTCCCCTTCACCGGGAGCGGGCCCTCGTACGTCGTTAAGGTGAACCCCATGAGCGAACCCCCCCGCTTCGACCGCGGCCACACCGACGACCTCATGTCCTTCCTGGCGGCGAGCCCGTCGCCGTACCACGCCGTGGCGAACACCGCCGAGCGGCTGGAGAAGGCCGGCTTCCGGCAGGTCGCGGAGACGGACGCCTGGGACGGGTCGAGCGGCGGCAAGTACGTGCTGCGCGGTGGCGCGATCGTGGCCTGGTACGTCCCCGAGGGCGCGGCGCCCCACACGCCGTTCCGGATCGTCGGCGCGCACACGGACTCCCCCAACCTGCGTGTGAAGCCGCTGCCGGACGCCGGTGCGCACGGCTGGCGGCAGGTGGCCGTGGAGATCTACGGCGGCCCCCTGCTCAACTCCTGGCTCGACCGCGACCTGGGCCTGGCCGGCCGGCTGACCCTGCGGGACGGCGCGACCCGGCTGGTGAACGTGGACCGCCCGCTGCTGCGCGTCCCCCAACTCGCCATCCACCTGGACCGTTCCGTGTCGGCGGAGGGCCTCAAGCTCGACAAGCAGCGCC
Organism: Streptomyces muensis; assembly: GCF_021474425.1. Taxonomy (GTDB): domain Bacteria; phylum Actinomycetota; class Actinomycetes; order Streptomycetales; family Streptomycetaceae; genus Streptomyces; species Streptomyces muensis. The sequence goes on along the minus strand of NZ_JAKEIP010000073.1, from coordinate 17,083 downwards.
ACCTCCAGCCCATCTGGGGCCTGGGCAACGACGTCCGGGACGGCGACCTGATCGCCTTCCTGGAGGAGACGGCCGGCCTGCCCGCGGGCGAGGTCACCGGCTGGGACCTCATGGTCCACTCCGTGGAGCCGCCGGCGTACCTGGGCCGGGACAAGGAGCTGGTCGCGGGCCCGCGCATGGACAACCTGCTCTCGGTGCACGCGGGCGTGGCGGCGCTGACCGCGGCGGCGGCCTCGGGCGCGGCCCTGCCCTCCATCCCGGTGCTGGCCGCCTTCGACCACGAGGAGAACGGCTCGCAGAGCGACACCGGCGCGGACGGGCCGCTGCTGGGCGGCGTCCTGGAGCGTTCGGTGTTCGCGCGCGGAGGATCGTACGAGGACAAGGCACGCGCCTTCGCGGGCACGGTCTGTCTCTCCTCCGACACCGGCCACGCGGTCCACCCCAACTACGCCGAGCGCCACGACCCGACGCACCACCCGCGGGTCAACGGCGGCCCGATCCTCAAGGTCAACGTCAACAACCGCTACGCGACCGACGGTTCCGGCCGGGCGGTCTGGGCGGCGGCCTGCGAGAAGGCGAACGTCCCCTTCCAGTCCTTCGTCTCCAACAACTCGATGCCCTGCGGCACCACGATCGGCCCGATCACCGCGGCCCGCCACGGCATCAAGACCGTCGACATCGGCGTGGCGATCCTCTCGATGCACAGCGCCCGCGAGTTGTGCGGCACGGACGACCCGCATCTGCTGGCGAACTCCCTGGTGGCGTTCCTGGAGGGGTAGCCCCGGACCACCGGGGTACCCGCCTCCGACCGGAACCACCGGACCAGGGAGGCGACACCTATGGGCCTCGGCGGATGCATCATCCTCATCGCCGCGGGAGCCATCCTCACGTTCGCGACCGACTGGGACATGGAGGGAGTCAATCTCGACCTGGTCGGCATCATCCTGATGATCGTCGGACTGATCGGCGTCACGACGTTCAGCAGCATCGCCCGGCGCAGGCGGGTGGTGGTACCGCCCGCGACACCGGTGGTGGACGAAGAGGGCCACCACCACCGGCACCGGGACGGGTACAGCGACGGTTACGGGGTCTAGTGCCCCGGCAGGCAACGTTCGCCCGTCACGGCGGACGACACCGAGCCGCCCCGGGGAGTGACCGTCAGGTCAGCGCGTGCCCCGTCGTCGCGTCCACATGGGCCGGTACCTCGTCGTGGCGGTCGCCGACGCTCAGGGTGCCGGTGGGTTCGAAGACGAGGATGGCGGCGGGGGCGGGGGCGTACGGCTTGTGTTCGGTGCCTCGGGGGACGGTGAAGACGGAGCCCTTGGGGAGGACGACCGTGCGCTCGCCCTGTGCCTCCCGCAGGGAGATGTGCAGTTCGCCGTGGAGGACCAGGAAGAACTCGTCGGTGTCGTCGTGGACGTGCCAGACGTGGTCGCCGTCGACCTTGGCCACGCGCACGTCGTAGTCGTTGACGGCCGTCACGATGCGGGGGCTCCAGGTCTCCGTGAAGGAGGCGAGGGCGTCGTCGAGCGAGATGGGTTCCATGCGTTCATCGTGTGGGGTGACTCCGCGCCCCCGCGAGTGCTAGGAATCGCATATGGCGCAAGGATCCTCTCAGTCGGTGTGCACCCATCGCGTCGCCGTGATCGTCGATGAGGGCACCAACCCGTTCGAGGTCGGCGTCGCCACCGAGCTGTTCGGGCTGCCGAGGCCCGAGTTGGGGCTCGCCGGGCCGCTGTACGACGTGACGCTGTGCGCGCCCACCCGCGAGGTGCGGATGAACCACGGCTTCTTCACGCTGACCGGAGTGCCCGGCCTTGAGGCGGTGGACGAGGCGGACACCCTCGTCGTGCCCGGCCGCCCGGACAACGTCGTGCCGCGCGGCGCCGCCGTACTCGACGCCATCCGGCGCGCCCACGCGCGCGGGGCCCGCGTCATGAGCCTGTGCACCGGCAGCTTCGCGCTCGCCGAGGCCGGGCTGCTGGACGGGCGCCGTGCCACCACGCACTGGCGCTGGGCCGACACCTTCCGGGAGCTGCATCCCAGGGTGCTGCTGGAACCGGACGTGCTCTTCGTCGACGAAGGCGACGTCCTGACCGCCGCGGGCAGCGCCGCCGCGCTCGACCTGTGCCTGTATGTCGTACGGCGCGACCATGGCGCGGAGGTCGCCAACGCCGTCTCCCGGCGGCTGGTGTTCGCCGCGCACCGGGACGGCGGGCAGAAGCAGTTCGTGGAGCGGCCGATGCCGGACGTGCCCGACGAGTCGCTGGCGCCGCTGCTGGCGTGGGCGCAGGAACGGCTGGGGGAGCCGCTGACGGTGACCGACCTGGCCGCGCGGGCGGCGGTGTCGCCGGCCACCCTGCACCGCCGCTTCCGGGCACAGCTGGGGACGACCCCGCTGGCCTGGCTGACCGGGGAGCGCGTGGCGCTGGCGTGCCGGCTGATCGAGCGCGGGGAGGAACGGCTGGACGTGGTGGCGGCCAGGAGCGGCCTGGGCACCGCGGCGAACCTCCGCGCGCGCGTGCGACGCGCGACCGGGGTCAGCCCGTCGGCCTACCGGCGGCGTTTCGGAGCGGGCCGCGGGGAACCCCTCGTGTCATGAGATTCCTCGTACGCGACCGGCTCCTCGGCTTCGGTGACGACTACTGGATCGAGGACGACCGGGGCAACAAGGTGTTCCTCGTCGACGGCAAGGCGATGCGGCTGCGGGACACCTTCGAGCTGAAGGACACCCAGGGGCGCGTCCTCATCGACATCCACCAGAAGATGCTCGCCCTGCGCGACACGATGGTGATCGAGCGGGACGGCCACCCGCTCGCCACGATCCGCCGCAAACGGCTGTCCCTGCTGCGCAACCACTACCGCGTGTCCCTCGCGGACGGCAGCACGGAACTCGACGTCAGCGGCAGGATCCTCGACCGGGAGTTCGCCGTCGAGTACGACGGCGAGCTGCTGGCCGTCGTCTCCCGCAGGTGGCTGCACGTACGGGAGACGTACGGCGTGGACGTCGTACGGGACGACGCCGACCCGGCGCTGCTGATCGCGGTCGCGGTGTGTGTGATCCACCTGGCGGAGAGGGAGCGGGGGGACGACGACTGAGGGGGCCACGGCCGAGCACCGGTCCTGGCCGGGCACCGATCACGGCCGAGGGCGAACGCGCTCAGCGGCGAGGCGGTGCCGCCACCCCCAGCACCCGGTCCTTGAGCGCCGGGAACTGATCCCGCGTCACCGCGGGCTTCCCCGGGTCGAACTCCACGGTGAGCACCTGCTCCCCCGCCCCGGCCTGCGCCAGCACCTCGCCCCACGGATCCACCACGATCGAGTGACCGGCCTGTGGAACTCCCGCGTGCGTCCCGGCCGTTCCACAGGCGAGCACGAACGCCTGGTTCTCCACCGCCCGCGCCTGAGCCAGTAGCGTCCAGTGCGCCCGGCGGCGCTCCGGCCAGCCCGCCGGGACGACGAAGGTCTCGGCGCCGGCGTCGACGAGGCCGCGGAACAACTCGGGGAATCGGAGGTCGTAACAGGTGGCCACGCCAACGGTGGTCTCGGGCAGCCGCACCGTCACCAGTTCCTCGCCCGCGCCCATCAGCACGGCCTCGCCCTTGTCGAAGCCGAACCGATGGATCTTGCGGTAGGCGGCGACCAGATCACCGGCAGGGGAGAAGACGAGGGAGGTGTTGTAGAGGGGCCCCTCGGGGTCACGCTCGGGGATCGAGCCCGCGTGCAGCCACACGCCCGCGTCGCTCGCGGCCTTCGCCATCGCCTCGTACGTCGGCCCTTCGAGCGGCTCGGCCTCGGAGGCGAACTCCTCGTAGGCGAAGGCGCCGGTGGTCCACAGCTCGGGCAGGACGACGAGGTCGGCGGACCCGGACTGTTCCCGGACGAGGGAGGCCACGCGCACCCGGCGCGATTCAATCGATTCGCCCTCGTTTACGTCGATCTGGAGCAAAGAGGCGCGCACACTACCACCGTCCTGGCATTCGAGCGGTCCACATGGGCTTCCACACGGGCCTACGATCGTCACACGAAAGCACTGCCGGGGTGCCTCACAGCAGCGTAACTTAGCGTTTCGAGACACCCGCCGACAGCCGCCACCTCCCACTGGCAACGCCGCCACAAACCGCCCGTGTACCGACCGCCGAGGGGTCCCGTTCCGTGAGTCTGCATCCCACCCTCCAGCCCTACGCCGACGCCTGGACCCACTCCATCGAAGCGATATCCGAGCTGGTGACGCCGCTTGTGGAGGGCGAGTGGAATCGACGCACGCCCTGCCCCGGCTGGTCGGTCCGTGACGTCGTGTCACATGTCATCGGCCTGGACTGCGAGATGCTCGGCGACCCGCGCCCCATCCACACCCTCCCGCGCGACCTCTTCCACGTCACCAACGACCACCAGCGGTACATGGAGATGCAGGTCGACGTCCGCCGCCACCACACGGCGCCGGAGATGACGTCCGAGCTGGAGTACACGGTCATCCGCCGCAACCGCCAGCTGCGCAACGAGTCCCGTGACCCCGGTACGAAGGTCCGCGGTCCGCTCGGCGCGGAGCTCACCCTCGAAGAGTCCATGCGGACGCACGCCTTCGACATCTGGGTCCACGAGCAGGACCTGCGGGCCGCCCTCGGCCGCCCCGGCAACCTCGACTCCCCCGGCGCACACGTGGCCCGTGACGTCCTGCTCTCCAAGCTGCCCGACATCGTCGCCGGCAAGGCCGACGCCCCGCGCAGCTCGGCGATCGTCTTCGACGTCCACGGCCCGATCGAGTTCCTCCGCACGATCCGCATCGACATCCAGGGCCGCGGCACCCTCGAAACGGCCCCCGCCCTGGGCCCCGCCGCCACCCTCACCCTCGACTGGGAGACCTACGTCCGCCTGGCCTGCGGCCGCGTCACCCCGGAAGCGGCGGCGGACCGGGTGAAGACAGAGGGCGACACGGACCTGACGACAGCGATCCTGCGAAACTTCACGGTGACGCCGTAGCTTCTAGCCTGTCTGGGGGTCCCCCCTCTGGGGGAGTTTGAGGACGAGGCCGTTCAGGCCGACGGGGGGTCTGGGGGCGCAGCCCTCAGGGATGGGACGGGTAGGGGCGGCGGGGGCGAGAAAAACCGCTGTCGCCCGCCACCCGGCCCCCGGGCTCACGCGGGAACGTGCACCGTCTCCACCCTGCTGGCGACCAGCCGTTCCCGCTCCCTGCGCGCCGCCCGCTTCCGCAGCCGCAGGATCTGGCTCACGCCCAGCGCCTGGAGGACGAACACGACCGAGAAGGCGACGGCGTAGTCGTCACCGGTCGCGTCCAGCAGCACGCCGATCGCGAACAGCGTCGTCATCGAGGCCACGAAGCCGCCCATGTTGGTGATGCCGGACGCCGTGCCCTGCCGCTCCGGCGGGTTCGCGGGCCGGGCGAAGTCGAAGCCGAGCATCGAGGCGGGGCCGCACGCCCCGAGCACCGAGCACAGCACGATGAGCAGCCACATCGGCGCGGTCTCCCCGGGCCAGGCCAGCGTCGTCGCCCAGAGCGCCGCGGTCGCGCCCACCGTGCCGAGCGCCAGCGGCAGCCGCGCCTCGTGGTGCCGGGCGACGACCTGGCCGTAGACGAGGCCCACGACCATGTTCGACAGGACGACGAGGGTGAGCAGTTCACCGGCCGTCGCCCGGGACAGCCCCTGCGCCTCCACCAGGAACGGCATCCCCCACAACAGCAGGAACACCATCGCCGGGAACTGCGTCGTGAAGTGCACCCACAGACCGAGGCGCGTGCCCGGCTCCCGCCAGGACGCGGCGATCTGACGTCGTACGTAGGCCGCGCCCTGGTGCGGCAGCGGCTCGGGGTCGTGGCCCTCGGGGTGGTCCTTCAGGAACAGCACCAGCAGGACGAACACCACGACGCCCGCGCCCGCGCTGCCGGCGAACGCGGCCGTCCAGCCCACCCCGTGCAGCAGCCGGGCCAGCACCAGCGTGGAGACGAGGTTGCCCGCCATGCCCGCGAGGCCGGCGAGCTGTGCGATCAGCGGGCCGCGGCGGGCCGGGAACCAGCGGCTGCCCAGCCGCAGCACGCTGATGAACGTCATCGCGTCGCCACAGCCCAGCAGGGCGCGCGAGGCGAGGGCCATGCCGTACGACGGTGAGAAGGCGAAGCCGAGTTGGCCCGCGGTGAACAGCAGCACGCCCAGGCCCAGCACCTTCTTGGTGCCGAGCCGGTCGACGAGCAGGCCGACGGGTATCTGCATGCCGGCGTAGACGAGCAGTTGGAGGATCGAGAACGTCGACAGGGCCGAGGCGTTCACGTCGAAGCGGTCTGCGGCGTCGAGGCCGGCGACGCCGAGGGACGTACGGAAGATGACGGCGACGAAGTAGACCGAGACGCCTATGCCCCAGACGGCGACGGCGCGGCGGCCGCCGGGAGGGTCGCCGGGCAGTGCGGTGGACCTCATCGCTCCTCACCCCGCGCGAGGTGCGAGAACCAGCCGATGTGCCGGTGGACCAGCCCGACGGCCGCCTCGGCGTCGGCGGAGCGCAGGGCCTGAAGGATCTCCTCGTGCTCGGCCAGGGTCTTGGCGATCCGGTCGGGGTGGGAGTGCAGTACGGCGACGCCCATGCGCAGTTGCCGGTCGCGGAGTTGGTCGTAGAGCCGGGACAGGATCTCGTTGCCGCCGCTGCGGACGATCTCGGCGTGGAAGCAGCGGTCGGTGACGGCGGCCCCGGCGAGGTCGCCGGCGGCGGCCTGGGCCTTCTGCTGGGTGAGCAGTTCCTCCAGGCGCTCGATGAGCCCGGGGGGCGCGGGGACGGCCTTGCGCGCCGCGTGCTCCTCGACGAGCATCCGGGTCTCCACGACGTCCTTGATCTCCTGTGCGGAGACCGGCAGGACCAGGGCGCCCTTCTTCGGGTAGAGCTTGATCAGCCCCTCGACCTCCAGCCGCAGCAGCGCCTCCCGTACCGGGGTGCGTGAGACGCCGACGGCCTCGGCGAGCTCGCCCTCGGTGAGGAGGGTCCCGCCCTCGTAACGGCGGTCCAGGACGCCCTGCTTGACGTGGGTGTAGACGCGGTCGGCGGCGGGTGGCTGCTTGAGGGGTGCGGGCGGGGCGGAAGGCATGCCCACAGCATAGATACAACACGTACGCAAGGCGGTGACCATTCCAGCATGCGGACCTCGCGGCGGAATCCGTGTGATCTGCGAGATCTTCCGGCAAAGAAGCGCCATCCACCCCACGTGCGGCACAACCTTCTGTGCTAATTACGTGTCACACACGTGCGGCCCCACTTTCTTTCCCCTCCCAACCGGCCGCACTTTCGGGGCATCAGACGTAATCGGGGTATTTCAGTTGATAAGTGCCATCAAGGGCATGCGTGTCCGTAGAGCCGCAGCGGTCGTGCTCACGACCGGCGCCGTCATCGCCTCCGGAGCGATCACCGCGGCGCCCGCGCAGGCCGTCACCACGCCCTCGATCAGCGCCAAGGGCGGGTTCCTGATGAACAGCGCGAACGGCAAGACGCTGTTCGCCAAGTCCGCCGACACCAAGAGGCTGACCGCCTCCACCACCAAGATCATGACCGCGAAGGTCGTGCTCTCGCAGTCGAACCTGAACCTGGACACCAAGGTCACCATCAGGAAGGAGGTCAGCAACTACATCGTCTCCAAGGGCGCCTCGTCGGCCAACCTGATCGTCGGCGACAAGGTCACCGTCCGTCAGCTGCTGTACGGGATGATGCTCAAGTCGGGCTGTGACGCCGCGATGACCCTCGCCGACAAGTTCGGTTCCGGCTCGACGGTCGCGGCCCGCACCAAGAACTTCATCGGCAAGATGAACACCATGGCCAAGAGCCTGGGCATGACGAACACGCACTTCGATTCGTTCGACGGCATAAGCAACGGCTCGAACTACTCGACGCCGCGCGACCTGACCAAGCTCGCCCGCAGCGCGATGAAGAGCTCCACGTTCAAGACCGTCGTGAAGACCAAGTCGTACACGGCGAAGACGATCACCAAGACCGGCGCCACCCGGACGATGGCCGCGTGGAAGAACACCAACACGCTGCTCGGCTGGAACGGCACGCTCGGCATCAAGACCGGCTCCGGCACCGAGGCCAAGTACTGCCTGGTCTTCGCGGCCACCAAGAGCGGCGAGTCGGTGATGGGCGCCGTCCTCACCGCGCCGAACGAGGCCAGCCGCACGACGGACGTGAAGAAGCTGATCAACTACGGCTACGCCAAGATCTGACGCCCGCTGAGGCTCACGCGGCTCACACGGCTCACGCGGCTCACGCCCGACGAAACGGGGCGGCCACTCGACAGTGGCCGCCCCTTTCGCTGCTTCCGCCTGACCCTTCCTACGGGCTCACGCCCAGGTGATCAGCCGCTTGGGCTGTTCAAGGATCGCCGCCACGTCCGCCAGGACCTTGGAGCCCAGCTCCCCGTCCACCAGCCGGTGGTCGAAGCTCAGCGCCAGCGTGGTGACCTGACGCGGCTTCACCTTGCCCTTGTGGACCCACGGCTGGAGCTTGATCGCGCCGACCGCGAGGATCGCGGACTCGCCGGGGTTGAGGATCGGGGTGCCGGTGTCGACGCCGAAGACGCCGACGTTGGTGATGGTGACCGTGCCGCCCTGCATCGCGGCCGGGGTGGTCCTGCCCTCCCGTGCCGTGGACACCAACTCGCCCAGCGACTCGGCCAGTTGCGGAAGCGTCTTGGCGTGGGCGTCCTTGATGTTCGGGACGATCAGACCGCGCGGGGTCGCCGCGGCGATGCCCAGGTTCACATAGTGCTTCTGCACGATCTCCTGGTTGGCCTCGTCCCAGGACGCGTTGACGTCCGGGTTCCGCTTGATCGCCACCAGCAGGGCCTTGGAGATCAGCAGCAACGGGTTCACCCGCAGGCCCGCGAACTCCTTGTCCTCCTTGAGCTCCTCGACCAGCTTCATCGTGCGCGTCACGTCCACCGTCACGAACTCCGTGACATGCGGCGCCGTGAACGCCGAGCCGACCATCGCGGCGGCCGTCGCCTTGCGCACGCCCTTGACCGGGATACGGGTCTCCCGGCCCGTGTCGTACGCGAGCACCGGCGCCGGGGCCGGGGCGGCGGGCGCGGCGAGCGGGCCGGCCTGCGGTGCCGGCTCGGCGGCCGGGGCCTCGGGGGCCACCGCCGCGTGCACGTCCTCGCGGGTGATGATGCCGTCGGGGCCGGTGGGCGTCACCGTGGTCAGGTCGACGCCCAGGTCCTTCGCCAGCTTGCGCACCGGAGGCTTGGCCAGCGGCCTAGGAGGCGTCACGGCCTCCGTGGGGCCGTGGCCGTTCAGCTCGGACTGCAGGGCCTGGGCCGCGGCCGCGGGCTCCTGGCGCGGGACGTCGGCTCCCTTGCGCGGGCGGCGCTTGGTGGAGGACGCGGCCACGCCGTAGCCGACCAGCACGGGCTGGCGGCCCTGGGGCTTGGCCTCCTCCGGCGCCGTCTCGGCGGGCGCCTCGGCCGGGGCCGGCGCCTCGGCGGCCGGTGCCGCCCCGCCCGCCAGGTCCACGGCGATGATCGCCGTACCGACGTCCACCGTGGTGCCCTCGGGGAAGTGCAGCTCGCGGACCACCCCGTCGTACGGGATGGGCAGCTCGACGGCCGCCTTGGCGGTCTCGACCTCGCACACCACCTGGCCGTCGGTGACCTTGTCACCGGGCTGGACGTACCACTTGAGGATCTCGGCCTCGGTGAGTCCCTCGCCCACGTCGGGCATCTTGAACTCGCGCACGGACGCTTCCGTCATCGTCGTCACGACCCTCTCCTCAGTACGCCAGGGCACGGTCGACGGCGTCGAGCACCCGGTCCAGGCCCGGCAGGTACTCCTCCTCCAGACGCGCCGGCGGGTACGGGGCGTGATAGCCGCCCACGCGCAGCACCGGGGCCTCCAGGTGGTAGAAGCAGCGCTCGGTGATCCGGGCGGCGATCTCCGCGCCCGAGCCGAAGAACACCGGGGCCTCGTGGACCACGACCAGACGGCGGGTCTTCTCGACGGAGGCCTGGATGGAGTCGAAGTCGATCGGGGAGACCGAGCGCAGGTCCAGGACCTCCAGGTTGCGGCCCTCCTCGGCGGCCGCGTCGGCGACCTCCTGGCAGAGCTTCACCATCGGGCCGTAGGCGGCCAGGGTGAGGTCGGTGCCCTCGCGGACGACCCGTGCCTTGTGCAGCGGACCGGGGATGGCTTCGGTGTTGACCTCGGCCTTGTCCCAGTAGCGCCGCTTGGGCTCGAAGAAGATCACCGGGTCGTCGCTCTGGATGGCCTGCTGCATCATCCAGTACGCGTCCGACGCGTTCGACGGGGAGACGACCTTCAGACCGGCCACGTGCGCGAAGAGCGACTCGGGGGACTCCGAGTGGTGCTCGACCGCGCCGATGCCGCCGCCGTAGGGGATCCGGACGACGACCGGGAGCTTGACCTTGCCCAGCGAGCGCGCGTGCATCTTCGCCAGCTGCGTGACGATCTGGTCGTACGCCGGGAAGACGAAGCCGTCGAACTGGATCTCCACGACCGGGCGGTAGCCGCGCAGGGCGAGACCGATCGCGGTGCCGACGATGCCGGACTCGGCGAGCGGGGTGTCGATGACCCGGCTCTCGCCGAAGTCCTTCTGCAGGCCGTCCGTCACCCGGAAGACACCGCCGAGCTTGCCGACGTCCTCGCCCATGACGAGGACCTTGGGGTCCGTGTCCAGCGCGCGGCGCAGCGACTCGTTGATCGCCTTGGCGAGAGCCATCTTCTCAGCCATCTCAGTGACCCCCCGAAACCGCGGCGGAGCCGCTATCAGATTCAGTCGCGAACGACGCCTGGTAGGCGGCGAACTGGGCGCGCTCCTCGTCGACGAGCGCATGCCCGTCCGCGTACACGTTCTCGAAGATGGCGAAGTGGTCCGGGTCCGGCATGGCGCGGACCGCTTCGCGCACTCGTTTGCCCAACGCCTCGCTCTCGGTCTCCAGTTCCGCGAAGAATCCGTCGTTCGCGTGGTTTGAAGCCTCGAGATAGGCGCGAAGGCGCAGGATCGGGTCCTTCGCCTCCCAGGCCTGACGCTCCTCGTCGCCGCGGTAGCGGGTGGGGTCGTCGGAGGTGGTGTGGGCGCCCATGCGGTACGTGTACGCCTCGACCAGCGTCGGTCCCTCGCCGGCGCGGGCGCGCTCCAGCGCCCACTTCGTCACGGCGAGGCACGCCAGGACGTCGTTGCCGTCGACGCGGACGCCGGGGAAGCCGTAGCCCTGTGCGCGCTGGTAGAGCGGCACCCGGGTCTGCTTCTCGGTCGGCTCGGAGATCGCCCACTGGTTGTTCTGGCAGAAGAACACGACCGGGGCGTTGTAGACCGCGGAGAAGGTGAAGGACTCGGCCACGTCACCCTGGCTGCTCGCGCCGTCGCCGAAGTAGGCGATGACCGCGCTGTCGGCGCCGTCCTTGGCGACGCCCATCGCGTAGCCGGTGGCGTGCAGCGTCTGGGAGCCGATGACGATCGTGTACAGCTGGAAGTTGTTGCTGTTGGGGTCCCAGCCGCCGTTGTTCACGCCGCGGAACATGCCGAGCAGGTTGGTCGGGTCGACCCCGCGGCACCAGGCGACGCCGTGCTCGCGGTAGGTCGGGAAGACGTAGTCGTCCTCGCGGGTGGCGCGGCCGGAGCCGATCTGGGCGGCCTCCTGGCCGAGCAGCGACGCCCACAGGCCCAGCTCGCCCTGGCGCTGCAGGGAGGTGGCCTCGGCGTCGAAGCGTCGGGTGAGCACCATGTCGCGGTAGAGGCCGCGGAGCTCTTCGGGGGTGATGCCGGCGACGTACTTGTCGTACTCGGCGTTCTTGACTCGCTTGCCCTCGGGCGTCAGCAGCTGTACGAGCTCGGGGTCCGTGCTCGGCGATTTCCTCGCGGTTGTCTTGCCGGCCGTGCTCTTGGTACCGGCGCTGCGTCGCGGCTTTCGCGCGGCAGTGCTCTCCACGGTCACGTGTGCTCCTCCGTCGGTCCGGCATCCCGGGTTCGCCGGGTGCCAGTGCGGCTCACCTGAAGCCCTACGGACGCACAGGGTGGGTGCGGCTCGTTGGGGGACAGGCGTGACAGGTGCCCCGGCGAGCGCCCTGCAAAAAGCACGTTACCCAGTGCTCCACATTTCTGTGAAACCCCTCCTGACCTGCGATTTTGCTTGGATTTCCAAGTAAATCGCGAAAGGCGGGAACAACTCCTGGTCACAGCCTTGCAGGGGGCCGGAACAACGGCACGTTATATCGGTGACCCAGGTCACGGGAAGAGTCGCCGGGGTCGAGATCGCCGGGGGAAGATCAACAGGGACGGCCGAGGGGAGATCGGAAACGGCACGCGCGCGTGCGTCCCGTTTCCGGGTCGCACGCGCGCGTGGGGGTCTCTCGCCGGTCAGCGGTCGGGGGTCAGCCGCCCCCGGTGCCGCCCGTGGGCAGCGTCGGCTGATCGGTCGGCTCATCGGTCGGATCCTCCGTCGGCTCCTCGGTGGGCTCCTCCGTGGGCTCCTCCGTCGGCTCGGCCGTGGTCGGGTCCTCGGTGGGCTCGTACGTCGGGTCCTCGGTCGGCTCGTACGTCGGGTCCTGCGTCGGCTGGTAGGTCGGGTCGGTGCCCGTGCCGCTGCCGTCGTCGGTGACCTCGTCCGTCGGCTCCTCGGTCGCCTCGTCCGTGGGCTCGTCGGTCGTCTTGTCCTCGGTGGTCTGGGACGTGGTCGGCGTCGGCGTGGTGTCGCCGCCACCGCCGCCACCGCCGCCGCCGTTCTGCAGCGCCAGCGCGACGCCCGCCGCAATCGCGATCACCGCGAAGACGGCCAGGATCCACAGCTTGCCGCGACCACCGCCCTTGTTGCCGTGGCCCTCGAAGCCGCCGTCGTCGCCACCGCCGCCGTACCTGTTCGGCAGGATCGGCTGCGGGATCTGCGTGGTGCCGGAGGCCGGGGTGCCCGGGTGCCCCATGACGGTCGTGTTCGCGAAGCCCGCGGACGGGGTGTGCCGGCCGTCGTGCATGGTCACCGGGCCGGTGTTCCAGGTGCCGGTGTGGCCGCCCTGGTCGTACAGCATCTGCAGGCCGTACTGGACCAAGCCGCGCATCTCCTCGGCGGTCTGGAACCGGTCGTCGGGCTCCTTGGCGAGCGAGCGCATGACCAGGCCGTCGAGCTCCGGCGGCACCGCGTCGGAGACCTCGGACGGCGGGGTCGGGATGTCCTGGACGTGCTGGTAGACCACCGACAGCGGGGTCTCGCCGGTGAACGGCGGGCGCAGCGCGAGGAGTTCGTACAGCAGGCAGCCCGTCGCGTACAGGTCGGAGCGGTGGTCGACGGCCTTGCCGAGCGCCTGCTCGGGCGAGAGGTACTGCGGGGTGCCCATGACCATGCCGGTCTGGGTCATCGTCGACTGCGCGCCGTGCAGGGCGCGCGCGATGCCGAAGTCCATCACCTTCACGGCACCGTTGTGCGTGATGATGACGTTGGCGGGCTTGATGTCGCGGTGCACGATGCCGTGCTGGTGCGAGTAGGCGAGCGCCTCCAGGACACCGGAGACGATGATCAGGGCCTGCTCGGGGCCGGGCGCCTCGGCATTGAGGAGGAGGTCGCGGATGGTGCGGCCCTCGACGATCTCCATCACGATGTACGGCACGCTGTGCGCGCCGACGACGTCCTCGCCGGAGTCGTACACGGCGACGATCGCGTGGTGGTTGAGGCCGGCCACCGACTGGGCCTCGCGCGTGAAGCGGGCCTTGGACACGGGGTCCTCGGCGAGGTCGGCGCGCAGCAGCTTGACCGCCACGGTGCGTCCGAGGCGCACGTCCTCGGCCGCGAACACCTCGGCCATGCCGCCTCGGCCGAGTCTGCGGGTCAGCCGATAACGGCCGTCCCCGACAAGTCCGCCATTACCCCACATCTCCGGCGCGTCTGACATACCGCCGCCAGCCGCCTCGGGGTCGGACGGGCCCTGAGCGCGCTGCTGCTGTGCCATCAGTCCTCGCCGTCGTTTCTGCCCGCGGTGCGCGCGGTGTTGTTACGGTCTCCGTCGGCCACGCTACAGCCTCCGCGCAAGCCGTCGGTCCGAGACGGCCGCCCCAACCGGAAGGAGACGGACCGGCCATCAAACCGGTACCCCGTCCACTCGTGCAAATTCTGTGCACCGGCCGTACGACCCTTGTAACGCTTCCGCGACGCCTGCTTCGCGTACGGTCACGGAACGGGCACCGCGCTTGACCTGTCAGTGCCGTGGGGCAGACTTGGCCGGGAATAGCACATTGGATCACTCGGGATCGCCGGTCCAGGGCAATCGCAGGCGCCCGAGAGGCAACGGGGGACGCAGAACATGAGCCAGGACGGCGCACAGGGCCGATACGCGGGGCGGGCGCTGGCCGGCGGCCGCTATCAGCTGCGCGACTTGCTCGGCGAGGGCGGCATGGCCTCGGTGCATCTCGCGTACGACTCCGTGCTCGACCGGCAGGTCGCGGTCAAGACCCTGCACACCGAGCTCGGCCGCGAGCAGGCGTTCCGCGAGCGCTTCCGCCGCGAGGCCCAGGCCGTGGCGAAGCTCACGCACACCAATATCGTCTCGGTCTTCGACACCGGCGAGGACGATGTCGACGGCATGACGACGCCGTACATCGTCATGGAGTACATCGAGGGCCGCCCGCTCAGCTCCGTCTTCGACGCGGACGTACGGCAGTTCGGCGCGATGCCCGCCGACAAGGCGCTGAAGATCACCGCGGATGTGCTCGCGGCGCTGGAGATCAGCCACGAGATGGGCCTGGTCCACCGGGACATCAAGCCGGGCAACGTGATGATGAACAAGCGCGGCGTCGTCAAGGTGATGGACTTCGGCATCGCGCGCGCCATGCAGTCCGGTGTGACGTCCATGACACAGACCGGCATGGTGGTCGGCACCCCGCAGTACCTCTCGCCGGAACAGGCCCTCGGCCGTGGCGTGGACGCCCGTTCCGACCTCTACTCGGTCGGCATCATGCTGTTCCAACTCGTCACCGGGCGGCTGCCGTTCGACGCCGACTCCCCGCTGGCCATCGCCTACGCGCATGTGCAGGAGGAGCCGGTGGCTCCGTCCTCCATCAACCGCGCCCTGCCACCGGCCGTGGACGCGCTGGTCGCCCGCGCCCTGAAGAAGAACCCGAACGAACGCTTCCCCAGCGCCGAGTCCATGCGCGACGAGTGTCTGCGCGTGGCCGCGTCCTTCCAGGCCGCCCCGCCCAGCATCGTGCCGGGCGCGCAGACGCAGCACGGCCAGGGTGTCGGCGCCTCGGTGTTCCCGCCGGTCGGCCAGACGCCGCCGCCCGCCGGCCCCGTCCAGACGCCGTACCCGCAGGCCCCGCAGACCCCGGCGCCGAACCCCTACGGCACGCCGCCGCCGTCTATGCCGTCGCCGTCGTACGGCTACCCGCAGCAGCCCGGCTACCAGACGCCGGCCCCGGCGTCGTACTCCGCGCAGCCGGGCCACGCGACGCCGCCGCCGTACACCATGTCGCCCCAGCGGCAGCCCGGTTCGGGCGGTGGCAGGAACAACCGGCCGGTGATCATCGGCTCGATCGTCGTGTCCGTCGTCGCGGTGGGCGGCCTGATCGCGGCCCTGACGCTGAACGGCGGCGGCACCGAGGACCCCGGCGGCAGCGGCGGCTCGACCGCCACGGCCTCGGAGACGAAGTCGAAGGCGCCCGGTTACCGGGCGGGGGACAGCGGTGACACGGTCGAGACGACCGAGTGCACCGAGCCGCGGGAGTCCTACCGCGACCCCGACCAGGTGCAGATGCCGGACTTCTCCTTCAAGTACTGGCCGTCCGTCGTCAAGTGCCTCGACGCCGCGGGCTGGGACTACAAGAAGGTCGACGTCGACGAGAACACGTTCGGCGACGGCACCATCATGCGGCAGTCGCCCTCGGCGCGTACGGACATGGACCCGGACGACCCGCCGGAGCTGGAGTTCCAGGTCTCCACGGGCAACCCGCAGTGATCGCGGCGCCAGTGATCGCGGAGAACTGAAAGGGCCCGGCAGCAGTGGCTGCCGGGCCCTTCACATGCACGTCGGACGTCTGGTGACTTACGGGTCTCTTACAGGTACGGCCCGCCCTGGCGGTGTTCGCCACCCTCCTCGTGACCGCCGACGCCCGGGGGAAGGGCGCGGCGCATCTGCTCCAGCTGGGCGCGCGCGGCCATCTGCTGGGCGAAGAGCGTGGTCTGGATGCCGTGGAAGAGGCCCTCCAGCCAGCCGACCAGCTGGGCCTGCGCGATCCGCAGTTCCGCGTCGCTCGGGGTCGCCTCGTCCGTGAACGGCAGCGAGAGCCGCTCCAGCTCCTCGACGAGCTCGGGGGCCAGGCCGTCCTCCAGTTCCTTCACGGAGCTGGCATGGATCTCCTTCAGCCGGACCCGGCTCGCCTCGTCCAGGGGAGCGACGCGCACCTCTTCGAGCAGCTGCTTGATCATGCTGCCGATCCGCATGACCTTCGCCGGCTGCTCGACCTGCTCCGTCACCGGGATCTCGCGGGAGTCCTCGTCTCCGTTGCCGCCGCTGAGCGCCATCCCGTCCTGGCCCACGACCAGGATCTGGGGGTTCTCGGACGACCTTTCGTTCCTCGGCATCTCCATGCCGCCATTCTCTCGCACCCGTACAGCTCATCATCGTGGTGCCCCCTGTGTGGGGTGATCCACCGTTTACGCCGGCGCGGATTCCGTGGGCCGCCGTGTCGGAGTGTCCGGGGCGTGCGCCGGGGTCGGTCGGGTGGCGCAGTTCGGAATGCCGGGTACGTCCTGTGCTGTGACGCTTGTTCCATGACTTCATGGCTGGCGGTGGTGCACGGGGGGCGGAGGCGGCCGCGCGCTGCCGACGGTGACCGGCGCGGCGTGTCGCCGGGGGCGCTGCGGACGGCCGGGACGCTGGGTGTGCTGGTGGCGGGGGTGACTCGAACCGGAACCCGAGCCGGAGCCGGAACCCGAGCCGGAGGAATTCTCGGAGTCCGCCGTAGGCAAACCCGTCGGCGCGTCCGGAGTCCGCGAAGCGGCCGGCGAGCCGGTCGAAGCCCCGGACGCGGTCGGCCCACGCGGTTCCTCGAAGCAGTACGCCGCCCCGGCCACCCCGTACGGCCCCAGGAC
>NZ_JAKEIP010000072.1 GCF_021474425.1 Streptomyces muensis | reverse complement strand
GTGCGTGGGGGTTGCTCGCGCCCACGCGGCGGAGCCGCATATGGACACAGCCCCGCGCCCCTTGGGGTCGGGCCACTGGTCCCACCTCAGGGGCGCGGGGAACTGCGCGACCAACCCACGACCACCCGCAGTCGCCAACGAGCCGGCATTCCCGAGCTCCCAGGCGCCCCTGCTCACCAGGCGGCAGCCCAGAGTGCCGAAACCCCGCCCGAGCGGCCCTCACCCCCGTTACCGTTGTCCTTGATGGGACGTCATGGGTGGAATTCGGGGGCACGGCGGTGGCGGCTCACCGCGCTGCTCGGTGTGGGCGTGGCCGCTCTGGCCCTGGTGGTGACCCTGCTCAACACGCTTCCCGGGAACGGCGCGAGCACCGAGGGCACCACACGCGACGGCGACAAGGTGCACGGCAGCCCGACGGCCACGCCGGACGCCACGAACCCCGAGGTCGGCTGGGGGTTCACCCACACCCAGTACAGCGCGGACGAGGGCGCCGCCGCGGCCGTGAAGCGCGTCGAGGGGCGGCTCGCGGACGCCGGAGGGCTGCCGCAGATCCAGCACATCATGGGCTGGGGCGCCGACAACCCCGAACCGGTCGAGGGGCGCTACGACTTCGAGGCGATGGACCGCCGGATCGACTTCGTCCGCGCCTCCGGCAGCACCCCGGTCGTCACCCTGTGCTGCGCCCCCGACTGGATGAAGGGCGGCAAGGCCGGCGTCGACGACACGAACTGGAGCCAGGGCGCCCTGGAGACGGCACCCGAGCCCGAGCACTTCGACGACTTCGCCGCGCTCGCGGTGACCGTCGCCAAGCGCTACCCCGACGTACGCCACTTCATCGTGTGGAACGAGTTCAAGGGCTTCTGGAACGACGCCGAGGCCCGCTGGGACCACGAGGGCTACACCAAGCTGTACAACCTGGTCTACCGGGCGCTGAAGAAGGTCAACCCCGACATCATGGTCGGCGGGCCGTACCTCGTGATGGACAGCGTCGACCCGCGCGCGGAGGAGGCCTCGAAGGCCCTCACCGGCCCCTGGGGCGCCCTGGACCAGCGCACCGTCGACGCCTTCGCGTACTGGAACGAGCACAAGGCGGGCGCCGACTTCGTCGTCGTGGACGGCTCCAGCTACACCCGCGACGACGAGCTGCTGCCGGACGAGTTCACGGCCACCGACAAGTTCACGGCCGTGGGGGAGTGGGTGCGGAAGCAGACGGGTGATCTGCCGCTGTGGTGGGCCGAGTACTACGTCGAGCCCGCCGACGGCAACGACGACCGCAAGGGCTGGTCCGAGGCCCGCCGGGTCGCCGTCCAGGCCGCCGGGATGATCGCGCTGGCCAAGGGGGGCGCCACCTCCGGCTTCTACTGGAACCCGCAGGAGGAGAAGGGCACCGAGTGCGCCGGCTGCCTGTGGACGCCGACCGACACCGCGGGCGGCGGTGCGAAACTGCCGATGTACGACCTGGTCGCGCGCTTCAGCAAGGAGTTCCGGCCGGGCACCGAGCACCGGCCGGTGTCCGTCGACAAGCCCGACGTCCGGGTCCTGGCCACGAACCACGTGATCCTCGCCGTGAACACCCTCGACCGGCAGACCAGCGCGAAGATCGACGGCAAGAAGGTCGAGCTGCAGGCCTACGAGGTCAGGTGGCTCGAACGCTGAGCCACCCGCCCCACCCCGCTACTTGATCGTCAGGAACCGCTGCACCAGCGACGCCAGCAGCACCGCCAGCAGCGGCAGCGAGAACCAGAAGCTGCTCTGCAACCAGCGCAACTGCCGCACGCTCGGCGCCATCGCCACCCGGACGAGCTCGCGGGCCATCAGCAGCACGATCAGCGCGAGCGCCGCGAGCCCCCCGACCACCGACCACGGCGTCCACGTCACCTGCGGTCCGATCGGCCCGGGATCGGCCTTCGGGACCTCGCCCGCCGGCTGCTTGCGCAGCGCGTACATCGTCACGTCGGCGTTGGCGAAGACCTTCTTCAGCTCCTGCCGCTCGTCCAGGTTACGGATCAGCCGCGACTCCCAGGTCGCCGAATAGCCCACGTCCATCCGGAGATAGGTGACCTGACCCCGGTTGATCATCAGATACGAGTTCGGGCCCGCGTCCTTCAGCGACTTGACCAGCCCCGACACCAGCACCGGGTCGGGCGGCGCCAGCGTCGGCAGATACTCCACCTTCTCCATGTCCCGCGAGCCCCACGGCATCGACGGCGTCACCACGTTCACGGGGTCGTCGCTGAGCCACAGCAGCCGCACGGTCGGATCGTCATGGGCGTACACGTACTCCATCGCGGCGACCTCGCCGGGCCGGATCCGCTCGAACGGCTCGTTGCCCCAACGGGCCACCAGGAAGCCGCCCATCAGCACCAGCCCCGCCATCAGCGCGGCCAGCGGGGCGAGGCTCACCTTGTCCTTGTCGCGCTCCTTCGCGGTGACGCCGGTGCGCGGGAAGAACGCCAGACCCGTGAGCAGCGCGGCGCCGGGCAGCGCGAACATGAAGACGCGCAGCGCCATCTCACCGCCGTACGACTGCATGCCGAAGCCCAGGAACGGCACGAAGGTGAGGACGAGCAGCGAGCGCTCCCGGTAGTGGTGGAAGCGCCGGCGCCACCAGCCCCAGCAGGCGAAGGCCATCACACCGCCGGCCAGCAGCACGCGCACGTACAGCACGAGCTTGTGGGTGGAGCTGCCGCCCTCGATCCGGCCGGAGACGGACGACGACACGTTGCCGCCGACGCCGCCGACCCCGCCGAACAGTTCGTCGAAGTGCCCTGACCAGTACGGCTCGGCCATGAAGCCGATCCACACCGTCACCATGACGCCGAACAGGATCGGCAGCCCGCGCAGTTCGGACTTGCCGATCAGGACGAGCCCGGTCAGCACGCCCAGCATCACGAACGGCGTGAGCTGGTGGGCCGGGACGCTCGCCGCGAACAGCCCGATGACGACCGCGAGCAGCACCGCCTGCTGCCGCCGGTTCGCCGGCTCGACCTCGACCTCGCCGGGACGCCGCTTGGTCCAGATCACATGCGGCGCCCGGAACCAGACCAGCAGGATCGCGGCGAAGACGAGATACAGCAGATACGTGAAGCCCTGCGGCGAGAAGTAGTCCTGGCCCACCCAGCCGCTGAGCACGAACACCCAGATGCCGGTCCACTTGGCCCGCCAGCTTGCCCGCATCGAGCGCACCAGCAGGAACATCGGGACCAGGTACAGCAGTTGCATGGCCAGCGGCCACCAGCGGATGACCTCGGTGAGGTCGCCGACCCCGCACGCCTTGGCGACGAACGCGGCCACCGCGAAGAACCCCGGCCAGCTCCAGCGCGCGTCCAGATCGGGCACGGCGGACCCGGTGCGGTCGATGTAGTCGAGGAAGCCGAGGTGCTGCCAGGCCGTCGCGAACCGCGGCTCGATCTCGATCAGCGCGGGCAGGGCGTGCAGCGACACGACCGTCGCGAGCAGGGTGACCAGCAGCAACGCCCGGTGCTCCCGGCCCAGCCACAGCAGCGAGGCGAACACCACCGCCAGCAGCGCGGCCCCGACCAGCGTGGGCATCGGCAGCACGGAGATCAGCCCGAGCCCGCCCATGCCGTCCAGGTCGGCCTCGCCGAGCCGTAGCGCGGGCACCCAGTACAGCAGCAGCGCGGCGATCAGCAGACAGCCGAGGACGACCCCGAGACGGGTCGGCAGCAGCCGCTCACGCCAGGTCGACAGCGACGCGTCCGGCAGCCGTAGGGGCTCTTCGTCGGGCATGGGCGGCTCTTCCCGTACGGCGGTCTCCTGCCGTACGGCAGCCTCCTCGCGCTCCTCCGGTTCGGCGCTCTCCTCGACCTTGCCGGCGTCGAACGCGTCCTCGAACGGCGCGTCCACCTCGGCCGGCCCCAGCGACACCTCCGAACCGGGCCGGCGTTCCTCCACCGGCAGCCCGACCTCCGGCTTGCGTGCCCAGGCCGGCCGGTGGTCCGGGCGGACCGGCGGGGTGCCCGTGGGCGGAGTGCCCGGCCCCGGGCGGACGTCGGGCCGGCGGTCCAGGTGGTCGAAGTCGACGTGTATGCCGAGGGCGAGGGTGTCGGTGTCGAGCGCCCACCCCGGCCCGCGCCTGCGCGCCCCCTCGGACACCTCGCGCGCCCCCAGGTCGGCGAGGTCACCGTCGGGCGCCGCGCCCTCGGGCAGCTCGGCCGAGGACGCCCGCACGGTCCGGTACAGCTTCGGTGCGGCGATGGCCACGATCACGGAGAGCGAGACGATCTCGGCGACGCCGGCACCGGTCAGGCCCATACGGGGGAGCAGCACCAGCGTCAGAACCAGCACCGACGCGCACAGCAGTCCCTGCAGCCAGGCCAGTCCGGCGGTGCGGCTCTGCGCGCGCAGGACCGCGAAGTACGTCTCCATCACGACCCGCAGCAGCGCGCCGACCGCGAACCAGCGCAGCAGCGGGGTCGCCGCGTCCGCGTAGCCCTGGCCGAAGACGCCGAGGATCCAGGGCGCCCCGAAGAACAGGACCGCCGCGACCGGCACCATGATCCGCGCCATGCGGCGCAGCGCGGCCCGGGTGTTCGCGGCCAGCCGCCTCGGGTCGTGCGAGCCCTCGACCGTGAGGGAGGCGCCCATGTTGATGGCGAGCAGATTGACCGTGCCGCCGATCGTGGCCGTGATGTAGAAGTACGCGTTGTCCTCGGCGGAGACCTGCGCGGCCACGATCACCGGGATGAGATAGACCACGGCGAGGGAGAACAGCGAGCCGGTGTAGTCGCCCGCCAGGAACCTGCCGATCTCCCGCAGGGACGGCGGACGGGCGTGCTCCTCGGTCGCCGCCACATGGCGCGGCACCAGCCGGCGGAAGACCAGCCAGCCCAGTGGCAGCACGGACACCGCGATGGCCGCGACCCACGACACGAAGACCCCGGCGGTGGGGATCGCCACCGCGAACGCCACCAGCAGCGCCAGCTTCACCGCCGAGAACACGGTGTTGCCGACCGGCACCCACACCGCGCTGCGCAGCCCCGTCAGCACACCGTCCTGGAGGGTGAGCAGATTCCAGGCGATGACGGCCACGACGAAGAAGAGCCCGTTCACCGGCCCGTTCAGGAACCGGTACGACGGCCCCCACAGGTCCAGCGTCAGCAGGAAGAGGCCGGCCGCCAGCGCCACCACGACACAACTGCCCGCGTACGTCCGGAAGATCAGACGGCCGCTCCTACGTCCCGCCACGGGGATGAACCGGGCCAGCGCCCCCGTCAGCGTCACCGCCGTCAGACCCGCGAGGAACTTCATCGCGGCTATCGCGGCGGACCCCTGACCGACCGCGGACTCGGAGTAGTAGCGGGCGGCGGCCAGCCAGAAGCCGAGACCCAGCACGGCGGAGATACCCGTGTTGATCATCAGGGCGTAGGCGTTGCGGAACAGCTGGCTGCCCCCGGAGGACCCGCCCATGCCGGGCAGGCGAAGCCGGCGCCCCGACTGCTCGGGCGCCGTCGCGTCGGTCGAGGCGGGCTCGGTCGTGGTCGTCGTGTCAGACACGGGAACGGATGGCCTTCCGGCGGACCTGTCGGGCTCTGCGGACCACGGCGTACCCCTTGGTGAGGGCGCGGTCCCTGGCGAAGGTACGGGCGATGGCACGGCCCTCGACCATCCGCCCGAACTCCTCGACGCCGGTGGTGCGGCGCACGGTGAGCCGGGTGAGGGCGTACGGCCCCTGCCGGCGTCGCGCGAGGCCGTTGTTGACGGCGAGCGCCTGGGCGTACCCGGTCTCGTGCACGGCCTCGCGCACCCGGCGGCTGGAGTAGCCGTAGGGGTAGGCGAACGACGCCGGGACGGTGCCGAGTTCGTCGCCGATGATCTCCTTGCACAGGATCAGCTCGGAGCGCAGCCTGTCGTCCGGGAGCTGGTCGAGCTGGGGATGGGTGTGGCTGTGGCCGCCGATCTCGACGTCCGCCCCGGCCAGTTCGCGGACCTGGTCCCAGTCGAGCATGGCGTCCAGGCCGCCGCCCATGTCG
Organism: Streptomyces muensis; assembly: GCF_021474425.1. GTDB lineage: Bacteria > Actinomycetota > Actinomycetes > Streptomycetales > Streptomycetaceae > Streptomyces > Streptomyces muensis. The sequence goes on along the minus strand of NZ_JAKEIP010000072.1, from coordinate 28,779 downwards.
TGCGGGCCCTTCAGCCAGCCCGTGGAGACGAACACCGTGGCGGGGAAGCCGTGCTTGGCCAGCACGGGCAGGGCGTGCCGGTGCACGCCCTCGTAGCCGTCGTCGAAGGTGATCAGCACCGGCCGCTCCGGCAGCGGCCTGCCCGAGCGCCAGCGTGCCGCGAGATCGGCCGTCCGCACGGGCGTGAGGCCCAGGTCGCCGATCAGCGCCATCTGTTCCGCGAACGCCTCCGGCGCCACCGACAGCTCGCGGGTGGCGTCGTTCGGCGACGTGGAGACGGCGTGGTACATGAGAATCGGTACGCGCCCGTCGGTCATCTGCGGCCCCCCTCGATACCGGCCTCCCCCTCGACGCCGGCTTCCCCTTCGATCCCCACCACCGAGTACGTCGCCCCGCCCCGGCGCGCTCGGACACTCCCCACGACGTACCCACCGGCCGCCGTCAGCACGCCGGCGACGATCGCGCCGGCCCGCCCCGCACCGCCCCGCCGGGCCAGCACGGCGTCCCGCAGCCCGCGCGCCACCCCGGCCGGCAGCACCCGGGTGGTGTACCGGCGCTCCGACTCAAGTCCCTTGTCGGCGCCCACACTTCGGGCCACGAGCGCCTTGGACAGGCCCTCGGCGTACGTCCGCGTGCGGAAGTAGCGGAAGTGCTCGCGCGGTCCGGGCACCCGGTGGTGGATCACCGCCCGGTCGTCGATCAGCAGCACGGCGTCCGGCCTGGCGCGCGTCAGCCGGATGCACAGCTCCGTCTCCTCGCAGCCCAGCGGCAGCCGGTCGCCGTCGCGTCCGATGCCGGTGGCGAAGCCGCCCGCGAAGTCGAACGCCGTACGCCGGAAGGAGGCGTTGCCGCCGAGGACGTTGCGCACCTTCACCCGGCCGTGCGGAAGGCCCCGGTAGGTGCAGCCGACGACCCAGTCGAACTCCTCCGGGAACCAGTCCGGCCGCCTCCCCGACGCCCAGATCGGCTCGGTGCGCCCGCCGACGGCCATCACGTTCGGGTCGGCGTACGCCGCCGCGAAGTGCCGCAGCCAGTCCCGCTCGGCCACGGCGTCGTCGTCGAGGAACGCGATGACCTCGCCGTAGGAGGCCGCGATACCCGTGTTGCGGCCGGCGGACAGACCCCGGGGACCCGCGTTGGCGAGCACCCGTACCCCGGCCGTCTCCTTGTACTCCTTGGTCAGCCGGTCCAGGAGCGCCTCGTTGTGGTCGACGACCAGCAGCGTCTCCAGGGCCGGATACGACTGCGCCCGCACCGAGGAGACCGCCGCGAGGATGTCCTCCCAGCGGTCCTCGGTGTACACGCAGATCACGACGGAGATGTCGGGACCGCTCAAGACGCCTCTCCCCGCACCGAGTCGAGCATCGGGGAGTGGCTCCTGCGGCTGCGCAGCGCACGCCGGTTGGAGCGCTCCTTCAGGATCACCTTGAGCACCCGCAGCCCGTCCCGCACGGCCCGCAGATTGCTCGTGCCGTGGATGCGGAGGTACTCGTGGCTGGGGATCTCCTGCACCTTCAGCCCCGCCTTGACGACCCGGATGTTCATCAGGGTCTCCACCTCGAAGCCGGTGCAGTCGAGTTCGATCTTGTCCAGGCAGTGCCGCCAGAACGCGTTGTATCCGTAGCAGAGATCGGTGTAGCGGGCGCCGAACTTGCGGTTCACGGCCGTGCACAGCGCCCAGTTGCCGAGCTTGCGGATGAAGGTCATGTCGTCGGTGCCGCCGCCGTTGGCGAAGCGCGACCCCTTGGCGAAGTCCGCGCCAGAGACGAGGGCGGAGACGTACGACAGGATCTCGTTGCCGTCGGCCGAGCCGTCCGCGTCGACCATCACGATGATGTCGCCGGTGGCCGCCGCGAACCCGGTGGTCAGGGCATCCCCCTTGCCCTTCCCGCGCTGCCGCACGACCTTGACGTCCGGCCACAGCTCACGCGCCACTTCGACGGTGTCGTCGGTGGAGTTGCCGTCCACCAGGACCACTTCGTGTATCCAGTCCGGCAGTGTCTTGAAGACGTACGGAAGGTTCTCCGCCTCGTTCATGGCCGGGATCACCACGCTCACCGGCGGCGCGATGGCCAGGTGTGTGGAGACGGGCCGATACTTGCCGGCCGGTGACGGATCTTGGTCCGTGACCGCCGGGCGCAGCACAGAACTCATGAGTCAGGTCCCTCTCGTCCGGTGGACCGCCCGCCCCTGGGCGGCCCGGTTGTATGTCCGGTTCGAAAGGGGGGTTCTCTCATCTCACGGCACGGAAGCGTGGCTCTCCGTGCGCGTGCGGTGAGCTGGCATGTGTGGCCGGCCGCCCGAAGATCGGCGGCCGGTCGCGCGGCACGACTCGACGACAAGTGCGAACACCTTCACCGAGCACCCCCCTACCGCGCCCCGCGCCGGGACTGTCGCGGTCCTTGAGCCCTCCCCTAGAGCCGCTGCCGACAGTCCGATGCGGGTGAGATGTACGACGGTATTGACGATTGAGCCTTTATGGCAAGAGCTGGAACGAGCCCTCACATTTTTGTTGGTTTGACCGGTAGTTACCCGTGTCCCGAGCGGATCTTCCCCATGCGCTTGAGGAGCCGGTCCGCCGGTTCGAACAGCTCCGGCCGTGCCTGCACGGTGTTGCGCAGCGCCCGGACCGGGGCACGCCGTGCCCGGTGGCCGAACGCGACCGGGTGACGCCGGGTCACCCACCCCTCCGACACCGTCAGCTCACGTGTCTTCAGGGAGTCCTTGTACTCCTTCTGGCCACGGCCGAGATCCAGGTAGGCGATGCCGTCGGCGGCGGCCGCCTCGGCCATCCGCAGATGCAGCACCAGACCCGGCGAATACTTCGAGAACTCCGGGTCGTAGGCCGGGAACCAGCACGCCAGCACCCGCTCGCCCCGCAGCCCGAAGTGCGCGGCGATCGGCCTGCCGCCCGCGTACAGCACCGACAGGATCCCCGCGAACGGCTCGGAACGGGTGTGGAACAGCTGCTCCACCAGCCGTGTGATCCACTCCTGCGCGAACCGGTCGCTGCGGCCGGTCCTGCGGTACTGCGCGGACTTCCACGCCATCAGCGTGCGCAGGGCCGCCGGATCACGCTCGTCGTGCACATACCGCACGCCCTCGTGGTCCCGGTCCAGCTTGCGCTCCTTGGCGAGCGTCGTCCGCGTGAACTTCGGTGACCGCTCCCGCAGCCCGCCCAGATACGCCTCGTACCCCTGGTCGACGTCCATGACCGGGGACGCGAACCTGCCGGAGGCCTCCGCCTCGAACGCCGCCTGGCCCTCCACCAGATGGTCGAACTCCCATACGGCGAGCCCGCACGCCTTCAGCAGCTCCCGCGCGTCCCAGGTGAACCCGGGCCGGTGCACGACCCCCTGGGCGTCCGAGACGCCGAGACCGATGGCCCTGCCGACGCCCGCCGCCGTGCGCTGGAACGGGAAGAACGCGGCCGGCTCGCCGCGCTCCCGGACGACCGCGATCCGCACCCCGCGCCGGCAGCGGCCGATCGCGAGCGCGAACTCGGGCGAGAGGAAGGGGTTGCCCAGCTCGGGCGAACCCTGCAGATGCGCCTTGGACTGCAAAGAGGTCCAGGCCGCCCGGTCGGCGGAGCTGAGCTCGCCGGGGCGGTACACGCTGATGTCCACGTCAGTCAGTCCGCCTTCTCGACGTGCGGCCGCGCAGCCGCCGCACCACGGCCAGCAGGAGAATGAGGGCGCTGATTGCGGTCACGGCCGCGATCCCGCCGAGCACCGACCACCGGTGCACGGCCAGCATGCCCTGGGCCACCAGCATGTCGACGACGACCGCGCCCGCCACGGCGGCCACGGTCCGGCCGAAGGGGTCGAGACCGCGCAGCGCGGCGGCGATGGCCGCGGCCGGCATCGCGAGCAGGAAGAACAGCGTGAACGGCCCGCGCAGCGGCGAGCCCGAATCGACCAGCGCGAGCACCGCGCCGAGTCCCCCCACAGCCGTCGCGGCGCCCGCGAGCAGCGGCGTCAGGTCCCTCCCCGGCCCTGGCCGCGCACGCTCGGCGTCCTCGGACGCAGCTGTCTTGATACGTATGGTCTGCATTGGCGACTTTGCCCCCCGACGCGCCGGATGCCGGGCTTCAATGTGGCTCAGCTCCGTGGGGGCCGTCAAGACGTCACCCGGAACAGGGCGTTCCCCGGAGACGGCGGGCGTCTCCGGGGAACAGTGGGGTTCACATCGTGCGCTGCGGCGTTACGGCACGAGCTTCAGCAGCCGGTTGGGTGAACCGCTGCCGGGGCTGGTGACCACGTTCGCGGTGGCGCCGCTCGTCAGGGCCGAGGCGACCGCGGCCGGGGTGGCCGAGGTGTGGCTCGCCAGGTAGACGGCGGCCGCGCCCGCGACGTGCGGGGTCGCCATGGACGTACCGGAGATGGTGTTGGTCGCGGTGTCGCTGGTGTACCAGCCCGCCGTGATCGAGGAGCCGGGGGCGAAGATGTCCAGGACCGAGCCGTAGTTCGAGTAGCTCGCCCGGGCGTCGGAGCTGGTGGTGGCGCCGACGGTGATGGCCTCGGTGACGCGGGCGGGGGAGTACGAGGAGGCGTTGGCGCTGCTGTTGCCCGCCGCGATGGCATAGGTCACGCCGCTGGCGATGGAGTTGCGCACCGCCGTGTCCAGCGTGGTGGAGGCGCCGCCGCCGAGCGACATGTTGGCGACCGAGGGACCGGAGTGGTTGGCGGTCACCCAGTCGATGCCCGCGATGACGCCCGCCGTGGTGCCGGAGCCGCTGTTGTCGAGCACGCGGACCGCGACGATGTTCGCCTTCTTGGCCACGCCGTACGTGGTGCCGGCGATGGTGGTGGCCACATGGGTGCCGTGGCCGTTGCCGTCGGAGGCGGTGGTGTCGCCGTCGACGGCGTCGTAGCCGTAGGAGGCACGGCCGCTGATCTGCTGGTGGGTGATGCGCACACCGGTGTCGATGACGTACGCCGTCACACCGCTGCCCGCGCTGTCGGGGTAGGTGTAGGAGCCGGAAAGCGGAAGCGCGGCCTGGTCGATGCGGTCCAGGCCCCAGGGCGCGCTGGATTGGGTGGTGTCGGCCAGGTGGACCGTCTGGTTCTGCTCGACGGACGCCACCGACGGGTCGGCGGCGAGTCTCTTGGCCTCGGTCGCGGAGAGGGTGGCGGAGTAGCCGTTCAGCGCGGCGCCGAACGTCTTGTTCACCGACCCGCCGTACTCCTTGATCAGGCCTTTGCCCGCGCTGGAGGCGGCCTTCAGACCCGCGCTCTTCTTCAGCGTGACGATGTAGCTGTCCTTGACGGCCGTGGGGGAGCCGGCGGCCAGGACCTTGCCCTCGGCCGGCGCGGCCTGGGCGGGCAGGGAGGTGAGCCCGCCGACGAGGGCGGCGGTCGCCAGACCGGTTATCGCGGCGAACCGGAACTTGTTGCTACGCAGTTGTGCCATTACGAGGGAGTCCTCCTCAAGGCGGTGCGCATGGGTGGTGCGCGCACATGTGGGGGATGCGTGCGTGGGGTCGCACGCACGGCCCGGAACGTCGCGTTCCCGTTCCTGGGCCGAGGTAAAGGATCTGTGCTCCCGCCGTGATGGACAAGGGAGTTGACGACCTGTCAACAATCCTGTCATGAACACGAAATCAAACCCATGGCGAACCCACAGGGTGAGTGCCGCGATGAGGGGAAAAGTCTTGGCATGGACACTTCCCGTCAACACGCGTAGTTGGTACGACGGTTATGGCAGAGATCCTGCTATAGGGAGGTTCCATGAGACGTTCCCGACTTTCCGTATACGTCGCCTCACTCCTCCTCGCCGTCGGCACCGCCCTCACCGGGGCAGCCACCGCGCAGGCCGCCGACACCGCCGCGATCGGCGGCTACGTGGCCCTCGGCGACTCCTACTCCTCCGGCCTCGGCGCCGGCAGCTACATCGGCTCCAGCGGCGACTGCAAGCGCAGCACGAAGGCGTACCCCTACCTCTGGGCCGCCGCGAACTCACCCTCGTCCTTCGACTTCACGGCTTGCTCGGGCGCTCAAACGGGTGATGTCACCGCCGGTCAGCTCGCCCCGCTCAGCCCCGCCACCGCACTCGTGTCCATCTCGATCGGCGGCAACGACGCGGGCTTCGCCGACATCATGACGACCTGTGTGCTCCAGGGCGACAGCGCCTGCGTCAACCGCATCAACACCGCCAAAGCGTTCGTCGACTCCACGCTCCCCGGCAGGCTCGACAGCGTCTACACGGCCATCCGCAGCAAGGCCCCGTCCGCCCACGTGGTGGTGCTCGGCTACCCCCGCTTCTACAAGCTCGGCGTCTCCGGATGCATCGGACTGTCCGAGACCAAGCGAAGGGCGCTCAACGACGCGGCCGACTACATCGACGCCGCGACCGAGAAGCGCGCCCTGGACCACGGCTTCACCTTCGCCGACGTACGACCCGCCTTCACCGGGCACGAGCTGTGCTCCGGCAGCGCGTGGATGCACTCCGTGAACTGGCTCAACATCCCGGAGTCGTACCACCCGACGGCCGCGGGCCAGTCGGGTGGATATCTGCCGGTGCTGGACGCCGTGGCCTGAGGCCCTGGGCCCTAGGCGCTCGGCGACTCGGAAGGCGTGGGCGAGACCCCGTCCGTCGGGGTCTCCGTCTCACAGGTCACCGAGAACGGCACCGAGTTGGACTTCGTCTCCACCGGGTCACGGACCTCGACACTGATCTCGTTCTCGAACGTCCCGCTGTCGTCGTCCGTCGTCACGAACGCCCGGTCCTGCTTGGTCCGCCCGCCGCCCTCCGGGAACGACAGGGTCTTCCACCCCTGGTCCATGACGTCACCGTCCGCCGACACCCAGCGATACGTCACCTGGGCCGGCAGCCGCCCCACCGTGAACGTCGCCGTGAAGGAGGGCGCCTCGCCACTGGGCGGCGGACAGGACCCGGAGTACTCGGTGTTCGACCCCGCCAACGTCACCCGCACGGACTGCGGCGGGGGAGTGCTCGTACGGCTGCCGCTCGGACTCGGCGTCGGGTCCTGACCCCCGCCGGCCGCGTTCTCGTCCCCCGTGTCGGTCGCGGTCGGCGAGACCCCGCCGCCCGTCCGCGAGTTGGTCCCCTCGCCCCCCGCCTTGCCGCCGTTTCCGTCCCCGCGGTCGAGCAGGGCGTACGTCAGCCCTCCCACGGCCAGCGCGAGGGCGGTGACGCCCGCGATCAGGACGTAACGGGCGCGGCGGTCACGGTCGGGACGGACGGCGGCCGTGTCCCGGTAGGGAACGGCGGCCGAGGCGGGCCTGGTCGGTCCGGTCGGCGGGACGGGAGCCGTCGCCGCGGTCTCCGAGGGCGCCGGAAACGCCGCGACGGTCGGCGTGTACGGAGTCCCCGCCCCGGAAGGGGAACCCCCGGCCCCGATGATCCGCAGATCCTGCTCGGCCCGGTCGGCCGGCAGCCGCTCGGCCGGGTCCTTGCGCAACAGCCCTTCGATGACGGGGGCCAGCGGACCGGCCCGGCGGGGCGGCGGCAGCTCCTCGTCGACGATCGCCCGCAACGTGCTCAGCGGGGTGTTCTGACGGAACGGGGAGTTGCCCTCCACGGCCGCGTACAGGAGCACACCCAGCGACCACAGGTCGGACTCCGGACCGGGCGTGCGGCCCAGCGCCCGCTCCGGGGCCAGGAACTCCGGGGAGCCGATGACCTCGCCGGTCATCGTCAGCGCGGAACTGCCCTCGACCATCGCGATACCGAAGTCGGTCAGCACCACCCGGCCGTCGTTCGACAACAGCACGTTGGCCGGCTTCACGTCCCGGTGCAGCACCCCGGCCGCGTGCGCCGCCCGCAGCGCCGCCAGCACCTCGGCACCGATGTGCGCGACCCGCTGCGGGCTCAGCGGGCCCTCGGCGTCCAACTGCTCGGCCAACGAGATACCCCGGACCAGCTCCATCACGATCCAGGGCCGGCCGTCCTGCGTGGCCACGTCGTACACCGTGACGACATTGCGGTCGGCTACCCGCGCCGCCGCCCACGCCTCGCGCTCCAGCCGGGCGTACATCCGCTCGACCTCCGCGGCCGGCAGCCCGTGCGGCGCGCGCACCTCCTTGACGGCCACCTCGCGATGCAGCAACTCGTCGCGCGCCCGCCACACGGTGCCCATGCCGCCCTCGCCGAGCGGGGAGAGCAGGCGGTACCGGCCGGCGATCAGACGTTCACTGCCAGATTCTTCGGACACGGGCGTCCCCCATTCGCATCCGTGCGCATTCTCCACAAAAGTAGCTCAGCCGAGTGCGGATGCCGCCCCCTGGACAACCAATCCGGCCCCGATCAGTACGACGAGCACCGCGGATCCCAGTGGTGCGGTCCTGCGGACGAAGACCGTCAGGGGGTGGGCCATCCAGCGGGGCTGCCGGTCCAGCACCCTCGTCACTCCGCTACCCAGCCGTACGACGGCGAACCCGGCCGCGGTGAGCGTGAGCGCGAGCCCGACGCCGTACGCCACGACGAGCAACAGCCCGAACCACGCCTTCCCCAGTGCCGCCGCGCCGACGAGCACGACGACCGCGGAGGGACTGGGCACAAGACCGCCGGCGAACCCGAGAAGGATCGTGCCGCGGAGGGTGGGGGCGGTGGAGTGAGTGTGGGTGAAGCCGTTGTGGGTGTGGGTGAGGGGGCCGTGGGTGTGAGTGTGGTCGTGAGGGTGGGGGTGGTCGTGCTCGTGGTGGTGGCTGTGGTGGTGGTCGTGGTCATGGTGGTGGGCGTGGCCCGGTGTGGGTGTGGGGGCCTCCGCCGCGGCGTGGGCGTGCGCGGCGACCAGGACCGGTTGGCGCTCATGGGCGTGGTCGGTCTCATGGGCGGGGTCGGTCTCGTGGTCGTGGGAGTGGCTGTGCCCGTGAGGATGGTCATGCCCGTGCGGATGGGCATGACCGTGCCCGTGCCCATGCCCGTGCTTCCGGGCGTGCCATGCCCGTCGTACGAGCGTCGCGCCCGCCGCGATCACCAGGGCGCCGCTCGCGATGCCCAGCCAGGTGATCACCGAGGGGGCCGCCGCCGAGCCGGCCGTCACCAGGAGGCCCAGGGCCACCACGCCCAGGGTGTGGGTGACCGTCACCGAGGCGGCCAGGGGCAGGACGTCCTTCATGCGGGCCCGGCCGCCGCGGGCCGCCGCCACCGCGGCCATCAGGGTCTTGCCGTGGCCGGGGGCGAGCGCGTGCATCGCGCCCAGGAAGATGGCGAGGACCAGGGCGAGGGCGGCGAAGCCGACGGTGAGGTCCTGGCGGGACACCAGCCCGTCCAGGGCCCGCGTCCAGCGGTCGGCGCCGCGCGGGAGGACGGAGGAGGCGGGGGTGTCCTGGTCCGCCTCGGCGAGGGCGGGTCCGCCCGGGCGCACGCGCAGCGACGCGCTCTTGGTTTCGGCCGGGGAGGACAGCAACTCCTCGGGGTACTCGGTCAGTTCCCGGGAGATCGACTCCTTCGGCACGTCGGAGGCGGCGAGTGTCATACGGTCCCCGCGCGCCGTGATCTCCCGCCAGCCGGGGCCGGACTCCGCGCCCGCGCCACGGAAGCCGACGGCGACCGTGGTGTCCTCCGGGAGCGGCGCCGTCAGCCGGCACTCCACGCGCAGGGTGTCGAGCCCGGCCTGACCGGGCCGCACGCGCGCGTGGCTGCTGCTCGGCGTCAGTTCGACCGTACGGCCGTCCACGGTGACCTCGCTGCCCCGCGCGGCGTCCGCGCACCGCTGCCGCGCCCACGCCGTCATGCCCGCCTTCTCGATGTCGGGCCGGGCCTGGGTCGCCGGGATCTCGGCGAGGTCCTCCACATGGTGGACCCGTAGTTCGCCGGGAGCGGCGACGAGCCCGTCGTAGCGGTTGACGGTGAAGTTGCCGAGGGGGTGCGCGCTCGCGGAGCCGGCCGGGAACAGGGCGAGCGCGCCGGCCGCCGTGAGAACGGCCGCGGCGGAGGCGAGCAGACGACGCGGGGTCACTTGGCCGCCTCCAGGTCCTTGAGCGCCGTACGGGCTTCACGGGCGCCCAGCGGGGAGAAGCCGGGGTTCAGTTCCAGCGCGGCCCGCAGGTGGGTGCGGGCGTCCTCGGCGTGGCCGGTGGCGCGCTCGATGATCCCGCGGTGGTAGAGGAACGCCGCGTTGCGGTAGCCGGTGGCCGTCGCCTCGCGGGCGTAGGGAAGGGCCTCCTCGTCCTTGCCGTTGACGTGCAGCGCCCAGGCGAGGGCGTCGGCGGTGTGCACGGTGCGCCGGCGGTCCCACTCGGCGCGGGCGGCGCGCAGCGCGGAGGCCTTGTCGCCGTGGTCGGCGGCCGCGAGGGCGGTGTCCAGGTCGGCGTTGACGCCGTTGGCGCGGGCGAGGGCCGTCCAGGCGTCGACCAGGGCGTACTGGTCGTCGGCCCTGACCTTGTCGCCGGATGCCTCGTAGAGCTCGCCGAGTTCGACGAGCGGGCCGGGGAGGGGGTAGCGGGCGACGACGTCCTTCAGGCCCTGCGTCGCGCCGGCCCTGTCGCCGTTCGCGGCCTGGGCGCGGGCTCGGCCCTCCAGGGCGGGGACGTAGTTCTCGTCGGTGGCGAGGGCGCGGGCGTAGTGGGTGAGGGCGGTGTCGTAGTCGCCCTGGTTCCACGCGAGTTGGCCGAGCTGGGTGGCGACGTAGGAGATGTCGCCGGGGGTGGTGGCGGAGGTGAGGGCCTGCTTCAGTACTCGCTCGGCGGTCCGTACGTCGCCGCGCAGCTCCTGGACGTAGGCGTACCGCGTGAAGACCGGGATGCCCGGGCGGCGGTCGTCGGCCGTCTTCGCGGCCTTGGCGGCGTCGGTGTAGCGGCCGAGTTCGACGAGGGCGTCGGTGCGGGTGCACAGGGCGCGTTCGCTGTAGGGGTTCACCTTCAGGGCCTGGGCGGCGTACTTCAGGGCGTCCTCGAAGTCGTGCCGGGCCGCGGCCAGGGCGGCGCGGCCCGCGAGGGCCTGGTCGTTGTCGGGGCTCAGCTCCAGGGAGCGCATGAACGCCTGCTCGGCCTGGGGGTAGCGGGAGGGGTCGCCCTTGGTGCGGGCCTGCTCCACGTAGGCGAGGCCGAGGGAGGCCCAGCCGGTGAAGTCCCTTGGCTGGTCGCGGAGGTGGGCCTGGAGGGAGGTGATGCCGGTGGTGAGGTCGCCGGTCGCGAGGAGGCCGGGGGAGACGGCGGCGGAGGCGGGGGCGACGGCTTGGGTGTTGTTGTCGCGGGCCGCGCTGAGGGCTATGGAGCCGGCGGTGAGGGCTACGGCGAGCAGGGCGGAGCAGCCGGCCAGGTGGAGGGCCCGGCTGCGGCGGGCGGCCGCGGCGACGCGGCGTACGGCCGCGATGCGCTGCTCACGGCCCTTGTCGCCCCCGCCGCCCCTACCCTTCCCATCCTCAAGGGGCTCCGCCCCTTCGACCCCGCTGGGGGCTGCGCCCCCAGACCCCGCTGTCGGCCCTCCGGGCCTCGTCCTCAAACGCCGGACGGGCTCAGAATTCTCCGCCATGCCCTCTCCTCGATCGGCATTCATGCGGCGCGGCCCGCGCCGTGGGGGATGAGTACTTCGCGGGCCGCGCCAGTCTTTTCAGGGGCGCGGAGCGCCTAGTACGCCCGGTCCCGCATTCGGCGCCACCACATCAGGGCGCCGCCGATCAGCAGGATTCCCAGGGCGCCGGCGCCTGCCGAGCCGGCGATCAGGGTCATGTTGTCGGTGTCGCCGGAGGCGCCGGCCGGCTGGAGGGCGTCGCCGAGCTGGCTGCGGACGTCGGTCTCGCCGTCCGTGCCCTTGGCGAGCGGGCCGCGGGAGCCCTCGGTGGGCAGGGCGACGTACGGGAAGGCCTTCTCGAAGTCCTTGTCGTTCTTGTCGACGGCGTCGCCCAGGTCGTTCTTGGCGCCCAGCAGTTCACCCTCGACGACCTGGAGGGAGGCGTCGATCACGTCGTCGGTGAGGCGACGGCCGTTGGGGAAGCCCGCGTTGTCGCCGTCGAGGACACCGAGCCGCTTGGGTTCGGCGGCCGGCTTGATCGAGGTGTTCAGGCGCAGCATCTCGGAGGGTGTGACGTGCGGGGGCTGGTTGAGGTCCTTCACGCCCTTGAGGAAGACGTCGACCAGGTCGTTGCGCGGCTCGTCGGGCGCCGGGATCTTGTAGATCGCCTCGATGAGCTTGGGCAGCTCAGGGTTGGTGACGTTCTTCAGGAACTGGGCGTCGTCCCACGGCGAGGACGCGTTGAACTTGTCCTTGTCCTTGAGGGGGTTGACGACCTCGTTGACCAGGGGGCTGCCGAGGCGCGAGACCTGCTCGAAGTGGCCCTGGGCGTTCTTGCGCTGGGTCGTCGACCAGATGCCGACGATCGGCTGGTCCGCCGACTCCGCGATCATGTGGTTCGGGACCTGCAGGGCTATCGAGTTGACGTTGTAGCCCTTGAGCGTGTCGTTGCCGACCTCGGAGAGGTTCCCGCCGTACAGCAGGTCGAAGACCCGCAGGTCCAGGAAGAACGGGTCGTCGGCCTGCCCGGCGAACGACGTCGCGTCGCCCGCGAGCTTGTGAACGGCCTGCTCACGCAGCTTGGCGTAGTCCGGCATCGACGCCTTGCCGACGTTCGACGGGGCCACCGGCACGTCGTTGGCGACCTTCGTCCTCGACACCGGGTACTGGTCCTTGAGCTTGATCAGCTCGATGTCGTACGTCTGCGTGATGTTGAGGTCCTTGTCGTCGAGGCTCTCGACCGGACCGGTGTTGTACAGGAAGGTCTTCTTGTTCTTGATGTGGGTGTCGAAGGTGAAGCGGTAGAGCAGATCGCCCTGCGCGTCACCGTTGTTGTCGATGTGGATGTCGTACTGCGCGTCCTCGGCGAACGTGAAGAAGTTCGGTCCGCCGGCCGGCTCCTCGAACGGGATCCAGTTCCCGATGATCGTCGTCGTGTCCGGCTTGTCCGGACTGACGAACGCGTACACGTCCGTGTTGTCGTACTGCGGGGTGCCCGAGATCAGCGGGGCCTCCCGGTGACTGGAGGCGGATGCCGCCCCCGGTTCCAGCGCGGTCACGCCGGCGGCTGCGAGCCCCCCGGCGGCCAGCGCACCACATACGAGGGTCGCGAGGCCCTTGCGTCCCGCACCGCTCCTGGAATTAGGTGTCATGCCGTCCGTCCTCAGTCCCAACTTGCCTGACGCACCCGATTCGGAGCCGTCGCCAGGGTGGATTGGTCGAATCCCAAGCGTTCTTACGGCGGAACTGAAAAGTTGTTTCATCGAAGGGCGACCCGCGTTTTCGGCCCGCCGATCCGTAACCCCATCCGGAGGTGGGTTCGTTGCGAATGCCTCGCGGGACGAGACGGCCGCGCTGCGGTCTGACTGGAGGGGGAGACGAGTTGGAGGCGGACGAGCTGCTGGTGCTCGTGGCGGGCGGTGATCAGAAGGCCTTCGAGGAGCTGTACGGGCTGGTCTCCGGGCCGGTGTACGGGCTCGTGCGGCGTGTGCTGCGCGACCCCGCCCAGTCCGAGGAGGTGGCCCAGGAAGTGCTGCTCGAACTGTGGCGGTCCGCCGCGAAGTTCGACCCCCGCCGGGGCAGCGCCCTGTCCTGGGTCCTCACCCTCGCCCACCGCCGCGCCGTCGACCGGGTGCGCAGCGCCCGCGCGGCCGGCGAACGCGAGCAGCGCGAGGCCCTGCGCGCCAACCACCCGGCCTTCGACCACGTCGCCGAGGAGGTCGAGGCGGGACTGGAGCGCGAGTGGGTACGCCGCTGTCTGGACCGGCTGACCGCACTGCAACGCCAGTCCGTGACCCTCGCCTACTACGACGGCTACACCTACCGTGAGGTCGCCGAACGGCTCTCGCTGCCGCTGGGCACGGTCAAGACCCGGATGCGCGACGGACTCACCCAGCTGCGCAAGTGCCTGGGAGGTGTCGCATGAGCCTCGCCGACCGCCTCCTCGGCCGCGGGGACCTGCACTCCCTCGCCGCGCCCTACGCGCTCGACGCCCTGGAACCCGCCGAGCGCCACCGCTTCGAGAAGCATCTGAAGTCCTGCGACAGCTGTGCCGCCGAGGTGCGGGCCCTGTCCGAGGACGCCGTCCGGCTCGCCTGGTCGACGGCCGCCCCGCCGCCGGCCGCGATGCGCGACCGGGTCCTGGCCGCCGTACGCACGACTCCGCAGGAGTCCGTCGCACGGGAGCCGGCACACGCGCGTGCCACTCAGCTGCCGCCGCACGTGTGGGGCACCCAGCCGCCGCCGCGCACCCGTGCGCCCAGGACGCGCCCCTTGCTCGTGCCGTTCGCCACGGTCACGGCCGCCGCGGCCCTCGTCGTCGCCTCCCTCTTCGCCGTCCAGGCGAACCGGACCCAGGAACAGCTGGACGCCCAGCAGGCCCGGGCAAGTGAGATCGCTAACGTTCTCGCCGCGCCCGACGCCCGGGCGACCGCCGGCGAGGACGCGCGGGGGCGGACGATCGGAGTGGTCGCCTCCGCCTCGGAGGGACGGGCGATCGTCACTCTGAGCGGATACGGCGAGTTGCCGAGCGGCCGGGTGCACCAGCTCTGGCAGATGCGCCCCGATGTGCAACCACGCTCCCTGGGGCTCTTCGACGGCGACACGCCACTGATCGCATCCGGTCTCGACAAGAAAACGACGTCACTGGCTGTGACCGTCGAGCCCGACGGAGGCTCACCGCAACCCACCAGCCAGCCCGTTGTCCAACTCGCCCTGAAATCGGTTGGATTCGGAGAGTAATCGACGACGGGTCGTCAACACCCTTACGGGGAAGGTGAATCCTGTGACCGCGATACACGAGTGCCGCACCGGGGAGATAGGGTTAACCTGCCCGGGCCGGGTGGACTCGTACGGGTGGGGAGTGACATGGATCAGATAACAGTGCGCAGCAGGGCCAGGGTCCCTGCGATCACCTGCGGGAGCAGCGCGACCAGTTCGCGTCTCGACCGCCATCTCTCGGTGCTGGCGGGTCCCGCCGTGCCGCAGGGAGAAGCGGCCGAGGCGACCACGCTGATGCGTGAGCTGACCAGTCGTGACACCACGAAGCGCAGCGACCGGGGCGCCCGGGTTCGTCGCGTCTCGCTCTTCGCCCCGCTGCGTCGGCTCCGCCGTTCGCTGTTCGGCGGTCGCTGACCCGTACCGGCGTTTCTCGAACGACTTCCAGGCCCGCGCCCGGCACGCCACACGTCCCGGCGCTGTACCGCGCTGTCGTCGCCGTCATCCCCAACGGCGCACGCGGCGCCCCCGGAGTGCCATCCGGGCGCGGGCACATCCCCCGGCTCGCCCACCCCGCATCCGGTACGTCAGCGCTCGCCGCGCCCGTACCGGCGTACCGCCAGCGGTGCGAACACCGCGATCAGCACCGCGCACCAGGCCAGTGACCCGGCGACGGGATGCGCGACCGGCCAGGCGGCGCCGTCCGGCACCGGCGCGTTGCCGAAGAGGTCCCGCAGGGCCGTGGTGACCGCGCTGATCGGATTCCACTCGGCGACGGTGCGCAGCCAGCCCGGCAGACCGTCGGTCGGAATGTACGCGTTGGACAGCAGCGGCAGGACGAAGGTCGCCCCGCCCAGCTGACCGGCCGCCTCCTCGTTCCGGGTGAGCAGCCCCAGGAAGATCCCGATCCACGTCGTCGCGAACCGGAACAGCAGCAACAGCCCCACGGCGCCCGCCGCTTCGAGCGTGGACCCCTCGATCCGCCACCCCACGGCCAGCCCGACCAGCAGGAAGGGCACCGTCCCGGCGGCCGTCACGACCAGATCCGCCACCGCCTGCCCGAGCGGTACGGCGGCCCGGCTCATCGGCAGTGTCCTCAGCCGGTCCATCACCCCGCGGTGCGTGTCCTGCGCGGCCTGGAACATCCCCGTCATGATCCCGTTCGCGGCCGTCGCCACCAGCAGCCCCGGCACCAGGAAGGAGCGGTACTGCTCGCCTGGCATCGCCAGCGCGCTGCCGAAGACATAGCCGAAGAACAGCAGCATGGTGATCGGCATCGTCTGGGTCAGTATCAGCAGCCCGGGGTTGTTGCGGATCCGTCGCAGCTGACGGCCCAGCATCGCGCCGCCGTCGTAGGCCAGGGTGCTCATGCGGCACGCTCCTCGGTGAGTCGCAGGAAAACGTCGTCGAGCGTCGGTGGTTGGAGGCTCGCGTCCAGCAACGGCACGCCCGCCGCGTCGAGTTCTCGCACCAGACGGGGGAGGGTGAGCGTGGCGTCCCGGGTGACCGCGGCGACGGCGCGCCGCTCGTGGTCGAACGACGGCTCGGCGCCGGTGAGTTGATCCAGTACGGCCGCGGCCTTCACCATCACGTCCGGGTCGGTGACCACGACCTCGACGTGCGCGCCGATCAGCGACTTGAACTGGGCGGGCGACCCCGTGTGCGCGACGCGTCCCCGGTCCACCAGGGCGATGTCGTCGGCGAGTTGGTCGGCCTCCTCCAGGTACTGCGTGGTCAGCAGCACCGTGGTGCCGTCGGCGGTGAGCTCCCGTACGGCGTCCCAGATCCGGTTGCGGCTGGCCGGGTCGAGGCCGGTCGTCGGCTCGTCCAGGAACAGCACCTCGGGGCGGCGGACGAGACTCGCCGCGAGGTCGAGGCGGCGCCGCATCCCGCCCGAGTACGTGGACGCCGGCCGGTCGGCCGCGTCGGTCAGTCCGAAGCGCTCCAGGAGCTCGCCGGCCCGCTCGGCCGGCCCGCGCACCCGGTGCAGCCGGGCGAACAGCCTGAGGTTCTCGCGGCCGGTGAGGTCGCCGTCGACCGAGGCGTACTGGCCGGTGACGCCGATGGCGCGGCGGACGGCCGCCGGGTCCCGGAGCAGATCGTGCCCGGCGACCCGGGCCGAGCCGGCGTCCGGCCGCAGCAGGGTGGTGAGGAGCCGTACGGCCGTGGTCTTGCCCGCGCCATTGGGGCCGAGGAGGCCGCACACGGTGCCCTGCGCGACGGCCAGATCGAGTCCACGCAGGGCGTGGACCTCGGCATTTCTGGGCCCGAATCGCTTCTCCAGACCTTCACTAAGTACAGCGTACGTAGAAGTCATGGCTCGACCATAGCGCACTACGTACGGTGTACGTAACTAGGATGGTGTGCGAGGTGATGATCGATGGCGGGCAAGGCGGCTGAACCCGGGGTGATCTGGGCGCGACCCGAGCGGACGGGGCGCGGGCCGAAACCGGCGTTCACCCGTGCCGACATCGCGACCGTGGCCGTGCGGCTGGCGGACGCCGGGGGTCTCGACGCGGTCTCCATGCGGCATGTCGCCGGTGAACTCGGGTGCGGGACGATGTCGCTGTACAACTACGTGCCCCGCAAGGAGGACCTGTACGAGCTGATGGTGGACGCCGTCAGCGGGGAGCACGAGCTGTGGGAGCCGGGCGGGGACTGGCGGGCGGACATGCGCCGGGTCGCCGGGCAGACGCGGGCGCTGATGCATCGGCATCCCTGGATGACGCGGCTGATGTCACCGATCTACGGCTTCTCGCCCAACGCCCTGCGGTATCTGGAGCACTGTCTGGCCTGCCTGGATCCGCTGGAGACGACGTACGGCCTGAAGATGCAGCTCGTCGGGATGCTGAACGGGTGTGTGACGTCGTACGTCGCGATGGAACTGGCGGCCGCCGAGCGGACGCGGTCGTTGCCGTGGTCGGCGGCGGAGGAGAACGCGGTGCGGATCGCGTACCTCGGGAGTCAGGTGGCCACGGGGGTGTATCCGAGGATGGCGGCGGCGTTCGCGGAGGATCAGGGGCCGATTGATCTGGAGGGGGCGTTCGGGTTGATGGTGGAGCGGATGCTGGACGCGTTCGCGCCCAGGAACGACTAGATCAGCGCGAACTGCCCTTCAGGGCCTTCCTCGTGGTGGTCCAACACCGACGCCGGGCGGCGTGTCGACTCGGGGATCGGCAGCACGCCGGCGTCGTGGAGGTCGGTTGCGGTGACGGGGGACGTCAACTCCTGCTGGAGGGGCCGGAGTTCGGCCAGCAGCGCCAGCACCGTGATCAGTTCCAGCAGCTCCGACGTCCACGCCTGCGGCCAGGTCGCCGGGCGGATCGCGGCCAGGGTGCCCGGCTCGGGCTCCGTGACGCGGGCGGTGAACCACTGCTCCAGGACCCTCACTCCGGCCACCTCGTAGTCCCACGCCTGCGGCGGGACCGGTGAGATGCGTCCCTCGTCGAGCAGCAGAGCCTCCTCGTCGCGGTCGTACTCCAGCACCAGCGGACGGGAGGGGAGCGGTGCGCGGACGTACGGGCGACGACCGCCGGGCAGCTTCGGGCGGTCGCCGTTGCGCCGCATCAGCCACAGGGCACGGCGGCCCGACTCCACGCCGCGTGCCCACAGTTCCGCGTCGGTGGTGAGCGGGACGGTGAGGTCGGGGCGTACCGCCGCCAGCGTCCAGGCGAGCAGGTCCAGCGGCTCGACCGCTACGCCGAGCCGGTCCTGGAGATGTTCGACGAGGCCCGGTGCCAGGTTGGGTTCCGTGCCGCCCGGGCGGCGGTACAGCGGGCGCACGCGCCCCGGGCGGAGCAGCGGGAGCAACGAGGTCGCCAGCAGGCCGGAGTCCGGGGTCTCCAGGACGAAGACCTGGTGCTCGTCCGCCACCCGCCACAGCTCGGGGCGGGCCGCGTCGATCAGGCGGTGGTCGGGGATCAGCCACTGTTCGTCGAAGGGGGCGTGCAGCACCCGTACGGGCTCCGGGCAGGGGCCCGAGGCGCGGATCAGCTTCTCCGTGCCGGTGGACCGGCCGGGCAGCTGTCCGACGGCCGAGTGCAGCGTGCGGGAGCGCGTCGGCTCCAGCAGGGCCTCCCGGTCCGGGCCCTCGGCCTTCACGAAGGCGTCCCAGCGGGCTTTCAGGGATGCCGCGTCGGGGCCCGTCGGCCACCCCCGGCCGAGCCGCGGCGGTGCGACGGACCACGGCATGAGGTCCGCCAGCAGCGGAGCGTCGTCGTGCGTCACGCTGGGCATGGTACGGCCTGGACCGGACACGCGGGTCAGGGCAGCGCCCCCGTAAGGGGCGCGGGGCTGTGTCCATATGCGGCTCCGCCGCGTGGGCGCGACCAGCCCCCCACCGGCCCGCAGGTGTATGACAACGCTCCCAGCGGAGCGCTCACGCATCCAGGGTCACCGTGAAGGAGAAACGGTCCCCCCGGTAATGGATGACGGCGGCGTCCAGCACGCGCCCGTCCGCGTCGTACGTCACCCCCGTGTAGTGCAGGATCGGGCTCAGCAGCGGGACTTGGAGCAGCCGTGCCGTCTCCGGGTCGGCCAGGCGCGCCTCGACCGTGTCCGTGATGCGGCTGATGTCCGCCCCGACGACGTCCCGCAGCACCTTGGTCATCGGCCAGCGGACGAGATCGTCCAGGTCGACACGGGCGGCGAGTTCGGGGCGGACGTAGTTGCGGGCGTGGTTGGTCGGCTCGCCCGTCTTGTCGTCGCTGCGCAGGCGGTGGTACGTCGCCACCTCGTCGAGGTCCGGGAAGAACTCGGCGACTTCGGCGGGCACGGGCACCGTGCCGTGCTCCAGCAGTTCGGTCGCCATGCCGGACTGCTGGGCCACGATCGCGTCCACCGAGCCGAGCAGCCGCACGGGGGCGCCCCGGCGGACGTCCGGCTCGATGAACGTGCCCCGTCTGCGGTGGCGGGTGATCAGGCCCTCGTCCTCCAGCTCCTTCAGCGCCTGCCGCATGGTCAGCACGCTCACGCCGTAGTGCTCAGCCAACTGCTCCTCGGTGGGCAGCCGCAGGGGGTCCTGCGGTCGGCGGCCGAGTATCGAGGCGCGCAGCGACTGCGACACCTGGTACCAGAGCGGCAGCTTGCGGTTCAGGACGATCGAGTCAGGGGCGAAGGAGGTCACGGGCCATCCGTACCGGTCGGGGATCTTTACTGCAACCGAGTGAGCCGTAGGGGCGCGCCGGAGGCGAACGACCATCAAACCGCGCGGAAATGGCGCTGCATGCCCTGCCAGACGTCGTCGTAGCGCTGTTGCAGGTGCTCGGCGTCGGCCGCCTGCGGGGCCAGTGTCACCGGCCAGCGGGTCTCGAACATGAACGCCAGGCCGTCGTCGATCTTCTGCGGCTTCAGCTCCGCCGCGCTCGCCCGGTCGAACGTCTCCCGGTCCGGGCCGTGCGCCGACATCATGTTGTGCAGCGAGCCGCCACCGGGCACGAAGCCCTCCGCCTTCGCGTCGTAGGCGCCCTCGACGAGACCCATGTACTCGCTCATCACGTTCCGGTGGAAGTACGGCGGGCGGAAGGTGTCCTCGCCCACCAGCCAGCGCGGCGCGAACACCACGAAGTCGACGCCGGCGAGGCCGGGGGTGTCCGACGGGGACGTCAGCACGGTGAAGATCGACGGGTCGGGATGGTCGTAGGAGATGGTGCCGATCACATTGAAACGGCGCAGATCGTAGGCGTAGGGCACATGGTTGCCGTGCCAGGCGACCACATCGAGGGGTGTGTGGTCGTACATGGCCGTCCAGAGGTTGCCGCAGAACTTGTTCACCACCTCCACCGGGCCCTCGACCTCCTCGTACGCGGCCACCGGCGCCATGAAGTCCCGCGCGTTCGCGAGTCCGTTGGCGCCGATCGGGCCGAGGTCGGGGAGTTGGAAGGGCGCCCCATAGTTCTCGCACGCATAACCCCGGGCAGAGTCATCGAGCAGCTCCACACGGAAGCGCACCCCACGTGGGATCAGCGCCACATGTGCCGGCTCCACATGGAGGCGCCCGAACTCCGTGTGCAGCAGCAGCCCGCCGCGCTCCGGCACGATCAGCAGCTCGCCGTCGGCGTCGCTGAAGACCCGGTCCATGGACACGTTGGCGTGATACAGGTGCACCGCCATGCCGGTGCGCTGGGTCGCGTCGCCGTTGCCGCCCAGGGTCCACAGGCCGGCGAGGAAGTCGGTGCCGGGGGCCGGTTCGGGCAGGGGGTTCCAGCGCAGTCGGTTCGGGTCCGGCACGGACTCGGTGAAGGGCGCCGTTCGGATCGCGCCGTTGTCGGTGCGGGTGAACGCGGGGTGCGCGGCCGACGGGTGGACGCGGTACAGCCAGGAGCGGCGGTTGCGGGCCCTCGGCTCGGTGAACGCCGTACCGCTCAGCTGCTCCGCATAGAGGCCCAGCGGGGCGCGCTGGGGTGAGTTGCGGCCCTCGGGGAGGGCGCCGGGCACCGCCTCCGAGCTGTGCTCGTTGCCGAAACCGGAGAGGTAGGTCAGCCCTTCCGCGGTCTTCCGCGCGTCCCCGCTCATGAAAGCTCCTTCGAGATCTGATTCCTATGCTTCACCGTAGGATTGCGGTTTCGTCAGCGCAAGAGATCGGCGCCGCCTCCCCTTCGAGTACGACGAGAACCGGACGCGAACCCGACTTCAGGGGGATCCGGCTTTCGGACCGGTGTTCTAGTCTCCCGGGCATGTCATGGACCCGTCCCCCGCTCACCGCGCTCGCGGTCTGTGTCCTGCTGCTGGCCGCGACCACGGGCTGCGACTCCGGCGCTGCCGCGAACCAGGGGCAGAACGCGGCGTCGCCCTCCCCGGTGGGCAAGGTCGTCGACGACACCGACGCCGAGGGGCGGCACTACCGCGAGGTGGGCGAGGACGAGGCGCCCGAGGTCGGCATAGAGGTGCAGCCGGACGCGGACGGCGACGACGGGAGCTGGGACGTACGGCTGAGCCTGCGGAGGTTCCGCTTCTCGCCCGCGGGCGCGGGGGAGCGGGCGGTCGCCGGGCGCGGGCTCGCATACCTGTACGTGGACGGCCGTCTCGTCACCAGGCTGCGCACCCCCGAGTACCGCCTCCCGGCCCGCCTGGTCCCGCGCGGCACGCACCAGGTCACCGTGCGGCTGTACGCCGACGACGGCACGGTGTGGGCCGTGGCGGACGGTCCCGTGCAGAGCACGGCGGACATCACGGCATCGGAGCCCGAGAGGGAGCCGGAGCCGGAGGAGACCCTGACGCCCTCGCCGTCCTCGGCGGCGCCGGGCGAGCCGGGTACCCGTCCTTGTACCGGGGGTCGATGTTCCCCGGAACGAGCCGGAAAGGCATCATGAGGACCGTGCCCCACCCAGAAACGCTTCGCCGGGCGCCCGTGCAGCGACGCAGCGCCGAACGGCTCACCCGGATCCTCGACGCCTGCGCCGACCTCCTCGACGAGGTCGGCTACGACGATCTGAGCACCCGGGCCGTCGCCCAGCGCGCCGGCGTCCCCATCGGCTCCGTCTACCGGTTCTTCGGCAACAAGCGCCAGATGGCCGACGCCCTCGCCCAGCGCAACCTGGAGCGCTACACCGCCCGCGTCACCGAGCGGCTGAAGGACGCCGCCGACGGCGGCTGGAGGGTGGCGATGGACGCCGTCCTGGACGAGTACCTCGCCATGAAGCGCACCGCGCCCGGCTTCTCCCTCGTCGACTTCGGCAACCAGATCCCCGTCGGCACCCGCGGCGAACCCAACACCCGCGTCGCCGACCGCCTCACCGACCTGCTCTCCGGCTACCTCGACCGCGAACCGGACGACGACCTGCGCCGCACCTTCCTCATCGCCGTCGAGACCGCCGACACCCTGGTCCACCTCGCGTTCCGGGTGTCCCCGGGCGGCGACGACCGGATCATCGAGGAGGCGCGGGAGATGCTGCGGGCGTATCTGGCGCGAGTACTGGACTGACCGAGCGGCACCGAAGAGCGGCCGGCCGCGGTTCGCGAATTTCCGACCTCACCCCCTGCCGGGACTCCCCTCCGTGCATACCGGTCGGTATGCTCGGCCCTGAATCGCGCGCCAACGCCGCCGCCATCCCGGGAGGACCCGTGTCCCGCACCGCACTGCGCATCTGCCCCCTGTGCGAGGCCACCTGTGGCCTGACCCTCACCATCGAGGGGACCGCGGTCACCGGCGCCCGCGGTGACCGAGACGACGTCTTCAGCAAGGGGTTCATCTGCCCCAAGGGCGCCTCCTTCGGGGCCGTCGACGGCGACCCCGACCGGCTGCGCACCCCCCTCGTGCGCCAGGACGGCGAGCTGCGCGAGGCCACCTGGGAGGAGGCCTTCGACGCGGTCGCCGCCGGGATCCGCCCGGTCGTCGAGCGGTACGGACCGAACTCGGTGGGCGTCGTCCTCGGCAACCCCAACGTGCACACCATGGCCGGCGCGCTCTATCCGCCGATCCTGCTCGCCGGCCTCGGCACCCGCAGCGTCTTCACCGCCTCCACGGTCGACCAGATGCCCAAGCACGTCTCCAGCGGACTGCTCTACGGCGACGCCCTCGCGATCCCCGTACCGGACCTGGACCACACCGACCATCTGCTCCTGATTGGCGCGAACCCCCTGGAGTCCAACGGCAGCCTGTGCACCGCCCCCGACTTCCCGGGCAAGCTCAAGGCGCTCAAGGCCCGCGGCGGCACCCTCACCGTCATCGACCCGCGCCGCACCCGCACCGCGCGGCTCGCCGACCGGCACATCGCGATCCGGCCCGGCACGGACGCGCTGCTCCTCGCGGCGATGGCGTACACCCTGTTCGAGGAAGACCTGGTCGACGTGGGCGACCTCGCCCCGCACCTCCAGGGTCTCGACGAACTCCCCGACGCCGTACGGGACTTCACCCCCGAGGCCGTCGCCGACGCCTGCGACGTGGACGCCGCCACCACCCGCGTCCTCGCCCGCGAACTCGCCGCCGCGCCCACCGCCGCCGTCTACGGCCGCATCGGCAGCTGCACCGTCCCGCACGGCACCCTGGCCAGCTGGCTCGTCGACGTCCTCAACGTCCTCACCGGCAACCTCGACCGCCCCGGCGGCGCGCTCTTCCCGCAGGCCGCCACCGACAAGACGCCCCGCCCGGCCGGCCCCGGCCGCGGCTTCGCGCTCGGCCGCTGGCACTCCCGGGTGAGCGAACACCCCGAGGCCAAGGGCGAGTTGCCGCTCTCCGCGCTCGCCGAGGAGATCGACACCGCCACGGACCAGGGCGAGCCGGTCCGCGCCCTCGTGTCCGTCGCCGCCAACCCCGTCCTGTCCGCTCCCGACGGCGACCGGCTCGACAAGGCCCTCGGCTCGCTCGACTTCATGGTCAGCGTCGACCCGTACCTCAACGAGACCTCGCGCCACGCCCATGTCGTGCTGCCGCCGCCCCCGCCCTCGCAGAGCCCGCACCACGACTTCGCCTTCAACACCCTCGCCGTGCGCAACCAGGTCCGCTACACCCGCCCCGCCGTCCCGCTGGAGCCCGGCCGGATGGCGGAGACCGAGATCCTGGCGCGGCTGATCCTCGCCGCCACCGGCATGCACGGCGCCGACCCGTCCGCCGTCGACGACCTGGTCATCGGCCAGACCCTCGGCAAGGCCGTCAAGGAACCCCACTCGCCCGTCCACGGCCGCGACCCGCAGGAACTCGCCGCCCGGCTCACCGGCGTCAGCGGCCCCGAGCGGCGGCTCGACATGATGCTGCGCCTGGGCCCGTACGGCGACGGCTTCGGCGTACGACCGGACGGGCTGACCCTGGAGAAGCTGCTCGCGCATCCGCACGGCATCGACCTCGGGCCGCTCGCGTCCCGGCTGCCGCAGCCGCTGAAGACCGCCAGCGGCAAGGTGGAGCTGCTGCCGCGCCCCATCGCCGACGACCTGCCCCGCCTCCGGGCGGCCCTGCGCGAGCGCGCCGACGGGCTCGTCCTGATCGGCCGCCGCCATCTGCGGTCCAACAACAGCTGGATGCACAACGTCCCCGCCCTCACCGGCGGCTCCAACCGCTGCACCCTGCACATCCACCCGGACGACGCCGAGCGGCTCGGCGTGCGGGACGGGGCGGACGTACGCCTCAAGGGCGCCGGGGGAGAGGTGACCGCGCCCGCCGAGGTCACCGACGTGGTGCGCCCGGGCGTGGTGAGCCTGCCGCACGGCTGGGGCCACGACCGCCCCGGCACCCGCCTCGGCCACGCCGCCGCCGACCCCGGCGTCAACGTCAACCAGCTCCTCGACGGCAGCCTCCTGGACCCGCTGTCGGGCAACGCCGTACTCAACGGAGTGCCCATCGAAGTGGTCCCGATGGCCGAAAAGATCAGGCCTCTGACCTGAGCAAAGCTCTGACCTGGAGTTTTGCGCTTATTGCTCGCATGTCAACGTCTTGTTAACGCTGTTTCAACGGACCTAACGTCGTCCCACCGCCGGCCCTGGTGGGTCGTTCAAGGGCGAACGTTAGGTATCCACTCATGCTGACCATCCTTGGCTTCGCCATGATCGCGACCTTCCTGGTCCTGATCATGATGAAGAAGATGTCGCCGATCGCGGCGCTCGTGCTGATTCCGGCATTGTTCTGCGTCTTCGTCGGGAAGGGCGCCAAGCTCGGTGACTACGTCATCGAAGGTGTCACCAGCCTCGCCCCCACCGCGGCGATGCTCATGTTCGCGATCGTCTACTTCGGTGTGATGATCGATGTCGGCCTCTTCGACCCGATCGTCCGGGGCATCCTGAAGTTCGCCAAGGCCGACCCGATGCGGATCGTCGTCGGCACGGCGATCCTCGCCGCGATCGTCTCCCTCGACGGCGACGGCTCGACCACCTTCATGATCACCGTCTCGGCGATGTACCCGCTGTACAAGCGCCTGAAGATGAGCCTGGTCGTGATGACCGGTGTCGCCGCCATGGCCAACGGCGTGATGAACACCCTGCCGTGGGGCGGCCCGACCGCCCGCGCCGCCACCGCGCTCAAGGTGGACGCCAGCGAGATCTTCGTCCCGATGATCCCGGCCCTCGCCGTCGGCCTCCTCGCCGTCGTCGTCCTCTCGTACTTCCTCGGTCTGCGCGAGCGCAAGCGGCTCGGCGTGCTCACCCTGGACCAGGTCCTGGTCGAGGAGAAGGCCGAGGAGAAGGAGACCGAGACCGTCCTGGTCGGCGCCGGCTCCGGTGCGGGCGGCACGGGCAAGGACGCGGTCGCCACCGGCGGCTCCGGCTCCGGCACCGACGCCGAGGACGACGACGAGGACGAGAAGAAGCGCTTCCAGGTCCTCGACCCGAACCGTCCCACCCTGCGCCCCAAGCTCTACTGGTTCAACGCGCTGCTCACGATCGCCCTGCTCACCTGCATGATCATGGAGTGGCTGCCGATCCCGGTGCTGTTCCTGCTCGGCGCCGCCCTCGCGCTCACCGTGAACTTCCCGCACATCCCGGACCAGAAGGCCCGCCTCGCCGCCCACGCCGACAACGTCCTCAACGTCTCCGGCATGGTCTTCGCCGCCGCCGTCTTCACCGGCGTCCTCCAGGGCACCGGCATGGTCGACCACATGGCCAAGTGGATGGTGGACGTCATCCCCGAGGGCATGGGCCCGCACATGGCCCTGGTCACCGGCGTCCTGAGCCTGCCGCTCACCTACTTCATGTCGAACGACGGCTTCTACTTCGGCGTCCTCCCCGTCCTCGCCGAGGCCGGCGCCGCCCACGGCGTCACCCCGCTGGAGATGGCCCGCGCCTCCCTGGTCGGCCAGCCGCTGCACATGTCGAGCCCGCTGGTCCCGGCCGTGTACGTCCTGGTCGGCATGGCCAAGGTGGAGTTCGGCGACCACACCAGGTTCGTCGTGAAGTGGGCCGCCCTCACATGCCTCGTCATCCTCGGGGCAGGGATGCTCTTCGGAATCATCTGACTTTTCTACGGAGGATTCGCACATGGCGCCCGGTGGGAACCGCGGCTGGCTGCTCCGCCTCGTCATCGCCTTCAGCTTCGCGCAGGGGGCGGTGTCGATGGCCCGGCCCGCCGTCTCCTACCGGGCGCTGGCGTTGGGCGCGGACGAGCGCGCGATCGGCGTGATCGCGGGCGTCTACGCCCTGCTCCCGCTCTTCGTCGCCGTCCCGCTGGGCCGCCGCACCGACCACGGTCGCTGTGCCCCGTTGCTGCCCGTCGGCGTCGTGCTGATATCCGGGGGCTGCGCGCTGAGCGGCCTCGCGGACTCGCTGTGGGCGATGGCGATCTGGAGCGGCGTCATGGGCCTCGGCCATCTCTGCTTCGTCATCGGCGCCCAGTCGCTCGTCGCCCGCCAGTCCGCCCCGCACGAACAGGACCGCAACTTCGGCCACTTCACCATCGGCGCCTCGCTCGGCCAACTGGTCGGCCCGATCGCGGCGGGCGCGCTGATCGGCGGTCGGGACATGGCGGGGACCAGCGCGTTCGCCCTGCTGGTCGCGGGTGCGGGCGGCGCGGTCGCGCTGACCTCGCTGTGGCGCATAGAGCGCCGTGTGACGCCTGGGTCCCGCAAGGAACGGGCCGAGCGCGTCCCCGTCCAGCGCATCCTGCGCGCCCGGGGCGTGCCCGCCGGCATCTTCATCAGCCTCGCCGTGCTCTCCGCGACCGACATCCTCACCGCCTACCTCCCGGTGGTCGGCGAGCACCGCGGGATCGCGCCGTCCGTGATCGGCCTGCTGCTCAGCCTGCGCGCCGCGGCCACCATCGCCTGCCGGCTGGTCCTGACGCCCCTGCTGCGGCTGCTCGGCCGGACCCTGCTGCTGACCGTGACCTGTCTGCTGGCGGCCCTGCTGTGCGTGGGGATCGCGCTGCCGGTGCCGGTGTGGGCGCTGGCCCTGATGCTGACGGTGCTCGGCTTCTGCCTCGGGGTCGGTCAGCCGCTGTCCATGACGACGGTCGTCCAGGCGGCCCCCGACGGCGCCCGCTCCACCGCCCTCGCCCTGCGGCTGACCGGCAACCGGCTCGGACAGGTCGCCGCCCCGGCGTCGGCGGGCCTGATCGCGGGTCTGGCGGGGGTGGCGGCGCCGTTCGTGATGCTGGGGGCGCTGTTGCTGCTGTCGGCGGGGACGGCGCTGCGGGCGCCGGCGGGTCCGGCGGGGGAGCCGGCGAGCCCCGGCGAGCGCGGCGAGCGCGGCCGGTCCGGGCCGGCATTACGTCGAAAGAGTGGAATCTGACGGATCGTAGGGCGCTGCGCCCGCGATTCGGCGCGCGCATGTGAAAGAGAGTCAGACAAAGCGCGATTTGTACGAAAATCGTCTGACTCGGAGGATTCGCATGCCCACCACGCCTCTTCAACGCCGCGCCGGAATGCGCATCGCCGCCGTCACGGCGCTGACCGCCGCGCTCGCCCCGCTCTCCGGGCTGCCGACGGCGGGCGCCGCGCCGATGGCGCCGGGGGACAACGGAACCGTCAAGATCCACACGGCCCCCTGGGACGGCGTCGCGCGCACACCCTACGGTGACGCGATCGACGAGCCGAGGGTCTGCCGGTTCTACCTCGACGCCGCCAACTTCGAGACCGTGACGTCCGTCAACTGGAACATCCGGACCCAGCCCGAGGTCCCGGGCGGCGCCACGCTCCGCGGGGTGCTGAATCTCTCGGGCGGCATCGGCCACACCGAGGACCTGAACCTGCCCGACGGGCAGTACCGGCTCGCCTGGTCGTTCACGGGCATGACGGGCGCCGAGCGGGAGAAGACGTTCACCGTCGACTGCCGGGCCTCGATGTCGACACCTTCGCCCGGCCCGCAGGGCGGTCCGCCTGCCGGGGGCGGCGGCATCGCGCGCGATGAGGCGTTCACCACGGTCGCCGGCGCGGGCGCCGTGGGCCTGGCCGCGGTGGGCGGGGTGGTGTGGTTCCGGCTCCGCCGTCGCTCGCATGGCGCGTAGGAGGCGGCGAAGGCCCTGGTACCGGAGGCGCGCCTACCGCCTGGCGAGGACGGCCGTACTGGCCGTTCTGCTGGTGGTGGTCGGCATCCGGATGAGCGAACGGAGGGAGCCGCCCGCCGGCGCGGTCGCGTCGGCTCCCGGCTCCCCCCAAGCCTCCGACGTCCGTGCCGGCGCCACCGGATCCGGTGGCGCCGGCACGGACGGCGGGGGCGTGGGGGGCGCCGGGGGCCGACGCGACCGCGCCGGCGGGCGGCTCCCTCCGGTCGCTCATCCGGATGCCGCCC
>NZ_JAKEIP010000071.1 GCF_021474425.1 Streptomyces muensis | reverse complement strand
GTACTGCTCCACGCGGACCGGCGCACCGTCACCGCCGCCATCGAGATCGAGGGCCCCCCGGGGCTTGGGGGCCGGGCCGGCGACGGCCGGGCCCCCCCCGCCCGCGGCCCCGGCGCGGACATGATCGGCCGCACCGCGGGAATCCTCGTCGAGCTGTACGCCCGCGTGGAACCCAGCGGCTGGCGCATCGGGGACCGCCCGGGCCGCGACACCAGGCGCGCCCGCTCCTGGCTGGGCGAGGACCTCGACGCGCTGGAGGAGTTCACCCAGGGCTACGAGGGGCTGCTTAAGGTTCAGGCGGTCGGTCCCTGGACCTTGGCGGCCGCACTGGAGCTGAAGAACGGCGAGGTCGCCCTCTCCGACCCCGGCGCCTGCCGCGACCTCACCGCGTCCCTCGCCGAGGGCCTGCGCCTGCACCTGGAGGAGGTCCACCGCCGAGTCCCCGGCGCCCAGCTCGTCCTCCAGCTCGACGAACCCTCCCTCGTCGCCGTACTCCGCGGACAGGTCAAGTCGGCCAGCGGCTACCGCACCCACCGCGCCGTGGACCGCCAGCTCGTCGAGGCCGCCCTGCGCGACGTCGTCGGGGTTCACGGCGACGGCCCCGTCGTGGTCCACTCGTGCGCACCGGACGTCCCGTTCGCCCTGCTGCGCCGGGCGGGCGCGGCGGCGATCTCCTTCGACTTCTCCCTCCTCACCGAGCGTGACGACGACGCGATCGGCGAGGCGGTGGAGGCGGGGACCCGGCTCTTCGCCGGTGTCGTCCCGGGCACGGACGGCCGATTGTCAGACCCTGCCGGTAGCGTCATGGGTGTCAGGACGCTGTGGCGCAGGTTGGGGCTGGCACCGGGGCTTCTCGCGGAGGCGGTCACCATCACGCCGTCGTGCGGGCTCGCGGGGGCCTCCCCGGAGTACGCGCGCACGGCACTCGCCCACTGCGTCCGGGCGGCGAGATCCCTCGCGGACAACCCAGAGTAACGGGAGGACGATACGGTGGCCGGCGACAAGCAGGCGGAGACGACGGCGGTGCCCGCCGAGGCCCGCGACGAGCACGCGCAGCTGGCGGAGCAGGTCGAGGAGCACCGCTTCCGGTACTACGTGAAGGACGCGCCCGTCATCAGCGACGCGGACTTCGACAAGCTGCTCAAGACGCTGGAGGCGCTGGAGGAGAAGCACCCGGAGCTGCGTACCCCGGACTCGCCGACCCAGAAGGTCGCGGGGTCCTACGAGACGGAGTTCACGGCGGTCGAGCACCGCCAGCGGATGCTGTCGCTCGACAACACCTTCAACGACGACGAACTCGCCGCCTGGTTCGACCGCATCGCCCGGGAGCTCGGCGAGCAGGAGTACCACTTCCTGTGCGAGCTGAAGGTGGACGGCCTCGCCGTCAACCTGACGTACGAGAACGGCCGCCTCACCCGCGCGGCCACCCGGGGCGACGGCCGCACCGGCGAGGACATCACCCCGAACGTCCGCACCATCGCGGAGATCCCGGACCGTCTCCAGGGCGAGAAGGTCCCCGACCTGGTGGAGATCCGCGGCGAGGTCTACTTCCCGATGGAGAAGTTCCTGGAGCTCAACGAGCGCCTGGTCGCGGCGGGCGACAAGCCCTTCGCCAACCCCCGTAACGCCGCCGCCGGTTCGCTGCGCCAGAAGGACCCGCGCGTCACCGCCACCCGCCCGCTGCACATGGTCGTCCACGGCATCGGCGCGCTGGAGGGCTTCAAGGGCATGACCCGCCTGTCCCAGGCCTACGACCTCCTCAAGACCTGGGGCCTGCCCACCTCGCGGCACAACCGGGTGGTCGACGACCTCGGCGGCGTACGGGAGTTCATCGCCCACTACGGCGAGAACCGCCACTCCGTGGAGCACGAGATCGACGGAGTCGTCGTCAAGCTCGACGAGATTCGCCTCCAGGGCCGCCTCGGCTCCACCGCACGCGCCCCGCGCTGGGCCATCGCCTACAAGTACGCGCCGGAAGAGGTCAACACCAGGCTCGTCGACATCAAGGTCGGTGTCGGCCGCACCGGCAGAGTCACGCCGTACGCCCAGGTCGAGCCGGTCACGGTGGCCGGCAGCGAGGTCGAGTTCGCGACCCTGCACAACCAGGAGGTCGTCAAGGCCAAGGGCGTGCTGATCGGCGACACCGTGGTCATCCGCAAGGCCGGGGACGTCATCCCGGAGATCCTCGGCCCGGTGGTCGACCTGCGCGACGGCAGTGAGCGGGAGTTCGTGATGCCGGGCGAGTGCCCCGAGTGCGGCACGGCGCTTCGGCCCATGAAGGAGGGCGACATCGACCTCCGCTGTCCCAACGCCCGTACCTGCCCGGCCCAGTTGAGGGAGCGGGTCTCCTATCTCGCGGGCCGCGAGTGCCTGGACATCGAGCACTTCGGTGACGTGGCCGCCGCCGCGCTCACCCGCCCGCTGGAGCCGGCCGATCCGCCGCTGGTCGACGAGGGCGACCTGTTCGACCTGACGGTGGAGAAGCTGCTGCCCATCAAGGCCTATGTCCTCGACCAGGACAGCGGTCTGCCCAAGCGGGACCCCAAGACCGGCGAGGAGAAGGTCGTCACGGTCTTCGCCAACCAGAAGGGCGAGCCCAAGAAGAACACCCTCGCCCTGCTCGAGCACATCGAGGCGGCCAAGCAGCGCCCGCTCGCCCGGTTCCTCAACGGGCTGTCCATCCGGCATGTCGGTCCGGTGGCGGCGCAGGCCCTCGCCCGCGAGTTCCGCTCGGTGGACCGTATCGAACAGGCCACGGAGGAGGAGCTGGCGGCGACCGACGGTGTCGGGCCCATCATCGCCGCCGCGCTCAAGGAGTGGTTCGCCGAGGACTGGCACCGAGAGATCGTCCGTAAGTGGAAGGCCGCCGGGGTCCCGCTGGAGGAGCAGTCGACCGGCGAGGACGAGGGACCGCGTCCGCTGGAAGGGCTTACCGTCGTCGTCACCGGCACGCTGGAGCAGTTCACCCGCGACGGCGCCAAGGAGGCGTTGCAGAGTCGCGGAGCGAAAGTGACCGGTTCCGTTTCGAAGAAGACATCTTTCGTGGTGGTGGGTGACAGTCCAGGGTCCAAGTACGACAAGGCCATGCAGCTCAAGGTGCCTGTTCTGAACGAGGACGGCTTCACCGTCCTGCTGGAACAGGGGCCCGACGCGGCGGCCGAAGTTGCTCTGCCCACGGAGGAGTAGCGGTTGAAGGTGCCCCGATCGGCGCATACCAGATGCATACGGGTGCCTGGGGCGCATTCGGGCAACCGTTGACGACCGCTGCCCGTGGAAGCCTTCTGCGGCCTACTGTTGAGGTGTGCGCCTGCCGTGCCCAGCTGCGGTTGGGGCATCTCCTTGCTCTTCACGAGCCTTGAAGGGCGGGGGAAGGGTTTTCCAACGCGGTGCCGTTGAAAGTTGTTGTCGGGCATCGGGCCGCGTGGCGTGGGCACCGCCGGCTGTGAGAGGGACGGGAATGGAACCGACCGAGAGCGCCGCCCCCGACTCACGGCTGCGCCGAATGGCCGGCGCGTGGCGGGGGTGGGCGGCGCGAGGCGCGGAGCGTTCGCGCATGGAAAGTCAGGCGGCGAGCGGCGCCGCACAGCGGACCGCGGCGGACGCTCAGGCCGCCGTGCGGCTCGACGCCGAGCGCACCGCCGGGCTGCCCGACTCCGACCACGAACGGCACCTGTCCTGGCCCGCGCTGCCCGCGGCGGTCGTCGCGGCGGCCGGGTTCGTCCTGGGCGCCGGGTTCTACCGGGCGTTCACCGGCGACCACGCCCTCTTCCCGTCCGGCACCGTCGGCTGGTCCCTGGCCGTGCTGACCGGCATCATCGTCGGCCACCTCGTCGCCCTCGGCCGCGCCCGCTGGTGGGGCGGCACCGGTTCCGGCGCCGCCCTCACCCTCGCCGTGCTGATGCTGTACGGCTGGGTGCCCGCCGGCATGGTCAGCCTCACCGTGGTCGTGCTGGTCGGCATCGCCCGCCGGGGCCGCTGGCGGCAGGGCGTGCTGCACGGCGCGGTGGACATCCTCGGCATCGCCGCCGGCGCCCTGGTGCTGGCCGCCTTCGGCCGGGTGCCGACCGTCGAGACCCCCTGGGACCCGGACACCTGGACGCTCTACACCGCCCCCGGCGTGGTCCTCGTCGCCGCCGCCTATCTGGCGGTCACCCGGGTCCTGCTCTGGTATCTGAACGCCCCGCGCGGCGGCCTGCCCACCGTCGCCCGCACCGCCCTGGTCCGACAGGGCCTGGTCGCGGTCGCCCTGCTCGGCATCGCGCCGCTGGTGTGCGTGGTCGCCCTCGCCAAGCCGCTGCTGCTGCCGCTGTTCGCCATCCCGCTCATCGCCCTCGACTCCACCCTGTGGATCGCCCGGGCGCGAGCGGAGGAGCAGTTGCGCGACCCGCTGACCGGACTGCCCAACCGCCAGTGGCTGCTGGAGCGGATCTGGACCGCGCTCGACGACGCCGAGCGCATCGGTGCCCGGTCCGCCCTCATGCTGATCGACCTCGACCGTTTCCGATCGGTCAACGACACGCTCGGTCATCTCGCCGGAGACCGGTTGCTGTTGCAGATAGCCGACCGGCTGCGCCTCGCCCTGCCGCGCGGAGCGGAGGCCGCGCGGCTCGGCGGCGACGAGTTCGCCGTCTTACTGCCGGTCGCCGACTCCACGACCTCCGCGACCCGGGTGGCGCGCGGTCTGGTCGCCGCCCTCAGCTCCCCGCTCGACCTCGACGGCCTCACCCTGGTCCTGGAGGCCAGTGCGGGCGTCGCCGTCTTCCCCGACCACGCCCTCGACGCCGAGGGGATGCTGCGACGCGCGGACGTGGCGATGTACCAGGCGAAGCGGGACCGTACGGGCGTGGAGGTCTACGAGTCGAAGCGGGACTCCAACACCCCGGACCGGCTGGGTCTGCTGGGGGATCTGCGCCGGGCCCTGGACGCGCACGAGGTCGAGCTGCACTACCAGCCGAAGGTCCGCTTCGACGGTCAGGTCGCCGGCCTCGAGGCCCTGGTGCGCTGGGTGCATCCGGAGCGCGGGAAGGTGCCGCCGGACGAGTTCATAGCAATCGCCGAGTCGTCGGGGCTGATGCCGCAGCTGACGGAGTACGTGCTGGAGACGGCGCTCGGACAGGTGGCCCGCTGGCGTGCCCAGGGGCTGTTCGTGCCGGTCGCGGTCAACGTCTCCCCGCGCGACGTCCACACCCCCGGGTTCGCCGGCTCCGTCGCCGCGCGGCTCGCCCGGCACGGAGTCCCGGCGGGAGCGCTCCAACTGGAGATAACGGAACACGTCCTGCTGGAGGACCCGCAGCGCGCGGCCGACACGCTCGCCGGACTGACCGGCCACGGCGTGAAGATGTCCCTGGACGACTTCGGCACCGGGTACTCCTCGCTCGTGCACCTCAGACGCCTGCCGGTGAGCGAGCTGAAGATCGACCGCTCGTTCGTGGCGCGGCTCGCGGTGGACAACGAGGACGCGGAGATCGTGCGCTGCACCGTGGACCTGGCGCACTCCCTGGGCCTGCTCGTCGTCGCCGAGGGCGTCGAGGACGACGAGACCTGGGAACGCCTGCGGGACCTGCGCTGCGACGCCGTACAGGGCTGGCTGGTCGCGGCCGCGATGCCGCCGGAGGAGACGACGGCGTGGCTGCTGGCCCGCGGCTCGAGGGGTTGGCAGCGGCCACGCGCCGCACTGCCCGCCGCCGAGTGACCGCCGTAGGCGGCCGACGCCCCGCGCCCCGCCGCGCCCTCGCTACACCCCCGCCGTGAAGTGCCGCGTCAGCAGCTGCAGTCGCTGCTGATGCGCCCCCTCGGGCAGCCGGCCGCTGCGCATCAGGGTCACCAGGCCGTGCAGGGCGGCCCAGTACGTCTCCGTGAGCGCACCCGGGTCGTCGCCCTCGGCGGCGATCGGCTCGACCGCCGCCAGCAGTTCGCCGAAGGCCTCCTGGAGCTCGGCCGGGGCCTCGGGCGTGGCGAACGGCAGGTCCACCCGATGGGTGAACATCGCGTCGTACAGGGCCGGCCGGCGGTGTGCGAACGCCGCGTACGCCTCGCCCACCGCCGCCAGCGCCCCGCGCCTGTCCTTCGCCGCCGTACGGGCCGTACGCAACTCGGCGGCCATCTCGGCGCAGCCCTGCACCGCGACCGCCGCCATGATCGCGGTTTTGCCCTTGAAGTGGCTGTAGAGGACGGGCTGGCTGTACTCGATCTCGGCCGCCAGCCTGCGCGTGGTGACCGCCTCCCAGCCCTCGGCCTCCGCCAGCTCCCGGGCGGCCGTGACGATCAGCCGCTCGCGTTCCGCTCGTTCGCGCTCCCGGCGCGTCTGGATCGACATACCCGGAATTCTAGCAGCGCTAGCCATCCTGTCGACGCTCTGCTAGCTTCGCTCCTGTCTCTAGCGCTGCTAGCGAGGAGTGAAGACATGACCGTGACCGCCTACACCCTGGCCGTCGTGCTCGATCTGTTCTGTGTGTTCCTCGGGTACCGGTTCCTGTTCCAGCCCGGCCCGGCCGCCGCCGGCTACGGCGTCCCGGCCCGGCCGGACGGCGACGCCGGCGCCTACCTCACGATCAAGGGCCTGCGCGACGGCACCTTCGGACTGCTGGGCCTCGCGCTGCTGTTCTTCGTCGGAGCGCGCGCCGAGGCCTGGTTCATGCTGGCCGTGGCGATCGTGCCGCTCTTCGACACACTGATAGTGCTGCGGAACGGCGGTACGAAAGCCGTCGCCTTCGGCATTCACTTCGCCACGGCGGTCGTCGTACTCATCAGCGCCGTCCTGCTCTTCCTCGTCTGAGACGGGACCGAGTCCGCGAACGGGGCCGGGGAAACCGTTTCACGGGCATCGGTCCCCGCCCCATAGGATTGGCCCCAAACCACAAACTCTCACCCCAGAGGATCGCTGCATGCCTGGCATCACGCGCGAGGAGGTCGCCCACCTCGCCCGGCTGGCGCGTCTGGAGCTGAAGCCCGAAGAGCTCGAGCACTTCGCGGGACAGCTGGACGACATCATCGGCGCGGTCGCACGCGTCAGTGAGGTCGCCGACCAAGACGTACCGCCGACCTCGCACCCGCTCCCGCTGACGAACGTCATGCGCAAGGACGAGGTCCGTCCCTCGCTCACCCCCGAGCAGGCGCTCTCCGGCGCCCCGGCCCAGGAGCAGCAGCGTTTCAAGGTGCCGCAGATCCTGGGGGAGGACTAAGAAGCCATGACGGACATCATCAAGCTCACGGCCGCCGAGACCGCCGCGAAGATCGCCTCCGGCGAGCTCACCGCGGTCGAGGTCACCGAGGCCCACCTGGCCCGTATCGAGGCCGTCGACGAGAAGGTGCACGCCTTCCTGTACGTCGACCGCGAGGGCGCCCTCGCGCAGGCACGCGCCGTCGACGAGAAGAGGGCGAAGGGCGAGAAGCTCGGGCCGCTCGCCGGTGTTCCCCTCGCGCTGAAGGACATCTTCACCACCGAGGGCATCCCGACGACCGTCGGTTCGAAGATCCTGGAAGGGTGGATCCCGCCGTACGACGCCACCCTCACCAAGCGTCTCAAGGCCGCTGACGTCGTCATCCTCGGCAAGACCAACATGGACGAGTTCGCCATGGGGTCCTCCACCGAGAACAGCGCGTACGGCCCGACCGGCAACCCCTGGGACCTCACCAAGATCCCCGGCGGCTCCGGCGGCGGCTCCTCCGCCGCGCTCGCCTCCTTCCAGGCGCCCCTCGCCATCGGCACCGACACCGGCGGCTCCATCCGCCAGCCGGCCGCCGTCACCGGCACGGTCGGTGTGAAGCCGACGTACGGCGCCGTCTCGCGCTACGGCATGGTCGCCTTCTCCAGTTCGCTGGACCAGGGCGGGCCCTGCGCCCGTACGGTGCTCGACGCGGCGCTGCTGCACGAGGTCATCGCCGGGCACGACCCGATGGACTCGACGTCGATCGACGTGCCCGTCCCGCCGGTCGTCGAGGCCGCCCGCAACGGCAGCGTCGAGGGCATGCGCGTCGGCGTCGTCAAGCAGTTCCGCGGCGAGGGCTACCAGGCCGGCGTCATCCAGCGCTTCGACGAGTCCGTCGCCCTCCTCAAGGAGCTGGGCGCGGAAATCGTCGAGCTGGACTGCCCGTCCTTCGACCTCGCGCTCTCCGCGTACTACCTGATCGCGCCCTCCGAGTGCTCCTCCAACCTCGCCCGCTTCGACGGCCTGCGCTACGGCCTGCGGACCGGCGACGACGGCACGCACTCCGCCGAGGCGGTCACCTCACTCACCCGTGAGGCGGGCTTCGGCCCCGAGGTCAAGCGCCGCATCATGCTCGGCACGTACGCCCTGTCGAGCGGGTACTACGACGCGTACTACGGCTCCGCGCAGAAGGTCCGTACGCTCATCACTCGCGACTTCGAGAAGGCCTTCGAGCAGGTCGACGTCATCGTCTCGCCGACCACGCCGACCACCGCCTTCGCGATCGGCGAGCGCGCCGACGACCCGATGGCGATGTACCTCGCCGACCTGTGCACCATCCCGACGAACCTCGCGGGCAACGCGGCCATGTCGCTGCCCTGCGGTCTCGCACCGGAGGACAACCTCCCGGTCGGCCTGCAGATCATCGCCCCGGCGCTGAAGGACGACCGGCTGTACAAGGTCGGGGCGGCCGTCGAGGCGGCCTTCGTGGAAAAGTGGGGTCACCCGCTGATCGAGGAGGCTCCGTCGCTGTGAGCAAGGCAATGTCCAAGGCCAAGGGCTTCAAGAAGTCCAAGTCCGGCCTGTACCTGTCCATGGCCACCACCGCGTTCGGTGCGGTCAACGTCGTCAAGCAGGCCAAGAAGGCCCGCGTGGAGAGCGACACGCTGCGTCTGATCGACGCCGGGGTGTCCGCCGCCGCCATCGTCACCGGCCTCGCCATCCTCTACCGCGAGCTGAAGCGGCTGGGCGACGACGACGTCCTGCTGGGCTGAGAGGGAAGTTTCACCGTGACCACCACGACCGACCTGGTGTCGTACGAGGACGCACTCGCGTCGTACGACCCCGTCATGGGCCTTGAGGTCCATGTCGAACTCGGCACCAAGACCAAGATGTTCTGCGGGTGTTCGACCGAACTCGGTCAGGACGCCAACACGCAGACCTGCCCCGTCTGCCTCGGCCTGCCCGGCGCGCTCCCGGTCGTCAACGCGACCGGCGTCGAGTCCGCGATCAAGATCGGTCTCGCGCTGAACTGCGAGATCGCCGAGTGGTGCCGCTTCGCCCGGAAGAACTACTTCTATCCGGACATGCCGAAGAACTTCCAGACCTCCCAGTACGACGAGCCGATCGCCTTCAACGGCTACCTCGACGTCCAGCTGGAGGACGGCGAGACCTTCCGTGTGGAGATCGAGCGCGCCCACATGGAGGAGGACACCGGCAAGTCGACCCACGTGGGCGGCGCGACGGGCCG
This sequence comes from Streptomyces muensis, assembly GCF_021474425.1. Classification (GTDB taxonomy): domain Bacteria; phylum Actinomycetota; class Actinomycetes; order Streptomycetales; family Streptomycetaceae; genus Streptomyces; species Streptomyces muensis. The sequence goes on along the minus strand of NZ_JAKEIP010000071.1, from coordinate 25,784 downwards.
TATCCACGGCGCCTCGCACTCGCTGCTGGACTACAACCGCGCCGGCATCCCGCTCATCGAGATCGTCACCAAGCCGATCGAGGGCGCGGGCGAGCGTGCCCCCGAGGTGGCGAAGGCGTACGTCCGTGAGCTGCGCGAGCTCATCCGGGCGCTCGGCGTCTCCGAGGCCCGGATGGAGATGGGCCAGATGCGCTGCGACGTGAACCTGTCGCTGCGGCCCAACGGCACCGAGAAGTTCGGCACGCGCAGCGAGACCAAGAACGTCAACTCGCTGCGGTCCGTGGAGCGCGCGGCCCGCTTCGAGATCCAGCGTCACGCGGCCGTGCTGAGCGGCGGCGGGACGATCATCCAGGAGACCCGGCACTTCCACGAGGACACCGGGTCGACGACCTCGGGCCGCGTCAAGGAAGAGGCCGAGGACTACCGGTACTTCCCCGAGCCGGACCTGGTGCCGGTGGCCCCCTCGCGCGAGTGGGTCGAGGAGATCCGGGCGGCCCTGCCCGAGCTGCCGCTGGCCCGGCGTACCCGGCTCCTCGCGGAGTGGGGCATCTCGGCCACCGACATGCAGGCGATCCTCAACGCCGGTGCGCTGGACCCGATCGTCGCCACGATCGACGCCGGTGCCGACGCCGCGTCCGCCCGCAAGTGGTGGATGGGCGAACTGGCCCGCAGCGCCAACGAGTCGGGCAAGTCGCTGGACGAGCTGGCCATCACGCCGGAGCAGGTCGCCCGGGTCACCGAGCTGGTCTCGAAGGGCGACCTCAACGACAAGCTGGCGCGCCAGGTCATCGAGGGCGTCCTCGCGGGCGAAGGCACCCCGGACGAGGTCGTCGACAAGCGTGGTCTGAAGGTCGTCTCCGACGAGGGTGCCCTCGGTGCCGCCGTCGACGAGGCCATCGCCGGCAACCCGGGCATCGCCGACAAGATCCGCTCCGGCAAGGTCGCCGCGGCCGGTGCCCTGGTCGGCGCGGTCATGAAGGCGACGCGCGGTCAGGCGGACGCGGCCCGCGTCAAGGAGCTGATCCTGGAGAAGCTGGGCGTCAGCGAGGGCTGACACCCGCGGTTCGTGAATCCCCGAGGGGGACGCGTCAACGGCGACGCGTCCCCCTCGGTGTGTTCTCCTCGGCGCGTTCTCAGATACGCCGTCCGACGAGCCGTACGAAGCCCAGCGCGCGGCCCTCGTCGTGGCGCACCATCTCGCCGACCCGGCGGGCCATCGTGCGATGGAACTCCTCCGGGCTCTCCTCGGCGATCACGTCGCACCACAGCAGCCAGTCCCGCCAGCCGTCCGGCTGCCAGTCGGCCGCCTCGACCTCGACGGCGCCGCTGCGGGTCCAGTGGCGTCGCCACCAGTCGGCGGAGTGGAAGCACCAGAAGTCGGGCTCCCACCAGGGCCTGAGGTGCTCCGGCGGCTCGGCGCCCGCCGGCTCCTCCCGGAGCGCCGGTACGACGACCCCGATCCGCCCGCCCGGCTTCAACAGCCGGGTCAGCGTGGGCAGATAGAGATCGTTGGTGCCGAAGTACTGGTACGCGTCGACGCTCACGATCGCGTCGAAGCCGGCCTCGGCGAACGGCAGGTCGTGCGCCTCGGCGTGCACGGGCAGCACCCGGTCGGCGAAGCCGGCCTCGGCGATGCGCCTGGCGTTGTCGTCGGGCTTGATCCACAGGTCGGCGGCGGTGACCTGGGCGTCGAACTCCCTGGCCAGGAAGACGGAGGTCATGGCCCGGCCACAGCCCAGGTCGAGGACGCGGGCGCACGGGCGCAGGGCGTCCAGGCCGAGGGCGGGGGCCAGCCACTCCAGCAGCCACAGGGCGTTCGGGCCCATCTGGTTCTCGATGACCCAGCGGACGTCGTAGCTGTTGCTGCGCGGGTAGCGGGCGTGGGTCAGCCGCTTGGTGAGTTCCTCATTCGAGGTCCTCGGGGTGATGTCCGGCATCGGTGGGACGGCTCCTTGAGTCCGGGGAAGCGGAAAGGGATACGTCGGAGCTCGGCCGGACGCTCAAACAATGCACCTGCCCAGGTCGGCGGCGGTGTGCCGCGGAAACGGCGGACCTTCGGACGCTAGCAGCCCGCCCTTCGGACCGGCATCCGATTTCCCGGCGCGACGCGCTACGCTCGCCCGCCATGAGTGGACGCGGTGATTCCGAGATATCCGAGACGGGGGAGGAGCGGTCCGAGACGCCGAGGGACGACCACGCCGAGGATGTGGCGGACGCCCAGGCCCCGGACGACGTAGAAGATCCGGCTGACGACGCAGAGGGTCCGGCGGACGACCAAGAATTCCCGGCGGACGACGAAGAAGAAGACCTCGACGACCCGGCACAGGTGGCGCGGCGGGCCCGTTGGACTGCGGCCGTGACCGGGGCGCTCCTCGCCTTCGCCGGGCTGGCCGCCGCCACGCTCCGGGCCACCGGCTCCGCTCCCGCTCTCGTCCCGGCCGCCTACGCGCTCGGCGCCGCCGTCTGCGCGCTCGCCGCGTTCCTCGGCTCGCGCGGGCGCACCCGGCGGGCGCTGTGGCTGCTTGTCACCGGGGTGATGGTGATGGCACTGGGGGACCAGTTCGACTGAGAAGTTCCCGGTGCGGGTGCGCAATTCTGTGAGAGGCGCCACGTGCGACGACAGAGTGGCCGTCACTGTCCTGTGATCTGCCTCCCACTCGTGTGAATAAACCCACGAACGGGGCAAACGATCACTGGCGCCTGCGAGAGTTTGCTTCACATCGCTCATGCGTTCTTTGCGGGCTGTTCACTTCATGAACGACGTTTCGGCGTCTCCCGGTCAAAGATCCACATATCGCCCCCGGGAGCACGTTCGTGGCAGCCCTTGCACGCTGGTGTGTCCGACGACGCCTCGTCGCCGTACTGCTCTGGCTCCTCGCCTTCGGCGGGGTGACCGCGGCCGCCGCCGTGACCGGCTCCGCCTACTCGAACGACTACGAGGTCCCCGGCACCGAATCGGGCCGCGCCACCCAGCTGCTGCGGGACGGCTTCCCGGGACTCGGCGGCGACAGCGACACCGTCGTCTGGCACACCGCGTCCGGCACCGTCCGCGCCGCCGACGTCGAACAGACCATGACGCGCACCCTGGACGAGATCGCCGAACTGCCCGGGGTCGCGGCCGTCGGCAGCCCCTACGACAAGCAGGGCGCCGCCCAGATCAGCGAGAACGGGCACACGGCGTACGCCACCGTCACCTTCGACGCCGGGGCCGAGAACCTCGACAAGGGCGAGGCACAGGCCGTCGTGAGCGCGGCCAAGTCCGCCGAGGCCGACGGGCTCCAGGTGGAGCTGGGCGGGAGCGCCGTCGGGCTCACCGAGTCGCCCGAGGGGCACATCGCCGAGGTCGTCGGCGTGGCCGTGGCCGCCGTCGTGCTCTTCCTCGCCTTCGGCTCGCTCGCCGCCTCCCTGCTGCCCATCGCCACCGCGCTGGTGAGCGTCGGCACCGCGTACGCCGGCATCGCCCTGCTCGGGCACGCCATGACCGTCGCCGACTTCGCGCCCATGCTCGGGATGCTCATCGGGCTCGGCGTCGGCATCGACTACGCGCTGTTCATCGTCACCCGGCACCGGCGCGGCCTGAAACGCGGCCTGCCCGTCACCGAGTCGATCACCAACGCCGTGGCCACCACCGGACGCGCTGTCGTCTTCGCGGGTGCGACCGTGTGCATAGCCCTGCTCGGGATGCTGATCCTCCAGCTCAGCTTCCTCAACGGCGTCGCCATCGCCGCCTCGCTGACCGTGGTCCTCACCGTCGCCGCCTCCGTGACCCTGCTGCCCGCCCTGCTGTCGTTCATCGGCATGCGCGCCCTGAGCCGCCGCGAGCGGCGCCGGCTGACCGAGCACGGCCCCGAACCCGAGGTGCCCACCGGGTTCGCCGCCCGCTGGTCGGCGTTCGTGGAGCGCCACCCCAAGGCGCTCGGCGCCATCGCCCTGGCCGTCATCACCGTCCTCGCGCTGCCCACCCTCGGCCTGCGTCTGGGCACCTCCGACCAGGGCAACAACCCGGAGTCCGCCACCACCCGCCAGGCCTACGACCTGCTCGCCGACGGCTTCGGGCCCGGCGTGAACGGCCCGCTCACCCTGGTCACCGAGGTCGACGGCGGCGACGACAAGCTGGCCCTGGACAACCTCGACGCCACCCTGCGCACCACCGAGGGCGTCGCGTCGGTGACCCCGGTGACCTACAACACCGGCGGCGACACCGCGTACCTCACCGTCGTACCGGAGTCCGCCCCGCAGTCACGGCAGACCAGCGACCTCGTCGACCGGCTGCGCGACGACGTCCTGCCCCGCGCCGAGACCGGCACCTCGCTCGATGTGCAGGTCGGCGGCATGACGGCCGGCTACGACGACTTCGCCGAGGTGATCGTCGGCAAGCTGCCGCTGTTCGTCGGCGTCGTCATCGGCCTCGGCTGTGTGCTGCTCCTGCTCGCCTTCCGGTCCGTCGGCATCCCGCTGAAGGCCGCCGCGATGAACGTGGCCGCCGTGGCCGCCGCCTTCGGTGTCGTCGTGGCGATCTTCCAGTGGGGCTGGGGCAGCGAGCTGCTGGGCCTGGGCAGGGCCGGCCCGATCGAACCGTTCCTCCCGGTGATCATGGTCTCGGTGTTGTTCGGCCTCTCCATGGACTACCAGGTCTTCCTGGTCAGCCGGATGTACGAGGAGTGGCTGGAGACCGGCGACAACCGGCGGGCGGTCCGGATCGGCCTCGCCGAGACCGGCCGGGTGATCAACTCCGCCGCGGTCATCATGATCTCGGTCTTCCTCGCCTTCGTCCTCAGCGGCGACCGTGTGATCGCCATGTTCGGCATCGCCCTCGCCGCCGCCGTCGCCCTCGACGCCTTCGTCCTGCGCACCCTCCTCGTCCCCGCTCTGATGCACCTGCTCGGCGGCGCCAACTGGTGGCTGCCCCGCTGGCTCGACCGGCGCCTGCCCCGCATCAGCATCGAACCGCCCGAGTCCCGCGCCGCCCATGAGAGGCTCACCGACGTCGTGTCGGAACTGGAGAAGGAGCAACGGGGCGATGTACGCGATACCGCTGGGTGACGACGGAGCCGAGCTCAGGCCCCTGGAGCCGTGGCACGCCGAGGAGTTCCTGGCGCATCTGGAGCGGGGCCGGGAGTTCATCGGGCAGTACATCCCGTTCGGCTCGAACGTGACCGACCCGGCGTCGGCGCGCGAGACCCTCCAGCGGTACGCCGACCTGCGCGCCGCGGACACGGCGTCGTACCACGGCATCTGGCTGGACGGAAAACTCGTGGGCGGTGTCCTCACCCTGAACTTCGACGCCGCGACCGGCAACTGCGAGGTCGGGTGCTGGCTGGAGCCCGCCGCGACCGGGCGCGGGCTCATCACCCGGGCGATGCGGGTGCTGATCGACTGGGCCGTCGAGGAGCGCGGCATCCACCGCGTCGAATGGGTCGCGGCCTCCGGAAACACGCCCAGCCTGAACGTCGCCCGGCGGCTCGGCATGACCCGGGACGGCGTACGCCGCGAGGCCCACCCCTATGGTGGGGTGCGGCACGACCTGGAGGTGTGGTCGATCCTCGCCCCTCAGTGGCGCGAAGCACGCGCGCGTGCCGCACGCAACGATCATTAAGACACCTCTCAGAGAGCGTCCGTACGGTGCGAGACATGGGAACGAAGACAGTGGACGAGACCGCGACCGAGACCAAGACCAAGGCCGACGACGAGAACGTGGACGTCACCGAGGCGACCGAGGCCGAGACCGAGGCCCAGGCCGTCGACGGGGACGAGCACGAGGAGGTGGCCGCCGAGGCGACGGAAGCGGCGCCCTCCGGCGTCGGCCAGGGCGCGGGCGCGGTCGTCTCCGCGGCGCTCGGCCTCGTCTCCCTGAGCGGCGGCTGGCTCGGTACGGTCGCCTCCGCGCGGCAGTCCCTCGTCGCCCAGCTGGAGTCCTCGACGTCGTCGTCCCAGAACGTCTCCAAGCTGCTGGAGACCGGCTACGGAGACGCCTGGAACGCCACCGCCCTGTGGGCCGGCGCCTTCGCGCTCGCCGCGCTGCTCGTCGGTGTCGTCGTCCTCGCCCGGCCCGCGTTCGGCGCGCCCGGCAAGCCGCAGCCCGCGTGGATCAAGTCGGTCGCCTGGGGCGGCGTCTCCCTGGGCGTCATCGGCCTGCTGCTGGCCGTACTCAAGTACACCGACGTCCTGCTCGGCCTGCCCTCAGTGGGCTGAACCACCGCGGGGCACCCTTGAGGGGCCTCGGAGCGCCGCCCTAAGCACCTCGGACGGCGCCCTGAGGCCCCTCACGCGCGTCTAAGGCCCCTCCCGCCCGCGCGAAGATGCGGAACTCTCCCGATGCGGCGGACCCCCCTGGCGGACGAAGGTTGAGGCACCGGCGAATCGACGCCGGCACCACCTTCTCACCAGGGAAAACGAGGGACCCGCCATGCACGGCTACGAACTCCACCACCTGCGCTCCGCCGACCTGATCCGCCGGGCCGAGCACGAACGCCTCGCCCGGGAGGCGCTGCGCCTGCGCCGCGCCGCCCGCCGCGAGACCGCGGAACGCTCCGCCGAGGGTGCGGCGACGGAGGAACATACGTCCCGCTCCCGTGGACACCGGCATCCACGCACCGCGTGATGGCGGATGCCGGCCGGTCCCTTCCAGGGCCGATACGGGGGTCTGGGGGCGGCAGCCCCCAGAAAACCGATGCCGGACCGTCAGTGCCGCATGCGATGCTCGCCCCCGTGGAGACCAAGTCCGTCAGCCCCGTGTTCGTCGGCCGCGCAACCGAGTTGGAGACGCTGCACGACGCCCTCGCCCAAGCCGCCGCCGGCAATCCCCAGGCGCTGGTGATCGGCGGCGAGGCCGGCGTCGGCAAGACGCGCCTCGTCGAGGAGTTCGCCACCGCTGCCGCCCGCGAGGGCGCCGTCGTCGTGGTCGGCGGCTGCGTCGAGATCGGCGCCGACGGGCTGCCGTTCGCGCCGTTCTCCACCGCGCTGCGCGCCCTGCGCCGCGAGCTGCCCGACGAGCTGGCCGCCGCTGCCGCCGGTCAGGAGGAGGAACTGGCCCGGCTGTTGCCCGAGTTGGCCGAGACGGCACCGGCCCGCGGGGCGAACCGTTCCGACGAGGAGGGCATGGCCCGCCTCTTCGAGCTCACCGCCCGCCTCCTGGAGCGCGTCGCCGCCGGCCGCACGGTCGTCGTCGCCCTGGAGGACCTGCACTGGGCCGACGCCTCCACCCGCCACCTCCTCGCCTATCTCTTCCGCACCCTGCGCACCGGCCGCCTCGTCGTCCTGGCCACCTACCGCTCCGACGACATCCACCGCTGGCACCCCCTGCGCCCGCTGCTCGCCGAACTCGACCGTCTGCGCACGGTCCGCCGCGTCGAACTCGGCCGCTTCAACCGCGCCGAGGTCGGCCGCCAGCTCGGCGGCATCCTGGCCACCGAACCCGACCCGGCCCAGGTCGACGAGATCTTCGAACGCTCCGACGGCAACGCCTTCTTCGTCGAGGAACTCGCCTGCGCCGCCCACGAGGGCTGCCGCCCCGGCCTCACCGACACCCTGCGCGATCTGCTCCTGGTACGGGTGGAGGGGCTGCCCGAGGCCGCCCAGCGGGTCGCCCGGATCGTCGCCGAGGGCGGATCCACCGTCGAGTACCGGCTGCTCGCGGCCGTCGCCCGGCTCGCCGAGGACGACCTCATCGAGGCGCTGCGGGCCGCCGTGGGCGCCAACATCCTCGCCGCTGCGCCCGGCGGCGACGGCTACCGCTTCCGCCACTCCCTGGTCCGCGAGGCCGTCGGCGACGACCTGCTGCCCGGCGAACGCTCCCGCCTCAACCGCCGCTACGCCGAAGCCCTGGAGGCCGATCCGACGCTCGTCCCGACCGACGTACGCGTCATGCGGCTGGCCAGCTACTGGTACCACGCCCACGACCCGGCCAAGGCCCTGCCCGCCGTCCTGGACGCCTCCGTCACCGCCCGCCGCCGGCACGCCCACTCCGAGCAACTACGGCTGCTGGAACGCGCGATGGAGCTGTGGGACTCCGCCCCCGAGGAGACCCGCGCCACCCTGCGTCCCGTCGACTACACCGAGGTCTATCCGCCCTGCGGCTGCGACCCCGCCACCACACCCCTGCGCTACCTCGACCTGATGGCCGAGGCCGCCGTCGCCGGACGGCTCTGCGGAGAGCGCGAACGCGCCCTGAAGATCACCAAGCGCGCCCTGCACCTGCTGGAGGACGAGGGCGACCCCCTGCGCGCCGCCTGGTTCTGGGTCCAGCGCTCCCGGCTGGTCCAGGCACAGGCCCGCGGCGACGGCTGGAGGGAGCTGGGCACCGCGCAGGAACTGGTGCGCGGCCTGCCGCCGTCCGAGGTGCACGCCGAGGTGCTGGCCACCGCGGCCAACTGGTCGATGCTCCGCGACCCCGGCCCCGACGCCATGTCCGCCGCCGAACGGGCCGTCGAGTACGCCCGCATGGTCGGCGCCGAGGACATCGAACTGAACGCCCGCCTCACCCTCGGCGGCCTCATGGTCGAAGCCGGCGACACCGAGGCCGGACTGGCCCAGATGCACGAGGTCAGGGACGAGGTACTGGCCCGCGGCCTCACCGCCGTGGTGGGCCGCAGCCATGTGAACCTGCCGTCCGTCCTCGAAGGCGTCGGCCGCTCCGAGGACGCCGTCGGCATCCTGCGCGAGGGCCTGCGGCTCACCCAGCAGTGGGGCCTGCGCGACTCCGAGGCCTGGATCTGGGCGAACCTCGCCGAGTCACTGATCTCCCTGGGCCGCTGGGACGAGGCCGCCGACGCCGCGGTGAACGCCCAGCGCACGGGGCAGGCCGTGAAGCCGCGCGGCGGCGGCTCCAACAGCCTCGCCCGCATCGCGCTCGCCCGCGGCGACATCGCCGAGGCCGGCCGTCATCTTGCCGCCGCCCGCGCCTCCTACGGCACCCACGACCCCATGCCGCAGAACAACCTGCCGATGTCCTACCTCGCCGTCGGCATATCCGCCGCCGAGGGCCGTCTCCTCGACGCCCGCGCGGAGACCGACCGGGCCATGAGCGCCGGCTTCCCGCCCGGCACCCAGCGCTACGCCTGGCCCCTGCTGCTGGCCGCCGCCATCGCCGAGTCCGACGCCCGCGCCCACGCGCTGCCCGCCGCACAGGAGGGCCGCGCCGCCTTCCTGGACCGGCTCTTCGAGACCGTCCGCAAGCTCACCACGGGCGCTCCCCTGTGGCTGGCCTACGAGAAGTGGACCCGAGCCGAACTCGACCGGGCCGCGAGCCGAGCCCCCGAGCCCGACACCTGGTCGGACCTGGTCACAGCATTCGAAGCCCTGGAGCGCCCCTACGACCTCGCTCACGTCCGCCACCGCCTGGCCGAGGCGCTGCTCGCGATCGGCGGGGACGACGAACGCGCCCGCGCCACGGAACTGCTCCGCCTGACCCGGGCCGCCGCCACCCATCTGGGCGCCCGTCCCCTCGTCGACGCCACGACCCACCTGGCCCAGCGAGCCCGTCTCACCCTCACGGCGGCACCGCCCCCGCCCCGGACCGACCCGGCCGACTCCCTCGGCCTCACCACCCGGGAACGCGATGTCCTCCGCCTGGTCTCCGCAGGCCGCACCAACCGCCAGATCGCCGAGGAACTCTTCATCTCCCCGAAGACGGCCAGCGTCCATGTGTCGAACATCCTGGGCAAGCTCGGCGTCTCCGGGAGGGGCGAGGCCGCGGCGCTGGCGCATCGGATGGGGCTGTTCGTGGCCGAATCTCTCAGCTCGGGGTCGTGAGCCGGAGGTTTACGCTGTAAGGGACGTCGGCCCTGGGAGGTTCCGTGTTCAACGCGTTCGAGGAACTCTTCGCGCCCGGCCGCAAGCACACCCGTGACGAACAGAACCGTCTGGAACTGACCCGCGTGGACGTCGGGGACAACGACCCCGTGCGCGGGCCGATAGACCTCGCGTCCGGGAAGGTCGTCGTACGGATGCCGGAGCGGTCGTCCAAGGCGGACGACACCGAGGCCGAGGACCGGACCGGGGACGAGAGCGGGGACGGGGCCGAGCAGGAGAGGAAGCCCGACGGGTCGGAGTGAGGCCGCTCAGCTCACCTGCACCTCCAGAATCCGGTCGTCCCCGTCCTTCGGGTCGCCCCGCCCGTCGGTGTTGCTCGTCGTCACCCACAGCTTGTCGCCGCCGGCCGGGACGACCGTCCGCAGCCGGCCGTACTCGCCTTCCAGGAAGGCCTGCGGATCCGCCGACGCCTCTGTGCCGTTCAGAGGAATCCGCCACAGGCGCTGGCCCTTCAGCCCCGCCATCCAGACGGAGCCCTCGGCGTAGGCGATGCCACTGGGGGAGGCGTCGTCCGTGCCCCACTGGGCCAGCGGGTTGTGGTACTTCGCGTCGTCGGACTTGCCCTCCGCCTCGGGCCAGCCGTAGTTGTCGCCCGGCTTGATCGCGTTCAGCTCGTCCCAGGTGTCCTGGCCGAACTCCCCGGCGAACAGGCGCTGTTCGGAGTCCCAGGCCAGGCCCTGGACGTTGCGATGGCCGTACGAGTACACGGGGGAGTCGGTGAAGGGGTTGCCCGGAGCCGGTTCGCCCTCCGGGGTCAGGCGGAGGATCTTGCCGCCCGGGGACTCCTTGTCCTGGGACAGGCCCGTGTCACCGCTTTCGCCCGTGCCCGCGTACAGCATCTTGTCCGGGCCGAACGCGATCCGGCCGCCGTTGTGGATGAAGCCCTTCGGAATGCCCTTGAAGACGGTGTCGGGTGCGCCCAGTTGCTCGCCGGCCGGACGCTGCTCGTCGTACAGCATGCGGACGATGCGGTTGTCCGAGGCCGAGGTGAAGTACGCGTAGACCATGTGGTCCGAGGCATAGTCCGGCGACAGGGCCAGGCCCATGAGACCGCCCTCGCCGGCCGGCGACACCCCCGGCACCTCGCCCAGCTCGGTCTTCTTGCCGGTCTCCGAGTCGATCCGCGTGATCGTGGCCTCGTCGCGGGAGGACACGAGCAGATCGCCGCCGGGGAGCGGGGCCAGGCCCCAAGGGGTCTCCAGCCCCTCGGCGACCGTACGCACCACCTTCACCGACCCCTGCGCCGGTGGCGTCTCTTCGGCGGCCCGCCCGGTGGGCGACGCCCCCTTGTCACTGCTCGACGCCGCGGCACTGCCGCCGCCCGGCGACCCCCCGTCGTCGGAGGAACATCCGGCCGTCAGCACCAGCACGGCCGCGGCCATTACGGCCGTCACAACTCGACGTTGCACGATCACGGTCCCTTCGACGCGGCAGCCCCGGCGCGGGGTTCTACTTGTCATACACCGCAAGAGCCTCGCAGGTTCCGGGTTGGGGATCACGAGTGTCTTTTCTGCTGGGGGTCCGGGGTTATCCCCCGGGAGATGCCTTCACCGCTCGAGCCTCACAGGTTCCCGATCCATGAATCCTGAATCACTCCGGCCGGCGACCGCGCGACGTCAGTCCCAGGACCCCAGCGCCCCCGGCAGCTCCGCCACCTCCGCCAGGTCCTGCGTCGTCAGCCGCAGGCCTCCGGCTGCCGCGTTCTCGGTGACCCAGCGTTCCTGTTTCGTGCCGGGAAGCGCGATCACATGGCGGCCCTGGGACAGCACCCAGGCCAGCGCGACCTGGGCCGGTGTGGCCCCGTCGCCGTGGCGGGCCGCGATGCGGCGCAGGCCGGCCACTATGGGCTGGTTGGCCGCCATCATCTCCGCGGTGAAGCGGGGGTGCCGGGCGCGGACGTCGTCCGGTTCGAAGCCCTGGCCGGGAGTGAGCGTGCCGGTCAGGAAGCCGTTGCCCAGGGGCATCGCCGCGAGGAAACCCACACCGCGTGCCTCGCACCACGGCAGGAGGGCCTCCAGGGCGTCGGGCGACCACACCGACAGCTCGGCCTGTACGGCGCTCACCGGGAAGACCTGCTGCACGCGCTGGAGTTGGCGGATCGTCGCGTCGTGAAGGCGGGTCCCGGAGCGCCGGCCGCCGCGCGCGCCCATGGCGCACAGCCCCAACGCCCGTACCTTTCCGGCCTGGACGAGCTCCGCCATCGCGCCCCACGTCTCCTCGACGGGGACCTCGGGGTCCGCGCGGTGCAGTTGGTAGAGGTCGATCACGTCCGTCTGCAGGCGGCGCAGAGAGGCGTCGCAGGCCCGCTTCACATAGCCGGGGCGGCCGTTGGCCACGATGTGCTGTTCGCCGACCAGCAGACCCACCTTGGTCGACACGAACGCGTCCTGGCGGCGCTCCTTCAACACCCGCCCCACCAAAAGCTCGTTGGTGAACGGCCCGTACATGTCGGCCGTGTCCAGCAGCGTCGAGCCCGGATCGAGCGCCCGGTGCACCGCCCTGACCGACTCCTCGCCCCGCTGCCGCGACGAGCTGTACGCCCAGCTCATCGGCATGCACCCGAGCCCGACGGCTCCCACCGCGAGTGCCGCCGCGCCGATCGTCCTGCGCTCCACCTGGCCGTAACCCTCCCTCTTCCGGCACCCCAACCTAACCTCTGCACACCTGTTCGCCTGACATAGCCTCCTGACATGACTGGTGATGTTTGGCTTCCCATCCCGCCGGAAGAGATCGAAGGCCTCCCGGAGGGTCCGGACTACCGCTTCTGGAACGGCGAGGAGGACTTTCCCGCCGACCCGGCCGACTGCGCCTTCTACGTCGTCCCGTACATGAAGCCGCCCGGGCTCGGGCAGCGTCCCCTGCCGGAGATGACCCACGTGGAGGTGGTCCAGACGCTCTCCGCCGGCATCGACCACGTCGAGCCGGGCCTGAAGCACCTGCGACCCGGCGTGCGGCTGTGCAACGCGCGCGGCGTGCACGAGGCGAGCACCGCCGAGCTCACGCTCACGCTGATCCTCGCCTCGCTGCGCGGCATCCCCGACTTCGTCAGGGCCCAGGACAAGGGGGAGTGGCTCGGCGGATTCCGGCCGGCGCTGGCGGACAAGAACGTCCTCATCGTGGGATACGGGTCGATCGGCGCCGCCATCGAGGACCGGCTCGTGCCCTTTGAACTCGCGCGGGTGGCGCGCGTCGCGCGCTCTGAGCGCACCACGGCGCGCGGCGAAGTGCATCCGCTCACCGAACTGCCCGCCCTGCTCCCGGAGGCGGACGTCGTCATCCTCTCCACGCCCCTGACGGAGACCACCCGCCACCTGGCCGACGCCGACTTCCTCGCCCGCATGAAGGACGGCGCGCTGCTGGTCAACGTGGCCCGCGGACCCGTCGTGGACACCAAGGCGCTGCTGGCCGAGCTGGAGGCCGGGCGCCTCACCGCCGCGCTGGACGTCACCGACCCCGAACCGCTGCCCCGTGACCACGCCCTGTGGCGTGCGCCGGGCGTGCTGATCAGCCCGCACGTGGGCGGGCCGACGTCGGCGTTCCTGCCCCGCGCCGAGCGGCTCTTGGTGGACCAGTTGACGAGGTTCGTGAACCGCGAGCCTCTGCGCAACGTGATCCTTACGACGGGTGCGACACACGCGTGACGCTCATCGGCTGAGCGTCGGGCGCGTGTCGCGCGCGCCGCGCGCAACAGTCCGGAAATCCGCTTCGAGTACCGTCCGCAACCTCCCGGAAGCGGTCCGTACTCGCATATGCGCTGGTCGTCACGGAGCGTAGAGGTGCTATGTCCCTGAGTGACGAGACTGGTGTATCGTCCCCGACAGGGGCTGCGCCGCGCACTGTTCGGCGCCTGGGATGGACATTTCAGATTTGTGAGGGGGGCGACGGGCGATGCACGGCCTATGGACGAGCGATCCGACGCGGCGGGGCCGTCGACGGCGACCCTGGTGGACGGCCGCGCGCAGACGCGGCCACCACGGCACTCACAGCTGCCGTCACACCCACCACCGCGGACCCAACAGCCGCAGGCGGCACGCGCATCCGGCGCACCGGGACCCTCGGGACCCGCGAGCGACGCGGACCGGGAGGACCCGGTGAGCTCGCCACCGCCCTCCACGAGCACGCTCGACGCGGGGCTGCGAGCACAGCCCTCGTCGGCGGCGACACTGCCCCGCCCCTCGTTCGGGGGCGGCACGGGATTCGTCCCGCAACTCGTTCTGGCCCTGGTGTGCGCGGGATACGCCGTCGGTTCCGCGCTCGGCTGGGGTTCGAACCAAGTCGCGCTGATCATGGGCGACTTCGGGCTGGCAGCCGCGGCCGGCGCCGCCGCCGTGTCCTGCTTCCGCTACGCCCGTAGCCGCCGTATCCGCTTTCGACCCGCCTGGCTGCTGTTCGCCCTCTCCTCCGCGATGGCGGCCCTCGGAAACCTCGTCTGGGGATGGTACGAGGTCGTCCTCCAGCGGCCCGTGCCCAGCCCGTCCTACGCCGACGGGTTCTTCCTGTGCTTCGCCCCGCCCGCCATCGTGGGACTCCTGGTGCTCGCCAAGCGTCCGGTGACGAAGGCCGGCTGGGTCTGCCTGGGCCTGGACGCCTGGCTGATCGGCGGCTCGCTGCTGACCCTGGCCTGGAGCCTGGCCCTCGCCCAGGCGGCCAAGATCGACGCCGGCGGCGGCGAGAGCGTGGCGCACACCGCGCTCTCGCTCGCCTACCCGCTGCTCGACATCGCCCTGGTCAGCATGGTGCTCGCGCTGCACTTCCGCCGCTCCTCGGCGAACCGCACCGCGGTCAACACCGCGATCGGCGCACTTGCCCTGACCGTGATGTGCGACGCCCTGTTCACCTCGCCGCTGCTGCACAACAGCTACCACTCCGGCCAGCTGCTCGACGCGGGCTGGTTCGCTGGCTCGCTGCTCCTGGCGTACGCCCCGTGGGCCGCGCCGAGGCACGCGGACGGCGAACGGCAGGACGGGGCGGGGCACACGCGCGTGGTGCACGAACACGTGCCCGGACAGCGCGGCGCGAGCCACCACCACACGCCGCCCGCCCAGGGAGCCGATCACACCCGGTACCCGATCACCCGGCCGATCGCCGGCTCCCTGGCCGCCCTCACGCCATACCTCGCCGCCGCCGTCTGCACCCTGGGGATCCTCTACAACGTCCTCAACGGCCGCAGCGTCGACCGCGTGGTGCTCATCACCGGCGGCACGGTCGTGCTCGCCCTGGTGACGCGCCAGGGCATCATGCTGCTCGACAACATCACCCTCACCCAGGAACTGGCGCAGAAGGAGAACCACTTCCGCTCCCTGGTGCAGGGCTCCAGCGACGTCATCATGATCGCCGCGCCCAACGGCATCCTCCGGTACGTCTCCCCGGCCGCAGCCGGGGTCTACGGCCGCTCCGCGGAGGAGCTGGTGGGTACGGAACTGGCCAATCTCATCCACCCGGAGGACCTGGGCTGCGTGGTGCACGAGGTGCGCCGCTTCCTCGCCGCCAGCCCACTCGAGGAACCCACTACGCGCATCGAGTGCCGCTTCCGCTCCGGCGACGACGGCTGGCTCAACGTCGAGTCGACCGTCAACCGGCACCACGGCGGCCTCATCTTCAACAGCCGGGACGTGACCGAAAGAGTGCGCCTGCAGGCGCAGCTCCAGCACAACGCCGAGCACGACCCGCTCACCGACCTGCCCAACCGCGCGCTGTTCACCAAGCGGGTCCAGCAGGCCCTGTCCGGCCGCCGCGCCTCCGACCGGGGCCCCGCCCTGCGCAACACGGCCGTGCTCTTCATCGACCTCGACGGCTTCAAGGGCGTCAACGACACCATCGGACACCAGGCCGGGGACGAACTGCTCGTCCAGGCCGCCCGCAGACTCCAGGACGCCGTCCGGGGCGGGGACACCGCGTCCCGGCTCGGCGGCGACGAGTTCGCGGCCCTGATCGCGGGCGACGGCACCCGTGACCGCACCGCCCGCGAACGACACATCCTGGAGCTCGCCGACCGCCTCAGGGTGACGCTGTCCCAGCCGTACCTCATCGACGGCAACGACGTCCGTGTCAACGCCTCCATCGGCGTCGCCTTCGCCGAGCCGGGGCTCGGCGCGGGGGAACTGCTGCGCAACGCCGACCTGGCGATGTACCGCGCCAAGGCGGGCGGCAAGGGCCGCGTCGAGCTGTACAAGCCGCAGATGCAGCAGGACGTCGTACGCAAGGCGGAGCTGGCCACGCGCCTGCGGGCCGCGCTGCACGACGGCGAGTTCGCGCTGCTGCACCAGCCGGTGGTGTGCCTGGAGAACGGCCGGATCACGTCGGTCGCCACCCAGGCGCGCTGGCGGTCCTCGCAAGGGGTGCTGTTCACGCCCGCCGAGTTCCTGCGGGTGGCCGAGGACAGCGACAAGACCGCCGAACTGGGCCGCTGGATGCTGGAGGAGGCCGTCGAGCAGGCCGCCGAGCGCACCGCGACCGGGCTCGCCGTGCCCGTGGCCGTACGGATGAGCGCGCGCCGGCTGCTGGACCGGTCGATGCCGCTCGGCTCGATCGAGGCGCTGCTGACCCGGCACGGGCTGCCGCCCGGGTCGCTGATCATCGAGCTGTCCGACCTCGACCCCCGTGTCTCACTGGACGAGCTGGAGCGCCGGCTGGGCGGTCTGCGCCGGCTCGGCGTCCGGATCGCCCTGGACGGCTTCGGCAGTGGATACGCGGCGCTCACGGCGCTGCGCCGGCTCCCCGTCGACGTACTCAGGCTCGACCGCGGTCTGGTCGAGGGGGTCGTAGAGTCCGCGCGGCTGCACAAGATCACCGGAGGGCTGCTGCGGATCGCCGGAGACCTCGGGCTCCAGTCCGTCGCCGACGGCGTGGACCTTCCCGAGCAGGTCGTCGCCCTGCGCGCGATGGGGTGCACGCACGGGCAGGGCATGGCGTTCTCCGGGCCGCTGGACGAGTACCGGCTGCGCCGGGCGATCGGTGCCGGGCGCTATCCGGTGCCGCACGGGCCGGCGGAGCCCGCACTCGCGGGCGGGAGAGAACCACAGGGGCGCGTCGGTGTCGAGGGTGCGAGCGCGCGGAGGCCCGAAGGGCTGAGCACGGTCGCGGCCTCGACACCGACAGTGGCGCCCCGGAGGTGAACGACCATGGAAAGCGGCGGGTCGGGGGTGTACACCAGTGGTGTGACCGCCGTTCTGGGAGGCGGAAGTGCCCTGCGTTCACATAATGAGACTCCCGTCCCACCTACTTGACAGTGGGTGTGCGCCGGGGAGAGGGTCAGTGCCATGCGCACCCGAATTCTCGTACTTGGAAAGCGCGTCGGCTGAAGCTGGTGACGTCCGGACAGACCCGGAACTCCCAGCGACCACACCCGGCGCGCTCCCCTCGCTTGCCTTTTGGCACGAGGGGTTTTTTGTTGCACAGGCACCAGTCGTGCAGCACCGAAACTCCGCCCAAACCTCGCAAAAACCCTCAGCATCGAGAAGAGAATGCCGATGACCGAGCAGGCCACCGGGGCTCACCCGCAGCCGCGGCCCCGATCCGGAGGACACCAGTCCGCCCCCGAGCACGTCACGGGTGCGCAGTCCCTCATCCGTTCGCTCGAGGAGGTCGGCGCCGACACGGTATTCGGCATTCCCGGCGGTGCGATCCTTCCCGCGTACGACCCGCTGATGGACTCCACCCGGGTGCGTCACGTCCTCGTCCGGCACGAGCAGGGCGCCGGGCACGCCGCCACCGGTTACGCGCAGGCCACCGGCCGGGTCGGTGTCTGCATGGCGACCTCGGGACCGGGCGCCACCAACCTGGTCACGCCGATCGCGGACGCGCACATGGACTCGGTGCCGCTCGTGGCGATCACCGGGCAGGTCGCGTCCAAGGCGATCGGCACGGACGCCTTCCAGGAGGCGGACATCGTCGGCATCACGATGCCGATCACCAAGCACAACTTCCTGGTCACCAAGGCCGAGGACATCCCGCGGATCATCGCGCAGGCGTTCCACATCGCCTCCACCGGCCGTCCGGGCCCGGTCCTGGTCGACATCGCCAAGGACGCCCTGCAGGCGAAGACGACGTTCTCCTGGCCGCCCACCATGGACCTGCCCGGCTACCGTCCGGTGACCAAGCCGCACGCCAAGCAGATCCGCGAGGCCGCCAAGCTGATCACCGGCGCCAAGCGGCCGGTCCTGTACGTCGGCGGCGGTGTCATCAAGGCCGGCGCCACCGCCGAGCTGAAGGTCCTCGCCGAACTCACCGGAGCGCCCGTCACCACCACCCTGATGGCGCTCGGCGCATTCCCCGACGGCCACCCGCTGCACGTGGGAATGCCGGGCATGCACGGTGCGGTCACCGCCGTCACCGCGCTGCAGAAGGCCGACCTGATCGTCGCCCTCGGAGCCCGCTTCGACGACCGCGTCACCGGCAAGCTGGACAGCTTCGCCCCGTACGCCAAGATCGTCCACGCCGACATCGACCCGGCCGAGATCGGCAAGAACCGGGCCGCCGACGTGCCGATCGTCGGGGATGCCCGCGAGGTCATCGCCGACCTGGTCCAGGCCGTGCAGAAGGAGCACGCCGAGGGCCACCAGGGCGACTACAGCGCCTGGTGGAAGGACCTGTCCCGGTGGCGCGAGACCTACCCGCTCGGCTACGACCAGCCCGAGGACGGCTCGCTGTCCCCGCAGCAGGTCATCGAGCGCATCGGCCAACTCGCCCCGGAGGGCACGGTCTTCGCGGCGGGCGTGGGCCAGCACCAGATGTGGGCCGCGCACTTCATCCAGTACGACAGGCCCGCGACCTGGCTGAACTCCGGCGGCGCGGGGACCATGGGCTACGCGGTCCCGGCCGCGATGGGCGCCAAGGCCGGCACGCCGGAGAAGACGGTCTGGGCGATCGACGGCGACGGCTGCTTCCAGATGACCAACCAGGAGCTCACCACCTGCGCCCTGAACAACATCCCGATCAAGGTCGCCATCATCAACAACGGCGCCCTCGGGATGGTCCGCCAGTGGCAGACCCTCTTCTACAACCAGCGCTACTCCAACACCGTGCTGCACTCCGGCCCCGAGGCCGACGGCAAGCAGCCCAGCGCCGGCACCCGCGTCCCCGACTTCGTGAAGCTGTCGGAGGCCATGGGCTGCTACGCGATCCGCTGTGAGCGGCCGGAGGACCTGGACAAGGTCATCGAAGAGGCGAACTCCATCAACGACCGCCCTGTCGTCGTCGACTTCATCGTCCACGAGGACGCCATGGTGTGGCCGATGGTCGCCGCCGGTACCTCCAACGACGAGATCATGGCCGCCCGGGACGTCCGCCCCGACTTCGGCGACAACGAAGACGACTGAGCCAGAGACGTAAGAGAGAGACGTAAAAGATCATGTCCAAGCACACGCTCTCCGTCCTGGTGGAGAACACGCCGGGCATCCTCGCCCGGATCGCCGCCCTGTTCTCCCGCCGCGGCTTCAACATCGACTCGCTCGCGGTCGGTGTCACCGAGCACCCCGACATCTCCCGCATCACCATCGTGGTGAGCGTCGCCGACCTCCCGCTGGAGCAGGTGACCAAGCAGCTCAACAAGCTCGTCAACGTGCTGAAGATCGTCGAGCTGGAGCCCGGCTCGGCCGTTCAGCGCGAACTCGTCCTGGTGAAGGTCCGCGCCGACAACGAGACCCGCTCCCAGATCATCGAGATCGTCCAGCTCTTCCGCGCCAAGACCGTCGACGTCTCCCCGGAGGCCGTCACCATCGAGGCCACCGGCTCCAGCGACAAGCTGGAGGCCATGCTGAAGATGCTGGAGCCGTTCGGCATCAAGGAGCTCGTCCAGTCCGGCACCATCGCGATCGGCCGCGGCGCCCGCTCGATCACGGACCGCTCGCTGCGCGCGCTCGACCGGTCGGCGTAAGGACGCGTTCGGACGGTCGGGTGACACCGGCCGTCCGGATTCCGCCCGTATAGCGAGACCCCGAAACTTCCCTTCCCCCCGCCGTCATACGGTGGGACGCAACACCTGCACACAAGGAGAGAACCCAAAGTGGCCGAGCTGTTCTACGACGCCGACGCCGACCTGTCCATCATCCAGGGCCGCAAGGTCGCGGTCATCGGTTACGGCAGCCAGGGCCACGCCCACGCGCTGTCGCTCCGTGACTCGGGTGTCGACGTCCGTGTCGGTCTGCACGAGGGCTCCAAGTCCAAGGCGAAGGCCGAGGAGCAGGGTCTGCGCGTGGTGAGCCCGTCGGAGGCCGCCGCCGAGGCCGACGTCATCATGATCCTCGTCCCGGACCCCATCCAGGCCCAGGTCTACGAGGAGCACATCGCTCCGAACCTGAAGGACGGCGACGCGCTGTTCTTCGGCCACGGCCTGAACATCCGCTACGGCTTCATCAAGCCCCCGGCCGGCGTCGACGTCTGCATGGTCGCCCCCAAGGGCCCGGGTCACCTGGTGCGCCGCCAGTACGAGGAGGGCCGCGGCGTTCCGTGTATCGCGGCCGTCGAGCAGGACGCCTCCGGCAACGCCTTCGCGCTCGCCCTGTCGTACGCAAAGGGCATCGGCGGCACCCGCGCCGGCGTCATCAAGACCACCTTCACCGAGGAGACCGAGACCGACCTGTTCGGTGAGCAGGCCGTTCTCTGCGGTGGTACTGCCGCGCTGGTCAAGGCCGGTTTCGAGACGCTGACCGAGGCCGGCTACCAGCCGGAGATCGCGTACTTCGAGTGCCTGCACGAGCTGAAGCTGATCGTGGACCTCATGTACGAGGGCGGCCTGGAGAAGATGCGCTGGTCGATCTCCGAGACCGCCGAGTGGGGCGACTACGTCACCGGCCCGCGGATCATCACCGACGCCACCAAGGCCGAGATGAAGAAGGTCCTCGCCGAGATCCAGGACGGCACCTTCGCCCAGCAGTGGATGGACGAGTACCACGGCGGCCTGAAGAAGTACAACGAGTACAAGAAGCAGGACTCCGAGCACCTGCTGGAGACCACCGGCAAGCAGCTGCGCAAGCTGATGAGCTGGGTCGACGAAGAGGCGTGAGCCACGCCTTCCGTGGCGGTACCCTCGGCTGGGGGTACCGCCACGGGGCTCTGCCCCCGGACCCGACCCAGAGACCCCCTACAAAATGGCGTTTCTCGTCCGGGTGATCCTTCCGCAGAGGCGCAAGACGCCCTCCGCCGCGGCACTACACTGCCGTACTACATACGCGTCAGGCCCACAGCGTCGTGCGTCTTCCACGCGGCAAGCCCCCTCCACCGCCTGCGGCCGTCGGGACGGCCGTCCGCATTGGACTTGTGAGGACTCACGTGAGCTCGAAACCCGTCGTACTCATCGCTGAAGAGCTGTCGCCCGCGACCGTGGACGCGCTTGGCCCCGACTTCGAGATCCGCCACTGCAACGGAGCGGACCGAGCCGAACTGCTCCCGGCCATCGCCGACGTGGACGCGATCCTGATCCGCTCCGCCACCAAGGTCGACGCCGAGGCCATCGCCGCCGCGAACAAGCTGAAGGTCGTCGCCCGAGCCGGCGTCGGCCTGGACAACGTCGACGTCTCCGCCGCCACCAAGGCCGGCGTGATGGTCGTCAACGCCCCCACCTCGAACATCGTGACCGCCGCCGAGCTGGCCTGCGGTCTGCTCGTCGCCACCGCCCGCCACATCCCGCAGGCCAACGCCGCGCTGAAGAACGGCGAGTGGAAGCGCAGCAAGTACACGGGCGTCGAGCTCGCCGAGAAGACCCTCGGTGTCGTCGGTCTGGGCCGCATCGGCGCGCTGGTCGCCCAGCGCATGTCCGGCTTCGGCATGAAGGTCGTCGCCTACGACCCCTACATCCAGCCCGCGCGCGCCGCCCAGATGGGCGTCAAGGTGCTGTCGCTGGACGAGCTGCTCGAGGTCTCGGACTTCATCACCGTCCACCTGCCCAAGACCCCCGAGACCGTCGGTCTCATCGGCGACGAGGCGCTGCGCAAGGTCAAGCCGAGCGTGCGGATCGTCAACGCCGCGCGCGGCGGGATCGTCGACGAGGAGGCGCTGTACTCCGCCCTCAAGGAGGGCCGGGTCGCCGGTGCCGGTCTCGACGTGTACGCGAAGGAGCCCTGCACGGACTCCCCGCTCTTCGAGTTCGACCAGGTCGTCGCCACCCCGCACCTCGGTGCCTCGACGGATGAGGCCCAGGAGAAGGCCGGTATCGCCGTGGCCCGCTCCGTGCGTCTCGCCCTTGCCGGTGAGCTGGTCCCCGACGCGGTGAACGTCCAGGGCGGTGTCATCGCCGAGGACGTCAAGCCGGGTCTGCCGCTCGCCGAGCGCCTCGGCCGTATCTTCACCGCGCTCGCCGGTGAGGTCGCGGTCCGCCTCGACGTCGAGGTGTACGGCGAGATCACCCAGCACGACGTGAAGGTGCTGGAGCTCAGCGCCCTCAAGGGTGTCTTCGAGGACGTCGTCGACGAGACGGTGTCGTACGTCAACGCCCCGCTGTTCGCGCAGGAGCGCGGCGTCGAGGTGCGGCTGACGACCAGCTCGGAGTCGTCCGACCACCGCAACGTCGTCACCGTGCGCGGCACGCTCGGCAACGGCGAGGAGGTCTCGGTCTCCGGCACGCTGGCCGGCCCCAAGCACCTCCAGAAGATCGTCGCGGTCGGCGACTACGACGTGGATCTCGCGCTCGCCGACCACATGGTCGTCCTGAAGTACGAGGACCGTCCGGGTGTCGTCGGCACGGTCGGCCGGGTCTTCGGCGAGGCGGGCATCAACATCGCCGGCATGCAGGTCTCGCGTGCCGTCGCCGGTGGTGAGGCGCTGGCGGTCCTGACCGTCGACGACACGGTGCCCTCCGGGGTGTTGACCGAGGTCGCCGAGGAGATCGGGGCGACGTCGGCTCGTGCGGTGAACCTGGCCTAGGTCGCCGTGCCGGGGGCTGCCGCCCCCGGACCCCCGCATCGGCCCTGAACGGGCCTCGTCCTCAAACGCCGGACGGGCTGAAATGACTCGGCTCGTCCGGCGTTTTGTGTGTGCACTCGGGCGCCTCGACCCGCCGCAGGGTCACCGCCGCCAGTGCCGCGGCCGCCGCGAGCAGTACCGATCCCGCGATGGCCGCGCCCTGCATACCGCTGGTGAACGCCTCCCGTGCGGCGGTGGCCAGGCCCGGGACCCGGTCGGCGACCGCCAGCGCTCCGCCGAGGGTCTCGTGTGCCACGTCCGGGGCCGACGCCGGGATCTCGTGGCGGTAGACGGCCGTACCGATCGAGCCGAGGACGGCCATGCCGAGGGCGCCGCCGAACTCGGCTCCGGTCTCCAGCAGGGAGGACGCCGAGCCCGCCCGTTCCACCGGGGCGGAGCCCATCGCGAGGTCCATGATCTGGGACATCACGGTGACCCCTCCGACGGCGATCACCGCGCACGCGGCGAGCACCAGCCACAACGAGTCCGTGCCGGCGAGGGACAGCAGCGCGAAACCGGCCGCGGAGGTCGCGAAGCCGCCGGTGACGACGTAGGCACGGTTGACGCCCCGCTGCACCAGCCCCGTCGCGAGCGGTCCCGCCGCGCCGATCGGCACCGACGGCAGCAGCGCCCACAGGGCCGCCTCCAGCGCGCCCATGCCGAGCACCGACTGAAGGTACTGCGTGGTGAAGTAGGACGAGCCCAGCACGCCGAACATGCAGACGAGGTTGAGGATCACGGAGGGTGCGAAGCCGCGTCCGCGGAACAGGGCCGGAGAGATCATCGGGGCGGCGGCGGTGCGCTGGCGGTGGACGAAGAGGGCCGCGAACAGCAGGCCGACGGTGATCGAGACGACGTAGAGGACGTTCCAGCCCTCGGACGGGATCTCCTTCAGGCCGTAGACCACGGGCAGTACCGCCGCCATGGACAGCGGGACGCTCAGCCAGTCGAAGCGGCTGGGCGCGGGGTTCCTCGACTCGGGCAGCAGGAGGGGGCCGAGGAGCAGCAGGAGCGCCATCGCGGGCAGGTTGACCAGGAAGACCGAGCCCCACCAGAAGTGCTCGACCAGGACCCCGCTCAGCACCGAACCGAGGGCCACGCCGGCCGTCATCACGCCGGACCACAGGCCGATCGCCTTGGCGCGCTGCGCGGGGTCGGTGAACATCGCGCGCAGGATGGCCATCGTCGCCGGCATCAGGGTCGCGCCGCCGATGCCGAGGACCGCGCGGGCCGCGATCAGGACCTCGGCGCTGTGCGCGTACGCCGCCAGCAGCGAGGCGGCGCCGAAGGCGGCGGCGCCGACCAGCAGGAGGCGGCGGTGGCCGATGCGGTCGCCGAGCGAGCCCATCGTCATCAGCAGGCCGGCCAGGACGAAGCCGTAGATGTCGAAGATCCACAGCTGCTGGGTGCCGCTCGGCTCCAGGTCCGCGCTGATCGCCGGGATCGCGAAGTAGAGGACCGAGACGTCCATCGAGACCAGCAGCAGCGGAAGCATCAGGACGCCGAGGGCCGTCCATTCACGGCGTCCGGCTCGAGTGCCGGCCGAAGGGCTCATCGGGTTCGTTGTCATGGCGGTGAATGTACGCGCGTATTAAACGCTTGTCTAGGACGGGCGTATAGGACGGATGTATGGATCGAGGGTAGGGTGGGTCGTCATGGGACACCGTGAGGATCTGCTCGAAGGCGCCAAGCGCTGCCTGCTGGCGAAGGGGTTCGTGCGCACGACCGCGCGCGACATCGTCAAGGAGTCGGGGACCAACCTGGCCTCGATCGGCTACCACTACGGCTCGAAGGACGCGCTGCTCGCGCAGGCGTACGTCGAGATGGTGGAGGGGATGTCGGACGCCTTCGAGGGCGGTGGCGAGCTCAGTGGGGAGCCCGGCTCGGTCGAGCGGTTCGCCGAGGTGTGGTCGAACATCATCGGCACCATGCGGGACCCCGGCTCGATGTGGCGGCTCAGCATGGAGATCGTGGTCATGGGCGACCAGCTGCCGGAGGTGCGGGAGCATCTGGCGCGGGCCCAGCGCGGAGGCGCGCGCGGCATCGTGACGCTCTTCCACGGGGGGCGCGAGGAGGACGTCCCGGAGGAGACCGTGGACACCCTCGGCTACTTCTACCTGACCTTGATGATGGGCGTCATGGCGCAGTGGACCTTCGACCCGAAGACCGCCCCGGAGGCCGACCAGCTGGCGGAGGGGCTGCGGCAGGTGATCGGGGCCGCTACGCGGAAATGACGCGCCCCTCGCGCATCTCGATCGCCCGGTCCGCGACATGCCGTACGACCGCCCGGTCGTGGCAGATGAAGAGGTAGCCGAGGCCGAGGTCGTCCTGGAGGTCGGCGAGCAGGTTCAGTACGCCGGCCCGCACGGAAGGGTCGAGGGAGGACACCGGCTCGTCCAGGACGAGCAGGCGTGGCTCCGAGGCCAGCGCGCGGGCGATTCCGGCGCGTTGGCACTGCCCGCCGGAGAGTTCGTGCGGGAGACGGTCGCCGTACGACGGGTCGAGGCCCACCCGGTCGAGGAGTTCGGCCACCTGGTCGGGTGTGGGGCGGCGGCCCTGGATCCGCAGGGGTTCCGCCACCGCGTCGCGGATGCGGTGGCGGGGGCTCAGTGATCCGTACGGGTCCTGGAACACGGGCTGCATGCGAGGGCGCAGCGGGCGCAGCTCGCGTTCGGTGAGGGACGTCAACTCCCGGCCCTCGAAGACGACTTCACCGGCGTCCGGGCGGTGCAGCTGGAGGACCGCGAGCGCCGTGGAGGACTTGCCGCAGCCGGACGGGCCGTTGAGGGCGAGGGTCTCGCCGGGGGCCAGGGTGAACGAGACGTGGTCGACGGCCGTCACGTCGCCGTAGCGGACGACGAGGTCGCGGACGTCGAGCAGGGCGTCGGTCGGGGTCTCGGGCAGGGCGTCACTCATGGAACAACTCCGTTGCCGGGTGCGGGAGTTCGGGCCAGTGGTGACAGGACACCAGGCGTTTCTCCACCTCCTGCGGCTCCGGTTCCGCCGTGTGGCAGGCGTCCGCAGCGAGCGGGCAGCGGGGCGCGAAGGCGCAGCCGGGTGGGAGCGCGGCCGGGGCG
>NZ_JAKEIP010000070.1 GCF_021474425.1 Streptomyces muensis | reverse complement strand
GTACGGGGCCGGTTCGGCGGCACCCCCGTCGCCGGAGCGGTGGGCGGCGAGCAGGCCGGGGGCGGAGTCCTCGAAGAGGAGGCAGTCGGCGATGTCCACGCCGAGGAGCCGGGCGGCGGCGCGGAAGCCCTCGGGGTCGGGTTTGCCGGCCCGGACGTCGTCGGCGCAGACGGCGACGGCGGGCAGGGGCAGTGCGGCGGCGGTGAGGCGGCGTTCCATCATGGTGCGGGAGGCGGAGGTGACGACGGCCCAGGTGTGCGCGGGCAGGGCGGTGAGCAGCCGGCGGGCGCCCGGGATCTCGGTGACGGTGTCGGCGGTGGCCTCCTCGCGGGCCCGGATCCAGGCGACCTCGTCGGTGACGGTCGCGAAGCCGGCCGCGGGGAGGAGCCCGGCGACGATGTCGTGCGCGGTGCGGCCGGGCAGCGCGGCGAGCACGGTGGCCGGGTCGAGGCGGTGACGGGCGGCGAACTCCCCCCAGACACGGTCGATGGAGGCGGCCGAGTCGACCAGCGTGCCGTCCATGTCGAAGAGCAGGGCGCCGGCCGTCACGGCGCGGGGCGAGGTCATCCGATCTCCAGGGTCTGGGCGGCGAACCGGATCAGTTCGAGGTCTTCCTTCCAGTGCCTGCGCAGACGCTGGTCGCCGGGGTCGGTGTCGAGGATCACGTGGTCGGCGCCGGCGTCACGCAGGAAGGCGATGTCGGCGCGGATCTGGTCGGGGGTGCCGTAGCCGAGGGGCCGGGAGCTCGGGTCGGCCGGGGTGGTGGTGGGCAGGAAGAAGATCCTCGGGGCGAACTCCTTGCCTTCCGCGAGGACTTCGGCCGCCCGGGCGCACAGCCGGCGGTCGGGGTGGAGCGGGTGCCAGGCGGTGCCGACGCGGTTGACACGTTCCAGGGCGCGCGGTCCGTTGCCGCCGATCCACAGCGGCGGGTGCGGGTCCTGTACGGGCCGGGGTGCGGTGTGCACCCGGTGGCCGCGGTAGGTGACGGTGTCGGAGGTCCAGGCCTCGACCAGGACGTCCAGGGTGTGGTCGGTGAGGGCGCCGCGCCGGTGGAAGTCCACGCCCAGCACGTCGAAGGCCCGCGGGGCCCAGCCGACGCCGAAGCCGACGACGAGGCGGCCGCCGCTGAGTTGGTCGATGGTGGCGGTGGCCCGGGCGAGCGCGATCGGATGCCGGTGGGAGGCGATCAGTACGCCCGCGCCGAGCCGTACGGTCTGCGTCTGCCCGGCCAGCCAGGAGAGCGTGGCGAGGCTCTCGTGGAAGGGGGCGGGTGAGCGGCGGTGGGCGTCGTCGGTGAGGGCGAGGTGGTCGGAGACCAGCACGGTGTCGAAGCCGAGCCGTTCGGCCTCACGGGTCCAGTCGAGCATGCCCTCCGGGGTCATCTGGGGGCCGAAGTTGGGCAGGTTGATACCGAATTTCACGTGGTCACCGGCCCGGGGAGGGTGAGCCCGAAGGGGGCGTGGTGGGCGGTGGCGGCCGGGTCCGGTGCGGCGTGGAGTTCGAGCAGGTTGCCGCCGAGGCGGTCCAGCGGGCGCGGCGGCTCCTGGCCGGAGATGCCGTGCTCGAAGAGTTCGAGGTTGAGGGCGTCATCGATGACGACCATGGCCATCGCCGAGGTCCCCTCGACGTCGAGGCCGAACTGGCGCCGCATGAAGGCCCGGTCGGCGGCGATCTCGGTGCGCAGGACGACCCGTGCCCGGTGGTGGGTGACCAGGTGGTCGACGGTGGCGTCGAGGCTCTGGACGCTGTAGCCGGTGTGGTCGAGGCCGAGCAGCGTCGGCAGCGGCGCGTCGTCGGCCGGCCGCTGGCCGTGGTGGAGCCGCTCCTCGGTGCTGTCGGCGTATCCGGGTACGTCGGGCCACTGCTGCAGCTCGAAGAGGGTGCCCCACGGCGAACGGAAGTAGATCCAGCGGTTCCCGCGGATCGGCCCCTCGGGAATCGTGATGATGTCGCCGAGGACCTCGACACCGGGCAGCTTCTCCAGATGGGCGACGGCCGCCTCTATGTCGCCGACGCGGAAGCACAGGTGGTTCGTACCGATGTCGACCAGGCGGGGCGGGGTCTCGCCCGACGCGGCGGGAACGAGCCGCACCTCGACACCGGCCGAGAACGAGACGACCCCCGCCCCACCGTCCCGGTCCACGACGGAGGGCCCGACCAGCTCAGCGAGAAAGGCCGTGGCCTCCGCGACGTCGGGCACCGCCACGGTGATCCGGTGGGCCGGCGTGCGGGTGTCCGCGACGGGGTTCGGGGAGGCGTCCGGGACCGTGTTCATACGGGGGTTCCTTCGGGGTGCGGGGCCGGAGGGGCGACCTGGGTCGCCCGGGGACGGGGATACGGGCACGTCACGGCTGCAGGAGGACCTTCCCGCGCAGGCCACCCTTGGCGAACTCACGGTGCGCGTGGGCGGCTTCGGCGAGGGGGTGGCGGCGGCCGGTGGGGACCGTGAGGAGGGCGCTGGTGATCAGGTCGCTCAGGGTCTGGAGCTGGTCGCCGTTCTCGTCGACATAGCTCTTGCGGGGGGTGATGCCCCGCTCGGGTACCGGCTGTTCGTTGTCGTCGATGGCGACGAACTGGCCGCCGTCAGCGACGGTACGGATCGCGGCGGCCACGCCCGCGGTGTCGACGACGGCGGTGTGGCCGGCGGCGGGGAGGTCCTCGGGCCGGGTGTGGACGGTGCCGACGCCGAGGGCGAGAAGGGCTTCGGTGTCGGCGGCCCTGGCCAGGGCGTCGACCGGGTGACCGTCGGCCAGCAGCAGCTGGACGGCGATCCGGCCGACCGCGCCGGCGGCGCCGGTGACGAGGACCGGCGCGCCGGCCGGCAGGGTGAGCTTGGCGAGGGTCTGGACGGCGGTGAGCCCGGCGAGCGGCAGCGCGGCGGCCTCCTCCAGCGGCACTCCGCCCGGGGCGCGGGCGAAGAGGCGGGCGTCGGCGACGACCTGTTCGGCGTACGTGCCGTAGCGGTGGGCCGGCTGGGCGACCATGCCGATGACCTGGTCGCCCACGGTGAACCGGGTGACCTCGGCGCCGGTCTCGGCGACGACGCCGGAGACGTCCCAGCCGGGGACGGCCGGGTAGGTCAGGTTCAGGGTGAGGAACCCGGAACGGGTCTTGAGGTCGACCGGGTTCACGGCGGCCGCGGTGACGGTGACGCGGATGTCCCGCGGTCCGACGGGCAGTTCGGGCACCTCGTCGAGGGCCAGGACGTCGGGGTCGCCGGTGCGGTGGAAGACGACGGCTTTCATGCGGGTGGAGTCTCCCTCGGGGGAACGGTGGTGAAGGCGTGGCGGGCGTTGGCCTCCGCCGCGGTCAGGGCGAGCCCGCCGTCGGCGAGGAGCGAGGCGCCGGTGACGTAGCCGGAGCCGGGCCCGGCGAGATGGGCGATCAGCGCGGCGATCTCCTCGGCGCCGGCCGGGCGTCCGAGCGGGATGTCGGGGCGGGAGATCTCCCGGTAGGTGTCCTCGTCGTGGACGCCGTTCATGGCGGTGGCGGTCTCGCCGGGCGCGACGGAGTTGACCCTGATCCCGTACCGGCCGAACTCCAGGGCGAGCACCTTGGTGACCATGCCGAGCGCGGCCTTGCTGGCGCAGTACAGCGCGCCGCCGGTGATCGGCACGGTCTCGTGGACGGAGGTGACGTTGACGATGCTGCCGCGGACGCCGCCGCGGATCATGTGGTGGCCGACCGCGGAGGCGAGCGTCATGGGGGCGAGCGCGTTGATGGCGAACACCTCGTCGGCCCGCTTGAGTTCGAGGGCGTCGGCGGCGCTGCGGTCGTTGATGCCGGCGTTGTTGACCAGGCAGTCGATCCGCCCGGCCCGCTCGACGGCGGCCATGCAGCTGTCGACGGCGGCCTCGGGGTCGCGCAGATCGGCCCGGACCGGGACGCACTCGGCGCCGGTGGTGCGCTGGAGTTCCCCGGCGACCTGGCGGATCCGGTCCTCGCCGGTGGCGTAGCCGAGCAGCAGCCGGTGCCCGGGGTGGGCGAGCGCGCGGGCGGTGGCCCGGCCGATGCCGCTGCTGGCCCCGGTGATCAGGGTGGTGTGCCGGTCAGACAAGGCTCAGCACCACCTTGGGCCGGGTCCGGCCGTGCTGGAGCACGTCGAAGGCGCGGGCGACCTCGTCGAGCGGGATCACCTGGTCGACGAGGCCTACGGCGAGTTCGTCGACGAGGGCCACGGCACGGGCGTAGTGGTCGACACCGTGCCGGACGCCGGCGATCCGGATGCCGGCCAGGGCGATCCGGCCGGGGTCGACGCTCTCGGTCCCGGCGGGGACGCCGACCAGCAGGCACAGGCCTCCGGGGCGCAGCCGGTCCAGCGCGGCGTTGAGGGTGCCGGGGGCGCCGGAGCACTCCAGGACGATGGCGTACCCGGTCGGGGCGTCGGCGGTGGTGGTGACGCGGTCGCGGTAGCTGCCGGGCGGGAGGTGGCCGACGCCGCCGGGTTCGGCGATGTCGACGGTCACCGGGTAGCGGGCGAGGACGGCGGCGGCGAGGCTGCCCATGGTGCCCGCGCCGACGACCAGGACCTGGTCACCGGGTTGGGGGTCGGCCGCGCGGACCGCCTCCAGGACGGTGACCAGGGGTTCCACCAGGACGTGTGCGGGGCGCGGCTGCTCCGTGCCGGGGCCGAAGGGGACCAGGGCGTGACGGGGCATCACCAGGTACTCGGCGGCGGCGCCGGCCCAGCCGTACAGACCGACCTCGCGCAGCTCGGTGCAGAGGTTGCGGTGGCCGGAGGCGCAGGAACGGCAGGACTGGCAGGGGATCATGGTCGAGCCGGTGACCACCTCGCCGTGCCGCAGTCCGGTGACGCCGGGGCCGAACTCCTCGACGGTGCCGGCCCATTCGTGGCCGAACCGGTGCGGGAAGACGGCCCGCCCGTCGGCGAGGTAGGCGGAGGTGCCGTGCAGGAGCTCCAGGTCGCTGCCGCACAGGCCGACGTAGGCGATCCTGACCAGGACCTCACCGGGCCCGGCGACCGGTCGGGCGGTCTCCACCAGGGTCGCGGTGTGCGGTTTGTCTATGACGGCGGCCCGCATCAACTGCCCTCACCCGCCACCCGGTCACGCCTGCCGCGGGTGCCCACGGCGAGGGCCAGGACGGCGGCCAGGGCGAGGCCGGCGCCGACCGCGGGCAGGGTGCCGAGCGACGCCCCGAGGGAGAGGGTGGCCGAGCCGATCCAGGCGCCGGCGGCGTTGGCGAGCTGGAAGCCCGCGATGTTGACGGTGGCCGCGAGGTTGGGTGCCTCGCTCGCCGCGGTGATCAGCTTGGAGGCCAGCGGCGGGATGATCGAGAAGCCGGCGGCGCCGAGGACGAAGAGCCAGGGCGCGGTGAACCAGGTGCTGGAGCCGAAGAGCGCGAGCAGGCCGAGGGCCACGGTGAGCGCGCCGAGCGCGACGAGCAGGGTGCGGTCGATGGAGCGGTCCGCGAAGTGCCCGCCGAGCTGGTTGCCGACGACCGAGCCGATGCCGAAGACGAAGAGGAGCAGGGTGACATGGCCGGCCGAGAAGCCGGTGTGGTCGCGGAGGTAGGGCGCGATGTAGGTGAAGACGACGAACAGGGCGGCC
Source organism: Streptomyces muensis (assembly GCF_021474425.1). Taxonomy (GTDB): domain Bacteria; phylum Actinomycetota; class Actinomycetes; order Streptomycetales; family Streptomycetaceae; genus Streptomyces; species Streptomyces muensis. The sequence continues at coordinate 29,880 of NZ_JAKEIP010000070.1, read as the reverse complement.
TGGCTGAGCGCGGTCAGGGTGAGGGCCGCCCACACCGACGGGCGGGTGAAGACGGTGAGTTCGGCGGAGATCGACCCGGCCGGGCGGGCGGGGGCGCGCCGGGTGACGGCCACGAGCCCGACGGTGACCAGGGTCTGGAAGACGGCGACGACCACGAAGGAGGTACGCCAGCCGAACTCGCCGCCGATCAGGGTGCCGAGCGGCACGCCGAGCACGGTGGCCAGGTTCAGGCCGAGCGAGACCCGGGCGATCACCCGGCCCTGGAACTCCGGCGGCACCAGCGAGGTCGCGAGGACCAGGCAGAGGGCGAAGAAGGTGGCGTGCGGCAGCGCGGTGACGATACGGAAGACGACCAGCAGCGCGAAGCTGTCCGCGAGCGCCGTGCCGAGGGTGCCGATGACGAAGACCGCCATGGAGCCGATGATCAGGGCGGTGCGCGGCACCCGGGTGGTGACGATGGTGAGCAGCGGCCCGCCGATCATCACGGTGACCGCGTAGACGGTCACCAGGAGGCCGGCGGTGGCGTCGGAGACGTTGACGTCACCCGCGATGTCCGGCAGGACGCCGGCCACGAGGTATTCGACGGTGCCGACGCCGAAGACGGCGAGCAGCATCCAGAACACGGCGGCGCCCGCGCCCGCTCCCCGTACGGGTGTCGCGGTCTCGGTCCCGGTGGTGGCGGTCAACGGACGGCCCCCTTCGTCTCGTTCGTGTTGTTCGTCTCGGTGGTGGGCGCGGGCGCGCCGGTGTACTCCAGGACCGCGCAGCCCCAGGTGAAGCCGACGCCTATGCCGGTGAGCAGCAGCCGGTCGCCCGGGGTGAGGGTGCCGGAGCGGCGCAGCAGGTCGAGGCCCACGACCGGGTCGGCGGCGCCGGTGTGCCCGATCTCCCAGCCGCGTTCGGCGAGCGTCTGGGCGGCGTCGATCTTCAGCGGGCCGAAGCACTGCTTGCGCAGCAGGACCTTGCCGAAGTTCGGCACCAGCCAGTGGGCGATGTCGGCGTGCGCGGTGCCGGCGTCGGCGAGCGCGGTCTCGGCGCAGCGCGACAGTGCGGCGGTGTTCCGGGTCCAGAACTCCTCGGTGCTGCGGGCCTCGGCGAACGCGGCGACGCGCTGACGCAGGTCGATGGGTTCGCCGGAGCCGTAGTACGGCATCGCCATCGAGTCGTTGCCCCGGTGCATCCGCTCCAGCAGCGGGTCGCTGACCACGGAGGTCGACAGCACCCGGAAGGGGCCGCCGTCGTGGCCGAGGACCAGGGCGCCCGCGCCGTCGCCGTAGACCAGTCCGCTGTCGGAGGCCCAGCGGTCGAAGAGCGGCAGCTGCCAGGCGTCGGAGGCGGTGACCATGCCCTTGCCCGCGCCCGCGCACCAGCGGCCGACGAGTTCCATACCGACGACGGCGCCCGCGCAGGCGGTGCGTATCTCGATCGGTACGCACTCCTCTATCCCCAGCTCGCTCTGCAGATAGGCGCCGCAGTTCCAGCCTTCCAGGCCGTTGTGCAGCACCACGGCGTGGACGAGGACATCGATGTCGGCGGGGTCGGCGGCGGCGTCGGTGAGCGCGGATCGTCCGGCGGCGACGGCCATCTCGGGGGCGGTCTCGCCGCGTTCGGGCCGGGCGACGACGGCCGACACCTGTCCGGTCTTGCGGTGTTCGACCTGGCTGTAGCGTCCGCTCGCCACCATCTCGGCGGCGAACTCACGCTCCTCGGGCAGATAGGAGCCGAAGCCCTCGATGTAGAGGCTGTCCCACTTCACGCTGCCTCACCGGCCCCGACGAGTCCGGCGACCGGTCCGATGTCCTGCCCGGTCCGCCGTCGCGCGGCGTCGAGTTCCCTGAGCGCGGCGTTCAGTTCCTCGGGGGTGACGTCGTTGACGAAGCGGTGGTGTCCGATGCCGACCGGCAGCGGCAGCCGCTGCTGTCCGTCGCGGTGGCGCACCGTGTCGGCGAGGGCGCCGTCCAGGATTCCGGGGCGGGCCAGGACGTCGGTCCACAGCGGCAGCCGCAGCCGGTCCATCAGGGCCAGTACGCGCTGGGCCTGGTGCTCGGTGACATCGCCGCGCATCCGTCCCAGCACGGTGGTGAGCGCCATGTCGACGGTGACCGCCTCGCCGTGCAGCAGCTCCGGCAGCGCCTCCATCTCGATGGTGGGGCTGAAGGTGTGCCCGTAGTCGACGCACCGTTCCAGGCACTGTTCCCACAGGTTGGGCTGGAGCTCCTCCAGCATCAGGTGGATGGCCTCGGAGACGATCCGGCGGGCCGCCGTCTCCAGCGCGGGGGTGCTGCCCTGGAACCGGTCCTCGATCAGCAGCGGCCCGAAGTCCTCCAGCAGGCCGAAGAGTTCCGCCGACTTGATCAGCGCCATCTTCAGGATCTCGGCCAGCCCGTTGGCGAGGTGACGTGCGTCGAGGGTGCTCAGGAAGGAGCGGTCCACGAAGGTCGCCACGGCCGGCGCGTACGTACCGAGCCGGTTCTTGCCCTGCCCGTAGTTGACCCCGGTCTTCACACCGACGCCGGCATCGACCAGGCCCACCAGTGTGGTGGGTATGCGTATGTAGGGAGTGCCGCGCCGGTACAGGCTGGCGGCGAGTCCGACGACGTCGAGGAGGACGCCGCCGCCGATCGCGATCACGGGTTCGCGCCTTCGGTCGATGCCGAAGTCGTTCATGGCGTCGACCACGTCCGTCACCAGGTCCCAGCGCTTGACGCTCTCGTCCGCGCGCAGCGGGAGGAGGGTGACCGTGATCCCGTGGTGGTCGAAGTAGCGAGTGATGCGCTCCCCGTGGAGTTCGTCGACGGTGGAGTCGATCACGACCAGACGCCGGTCGCCGGGTCGCAGCGGGGCGTCGGCACAGCCCGAGAGCAGCAGGGTGCTGTCGGGCTCGAACAGGCCGGACGCCTCGACGACGTGGTACCGGACCTGTTTGATGGCCTCCACGGTCCAGGACGGGGAGGCGGAGTGACTGCGGGTTAAGCCATCTATGTAAGCGGCACTGTGGTGCACGTGAAGTCCCCCTGTGGACGGGCACGATGCGTCGCGGCTGGCAACGACTCTGTCGCCGCGCCGCGTGGCGCATGAAGATGCGGCGAGGAACCACGCCCGGTCGGCGCACCGGTTCCTCTCACCGGCCCGGCGACACTATCATTCGTTTATCGATCGCTACATGAATAATGGATCACACCGGTGTGAAGCCGCGTCCCGGCCCGCGCCTCCGACATGAGCACGCTCACCGACGACGACGTGGGAGCAACCGATGGCAGGCGTACGCGGCCAGGGCCGTAAGTTCGATCTCGACAGCAGCCTGGAGAAGGCGATGTTCGCCTTCTGGCGGCACGGCTACGACGGCACGTCGGTGGCCACCCTCACCCGGGAGATGGGCATCAACGCCCCCAGCCTGTACGCGGCCTTCGGCAGCAAGGAGGGCCTCTTCCTCGCCGCCGTCGAGTACTACAACAACGGCAGGGGCAGCTTCATGCAGCGCGCCTTCGACGAGGAGGACCGCGCCCCCGCCCTGATCCGGCGCCTGCTGTACGAGGCGGCCGAGACCTACACCCACACCGACGGCCCCGGCGGCTGTCTGGTCATCGGCTCCGCCAGCCGCGTCTCCGAAGCCGGCCAACAGGTCGCCGACCGCCTGCGCGACATCCGCAACGCCAACATCGACCGCCTCGAAGCCCACATCAGAGCCGACATCGACGCGGGCACCCTCCCCCCCACCACCGACGCCCGCGCGGTCGCCGAGTTCGCCGGCGTCATCGTCCAGGGCATGTCCCACCGCGCCCGGGACGGCGCGACCACCGAGGCGCTGCGCAGGGTCGCGGCGACGGCGTGGGAATCGGTCCGCGTCCTGCTGGGCGAGACGTAGGCGTTCGTCAATCGGTCCGGGCGCGCAGGCTCCTGGTCAGGGTGGGGATCATCACCGCCGCGGGGACGAGGTGGAGCAGCAGCAGGGCGGTGATCGTGGCGGTGTCGGCCCCGGAGAGCAGGGGCGGGACCAGCGAGATCGCGGTCAGCGACACGGCCGTCCACCCGAATCGCTCGGCGGGGCGGGCGCTCAGGCGGAGCAGAGCGACGGCGATGACGACGCCCACGACCGAGAAGAAGCCGCTCACCACGGCGAACCCGGCCAACGGGATCCTCTCCCCACCATCGGGAACCTCGAAGTCGACACCGACGGCCTGCGCGAACGCGGCGGCGAGGTGGCCACGACCGCCGCGAGCGCGGCGACGAGGCCGACGCCGGCCAACCCGCGGAGGAGGCGGCTGCGGCTACGACTGTGACTATGGCTACGGCTGTGACTATGGCTCTGGCTACGGCTGGTCAGGCCCGATGCCTGGCCCGCGACGCCCCCATCGTCATCCGTGCCGCTCCTGCCGCTCATGCCGCTCCCCCGTCGCTCGACGGCTCCGTGCCGTCCGCCGGCAGGCGCTCCGGCAGCCCGAGCCGCGGGAACCGGTCCTCGTGGAAGGTGACGATCTCGGTGATCGCCCCGCCGGTGACACGCAGGACGTCGATCGTCAGCGGCAGGTACGCGCCCTCCCGCTGCTGCCAGAGGTAGAAGGCGACGGCGGGCTGCCGGTTCACGGAGGTGGGGACGCCGCGCAGGCCCTTCATGCCCTCGAAGCCGTTGTCGACCCAGTCCTTCACCACCGCGTCGCGGCCGATGTACAGGCCCGGCGTGGGCGGCATCGAGCAGCGGACGTCGTCGCGCAGCATCGAGGCGAGCGCCGGGACGTCCGTGGCCACGCTGGCGTCGGTGTAGCGGCGCACCAGCTCGCGCGTCCCGGCGTCCTGCTCACCGCCGCTCCAGTCCTGCCGCTCGGCGGGCAGGTGCTCCCGCATGCCGGCGCGGGCCCGCTGCAGCGCGCTGTTCACGGAGTTGACGGAGTCCCCGAGGAACTCGGCGACGTCCTTCGCCGGCCAGCCCTGGACGTCCCGCAGGATCAGCACGGCCCGCGGGCGCGGCGCGAGGTGCTGGACCGCGACCAGGTAGGCCAGCTCGATCGTCTCCCGTGCGACGGCGACGGTCTCCGGCTCGTCCGCGTCACCGGCGGGCAGCTCGTCGAGCAGCCGGTCCGGGTAGGGCTGCAGCCACAGCACCTCGCCACCGGTCGCGGGCTCCGGGCGGCGCTTGGCGAGCAGGTCCAGGCAGGCGTTGGTGGCGATCCGGTACAGCCAGGCCCGCAGCGTCGACCGCCCCTCGAAGGTCTCCCGCCGCCGCCAGGCACGCAGGAACGTCTCCTGCACGGTGTCCTCGGCGTCCTCGAACGACCCGAGCATCCGGTAACAGTGCACGTGCAGCTCCGGCCGATGCCGCTCCACCAGCTCCGAGAACGCCGCCTCGTCGACCTCACCCAGCCCGCTCACACCCAGCTCCTCCAACAGCGTGTCCCCACTCATCACGTCGTCCTTCCGCCTCGTGGTCTCCCGTCGTAGATATGACGGCCGCGGGCCCGACAACTCATCACTGCCGAGGCGAGAGGTACGCCAGACGGTTACGTCGTCCCCTGGATCCGGCAACGATCCTGCTCGGCGACCTGGCGGACAGCGGGGTGTCGCACGCGGTGATCGAGCCCACGAAGGGCTGGCGGCCAAGGAACTGCTGGAGTTCACCCAGGAGTTGTCCGACGCCTGGGGCGTGACGGAGACCTTCTATGCCGGGTGGTGCAGGTCAGAACGATTCTTCTCGCGTAGCGAGTGGTGGGGCGGGTGGGACTCGAACCCACGGCCGACGGATTATGAGTCCGCTGCTCTAACCGGCTGAGCTACCGCCCCATAGCGGCGTGTCGCGTACATGTGTGCGCGCCGTCTGCCGCAGCATAGCCGCTCATACGATCTCCTGCTTCGTATGGTCGACTTCGCATGCCCTGAAGGACTCCCCTGCGACCTGCACGGTTCCCAGGAAATGAGCCCGAACATGAAAAAGGACCCCTGCGGGGTCCTCGTTCAGCGTGCTCCCCCGACTGGACTCGAACCAGTAACCTGCCGGTTAACAGCCGGCTGCTCTGCCAATTGAGCTACGGAGGACCGAGCTCCCCGGACTGGACTCGAACCAGTAACCTGCCGGTTAACAGCCGGCTGCTCTGCCAATTGAGCTACCGAGGAAGGTCTCGTTTGCATCGAACGTACCTACCTGGGTATTCGCCAGGGGGCGTGCGCTCGCTGCGACACATACATTAGCGCAAGCAGGGGGGTGCTCCGCCAATCGGTTCCCCCCGGCACCGACGCCGCACCAGGGACCTACGCAAGGGAAGGGTGGCCGCCATGCGCTACCGGCTCACGTTCGTCATCGGACTCGCCGTCGGTTACGTCCTCGGCACACGCGCCGGACGCGAGCGCTACGAGCAGCTGAAGAAGACGGCCCGGGAGATCTCCCAGAACCCCGCCGTCCGCAACACCGCCGAATCCGCCGCCCAACAGGGCCGCCACTTCGCGGGCAAGGCCTACCACACGGTCAGCGACAAGGTCTCCGACCGAGTCCCCACCTCGGTCGCCGACCGAGTCCGCTCCCTCCGCGAACGCAGCGCCCACAACGGAGGCGCCGAGGACGACTGGGGCACCAGCAACACGTAACAGCACGTCTCGACGCCGAGCGGCCCTGCCAACCCAGGGGCGCGGGGAACTGCGCGACCAGCCACACACAACCCGCACCCGAAAACCCACACGCACCCCCACCACGCCCACGGCCCAAGCCAGCGCAGCGCTACGGCACAATTTGGGCCATGGGGATAGTCGCCGGGCTGGACAGTTCGCCCGATTTCACACGCATCGTCGTATGCGACACGGACTCAGGGGCCGTGCTCAGGCAGGGGTACGCCCCGCACCCGGTGGACACGCCGGACGGCGGCGCGCGGCCCTCCGACGTCGATCCGCAGGCGTGGCTGCTGTCCCTGGGGGAGGCGGCCGGCGGCGGGCTGCTCGAAGGTGTGCAGGCCATCGGGGTGTCGGCGCAGCAGAACGCGGTGGTCCCGCTCGACGCGCAGGGCAACACCGTGCGTCCGGCGATGGTCGGCGGCGACAAGCGGGCGCAGGTCGCGGCGGCCGATCTGGTCGACGCGCTGGGCGGCCGGGAGGCGTGGGCGCAGGCCGTGGGGTGTGTGCCGCAGGCCGCGCAGCCGGTGACCAAGCTGCGGTGGATGGCCAAGACCGAGCCGGAGAACGCCGTACGCGCCGCCGTCCTCATGCAGGCGCACGACTGGCTGGTGTGGCAGCTGCTCGGCCGGCCCGTGAGAAGGACCACAGATCGGGGCGGGGCCTCCGGGACGGGGTACTGGTCCGCGGCCACCGGCGCCTACCGCACTGATCTCGTCGAGCTGGCGCTCGGCCATCAGGCGATGCTGCCCGAGGTGATCGGCCCGGCGGAGGCGGCCGGTACGACGCCGGAGGGGCTGTTGATCTCGGCCGGGACCGGCGAGACCATGGCCGCCGCGTTCGGGCTCGGCATCGGGCTGGGGGACGCGGTCGTGTCGCTCGGGGCGTCGGGCTCTGTCATGGCCGTGCATCCCGAGGCGCTGGTCGACAGCTCCGGGATGATCACCTCCCTGGCCGACGCGACCGGCATGCACCTGCCGGTCGTCACCACCCTGAACGCCGTACGTACCCTGCGCGGCGCCGCCGAACTGCTCGGTGTGCCCGATCTGGAGGGGCTGTCCGATCTGGCGATGAAGTCGACGCCGGGCGCGCACGGGCTGGTGCTGCTGCCGTATCTGGAGGGTGAGCGGACGCCGAGTCTGCCGCACACCGCGGGCACGCTGGCGGGGCTGCGACGGGAGTCGATGAAGCCGGAGCATCTGGCGCGGGCCGCGTTCGAGGGCATGCTGTGCGGGCTCGGGGACGCGCTGGACGTGCTGCGCGGCCGGGGTGTCGAGGTGCGGCGGATCTTCCTGCTGGGCGCGGCGGCCGAGCTGCCCGCGGTGCAGGCGGCGGCGCCGTCGCTGTTCGGCGCGCAGGTCGTCGTACCGCAGCCGGCGGACTACGCGGCGATCGGCGCCGCCCGGCAGGCCGCCTGGGCACTCGGTGTGTCGCAGGGCACACTCGATCCACGCACGCCGCCGGTCTGGCAGGGCGCGGCCGCGCAGGTGCTGGAGCCCGGCGACGAGCTGGCGGTGGGGCAGGCGGTGCGGCAGCAGTTCGTGTCGGTGCGGGAGCAGACGCATCCCGGGGCGTTCCGGCCATAGGGCTGGCGTAGGGCCGCCGTAGCGGAACGTAAGAGACCGGTAGGAGTCGTACCCGTAAGGCTGTACCGAGCCGCGCTGACGGCTTAATCGGTTGAGGTAACGCGGGTGGAGTGTTCGACGATAGGGGCCAGGGGCAACCAAAGGCCCCCATCGACGATCCGCCCACTCCGAGAGAAGCAGCGTGCTCATACGACTTCTGCGGACCTACCTCAGGCCCTACCGAAAACCTCTCGCCTGGCTGGTGCTGCTGCAGTTCCTGCAGACCTGCGCCACGCTCTACCTGCCCACGCTGAACGCGGACATCATCGACCAGGGCGTCGTCAACGGCGACACCGGCTACATCCTGTCCTACGGCGCCCTGATGATCGGCATCTCGCTGGCGCAGGTCGTGTGCAACATCGGTGCCGTGTACTACGGCGCCCGGACCGCGGCGGCGCTGGGCCGGGACGTGCGGGCCGCGGTCTTCGACCGGGTGCAGTCGTTCTCGGCGCGTGAGGTCGGCCACTTCGGCGCGCCCTCGCTGATCACCCGGACCACCAATGACGTCCAGCAGGTGCAGATGCTGGCGCTGATGACGTTCACGCTGATGGTGTCGGCGCCGATCATGTGCGTGGGCGGCATCGTGCTGGCCCTCGGTCTGGACGTGCCGCTGTCCGCGGTGCTGGTCGCGGTCGTGCCCGTCCTCGGTATCAGCGTGACCTTGATCGTACGGCGGCTGCGGCCACTGTTCCGCAGCATGCAGGAGCGGCTCGACACGGTGAACCGGGTGCTGCGCGAGCAGATCACCGGCAACCGGGTGATCCGCGCGTTCGTGCGCGACGAGTACGAGCAGCAGCGGTTCCGCAAGGCCAACGCCGACCTCACCGACATGGCGATGGGCACCGGCAGGCTGCTCGCGCTGATGTTCCCGATCGTGATGACCGTGGTGAACCTGTCGTCCATCGCGGTGGTCTGGTTCGGGGCGCACCGCATCGACAGCGGCGGGATGCAGATCGGTGACCTGACCGCGTTCCTCGCCTATCTCATGCAGATCGTCATGTCCGTGATGATGGCCACCTTCATGTTCATGATGGTGCCGCGCGCCGAGGTGTGCGCCGAGCGCATCCAGGAGGTCCTGGACACGGAGTCGAGTGTCGTACCACCCGTGGCGCCCGTGCGGGAGCTGCGCCGGCACGGTCATCTGGAGATCCGGGGCGCGGGCTTCCGCTACCCGGGTGCCGAGGAGCCGGTGCTGAAGGCGATCGACCTGGTCGCGCTGCCGGGCGAGACGACGGCCGTGATCGGCTCGACGGGCAGCGGCAAGTCGACCCTGCTGGGGCTCGTCCCGCGGCTGTTCGACGCGACCGACGGGCAGGTGCTCGTGGACGGCGAGGACGTGTCGGCGATCGATCCCCGGCTGCTGGCGAGGACCGTGAGCCTGGTCCCGCAGAAGCCGTACCTGTTCGCCGGGACGGTGGCGACCAACCTTCGCTACGGCAACCCGGACGCCACGGACGAGGAGCTGTGGCACGCGCTGGAGGTGGCGCAGGCCAAGGAGTTCGTGGAGCGGCTGGAGAACGGGCTCGACTCCCCCATCGCGCAGGGCGGCACGAACGTCTCCGGCGGTCAGCGCCAGCGCCTCGCCATCGCCCGCACCCTCGTACAGCGCCCGGAGATCTACCTCTTCGACGACTCCTTCTCCGCCCTCGACTACGCCACCGACGCCGCGCTGCGGGCGGCGCTCGCGCGTGAGACCGCCGAGGCGACCGTCGTCATCGTCGCCCAGCGGGTGGCGACCATCCGGGACGCGGACCGGATCGTCGTCCTCGACGAGGGGCGGGTCGTCGGCACGGGCCGGCACCACGAGCTGATGGCGGACAACGAGACCTACCGGGAGATCGTGCTCTCCCAGCTGACGGAAGCGGAGGCCGCCTGATGGCCGGGCCCATGGGACGGATGATGGCCGGGGGCGGTCCTGACCAGCGCTCGCTGGACTTCAAGGTGTCCGGCAAGCGGCTCGTCGCGCAGTTCAAGCCGGAGCGGCTCACCATCTACGCGCTGCTGCTCTGTGTGGTCGTGAGCGTGGGTCTGTCGGTCGCCGGGCCGAAGATCCTCGGGGCGGCGACCGACCTGGTGTTCGCGGGCATCGTCGGGCGGCAGTTCGAGTCCGGGATGACCAAGGAGCAGGTCCTCGCGGCGATGCGGGAGCGCGGCGACGACCAGATCGCCGACATGCTGCGCGGCACCGACTTCACGCCGGGCGAGGGCATCGACTTCGGCGCGGTGGGGAACGTACTGCTCTTCGCGCTCGTCGTGTTCCTCGTCGCCGGTCTGCTGATGGCGGTGGCGACGCGGCTGGTGAACCGGGCCGTGAACCGGACGATGTTCCGGATGCGCGAGGACACGCAGGCGAAGCTGTCGCGGCTGCCGCTGTCGTACTTCGACAAGCGTCAGCGCGGTGAGGTGCTGTCCCGTGCCACGAACGACATCGACAACATCGGGCAGACGCTGCAGCAGTCGATGGGGCAGCTCATCAACTCGGTGCTGACCATCGTCGGTGTGCTGGCGATGATGTTCTGGGTGTCGTGGCTGCTGGCGCTGGTCGCGCTGGTGACCGTGCCGCTGTCGTTCGTCGTCGCCACGCGGGTCGGCAAGCGGTCGCAGCCGCACTTCGTGCAGCAGTGGCGCTCCACCGGCAAGCTCAACGCGCATGTCGAGGAGATGTACACCGGGCACACCCTGGTGAAGGTGTTCGGGCGGCAGGACGAGTCGGCGAAGCAGTTCGCCGAGCAGAACGAGGCGCTGTACGAGGCCGGGTTCAGGGCGCAGTTCAACAGCGGTGTGATGCAGCCGCTGATGCTGTTCGTGTCGAACATCAACTACGTGCTGGTCGCGGTCGTCGGCGGTCTGCGGGTCGCGTCGGGCTCGCTGTCCATCGGTGACGTGCAGGCCTTCATCCAGTACTCGCGGCAGTTCTCGATGCCGCTGACGCAGGTCGCGTCGATGGCGAACCTCGTGCAGTCCGGTGTCGCCTCGGCCGAGCGGATCTTCGAACTCCTGGACGCGGAGGAGCAGGAGGCGGATCCGGTGCCGGGGGTGCGGCCGGAGGAGCTGCGGGGCCGGGTGGCGCTGGAGGGCGTGTCCTTCCGGTACGACCCCGACAAGCCGCTGATCGAGGACCTGTCGCTGAAGGTGGAGCCCGGGCACACGGTCGCCATCGTCGGCCCGACGGGTGCCGGAAAGACGACGCTGGTCAACCTGCTGATGCGCTTCTACGACGTGTCGGGGGGCCGTATCACCCTCGACGGCGTCGACATCGCCCGGATGTCCCGGGACGAACTGCGGGCCGGGATCGGGATGGTGCTGCAGGACACGTGGCTGTTCGGCGGCACGATCGCGGAGAACATCGCGTACGGGGCGTCTCGGGACGTCAGCCGGGGTGAGATCGAGGAGGCGGCGCGGGCCGCGCACGCCGACCGGTTCATCCGCACGCTGCCCGACGGGTACGACACGGTGATCGACGACGAGGGGTCGGGGGTCAGCGCGGGTGAGAAGCAGCTGATCACGATCGCGCGGGCGTTCCTGTCCGACCCGGTGATCCTCGTGCTGGACGAGGCGACGTCGTCGGTCGACACCCGTACGGAGGTGTTGATCCAGAAGGCGATGGCGAAGCTCGCGCATGGGCGGACGTCGTTCGTGATCGCGCATCGGTTGTCGACGATTCGGGACGCGGACACGATTCTGGTGATGGAGAACGGTTCGATCGTGGAACAGGGGGCGCACGGGGAGCTGTTGGCGGCGGACGGGGCGTATGCGCGGTTGTACAAGGCGCAGTTCGCGCAGGCGGTGGCAGAGGTGGACTGAGTTCGGGCGTCTGCGGGTCCGTTGTGGCTGGTCGCGCAGTTCCCCGCGCCCCTGAAGGGGCGCTAGCTGCACGCCCTTCTTTTAGGGGCGCGGGGAACTGCGCGACCAGCCCCCACCGGGCCCGCGGACGGCATCAGTCCAGATAACCCCGCAGCTGATCCGCAAAAGCATGGTCTCGCAGCTTGTTGAGGGTCTTCGACTCGATCTGGCGGATCCGTTCCCGCGTCACGCCGAAGATGCGGCCTATCTCCTCCAGCGTGCGCGGACGCCCGTCCGCCAAGCCGTACCTCAGCTGTACGACCTTGCGCTCACGCTCCCCCAGAGTCGACAGCACCGCCTCCAGATGCTCCCTGAGCAGCAGGAACGCCGCCGACTCCACGGGTGACGTCGCGTCGCCGTCCTCGATGAGGTCGCCGAGGGCGACGTCGTCCTCCTCGCCCACGGGCGCGTGCAACGACACCGGTTCCTGGGCGAGCCGCAGCACCTCGCTGACCCGCTCGGGCGGGAGGTCGAGATGGCCGGCCACCTCCTCCGGCGTCGGTTCGTAGCCGCGTTCCTGCAGCATGCGCCGCTGGACGCGGACGACCCGGTTGATCAGCTCCACCACGTGGACGGGCACCCGGATCGTGCGGGCCTGGTCGGCGAGGGCCCGGGACATGGCCTGGCGGATCCACCAGGTGGCGTACGTCGAGAACTTGTAGCCGCGGGCGTAGTCGAACTTCTCGACCGCGCGGATCAGCCCCAGGTTCCCTTCCTGGACCAGGTCCAGCATGGTCAGGCCCCGGCCGACATACCGTTTCGCGACCGAGACCACCAGGCGCAGGTTCGCCTCGATGAGGCGGCGCTTGGCCATGCGGCCCATCACGACCAGCCGGTCCAGGTCGAGGGCGAGCCGGCTCTCCAGGTCGGGCGTGCTGCTCAGCTTCTCCTCGGCGAACAGGCCGGCCTCGACCCGGCGGGCGAGTTCGACCTCCTCGGCCGCGGTGAGCAGCGGGATCCGGCCGATCTCCCGCAGGTACTGGCGGAACAGGTCGGAGGACGGGCCGCCGGTGTCTACGGCCCGGGCGCGGGCCGGCACCGGTGCTTCGACCGGCTCGGCGGCTTCGGCGTCCAGGGCGTCGGCGGGCGGTTCCGCCGGCTCGGGCGAGGCCTCCGGCCCCGCCTCCGGGTGGTGCGCGACACGGCTCTGCGGCGGCACCGCGACGAGAACGTCGGTCTCCGCGTCCGGCTCCGTGCCGTCCGTACTGCTGTCGGTCTGGCTGAGGGTCTGGGTCTGCACGGGGGCGACCTCCAGGATGATCGCTGCCGAGGCGTACGGCAGCGCTGCTTCGAGGGCGGAGTCGGCGGCCTTGCCGCTGTCCGTCCCGTACGCGATGAGCGGAACCGCGGGGGTGTGGGACCCGTGGGGAACGGATCGGCCGCGCTCCGAGGACTCAGGCACCGGAACCCAGTGTGGAGTACGACACATCGCCGCCACGAGGGGCGTGCGGTGACTTTTTGCGTCCGGTCCGTGACCGCCTGCTCAGAGGGCGGCCGCGCCGTGCTCCCGCAGTGCCTGGTCGTACTGCTGCAACACCCACAGTTCGTTCTGTACGGCGGCCAGTTGAGCCGGGTCGCCGCCCGCGCCGAGCCGGGTCAGCTGGCTCTGGATGTCACGGATCCGGCGCTCGACGGCGCGCCGGCGCACGGTGACGAGCTGTTCGCCGGCGTAGTTCTCGTCGACCGTCCTGCGCATGATCGCCTCGACCGCCAGCTCCGTGACCATCGCGCGGACCTGGTCGTCGGGGGCGGCGTCCCGGACGCGGACCAGGTACTCCTGCCCGTCCTGGACGCCGTACTCCGCGCCGCCCGCGTCCATGATCGCCTGGCGTACGGCGGCGTAGGGGGCGGCGGTGAACTCGTCGACGCCGTACGCGTCGAAGGCCGGGGAGACCAACTCGGGGCGTTGGAGGGCGAGTTTGAGGAGTTCGCGTTCGGTGGCGTACACCGGGTTGCGCAGGGTGAGGGCGGGGCCGGAGGTGCGGAGTGCGGGGGCGGCGTCGTACGGCTGCTGCGGGTCGCGGGAGGTCGGGGCCGGGCCGCGTCCGCCGCGCTCCCTCGCCCAACGCGCGAGCTGGGCGACCCGCTTGACCACGAACTGGGTGTCGAGGATGCCGAGCATGCCCGCGAGCTGGACGGCGACCTCGTGCTGGGCGCCGCTGTTCTTGATGCGGGCGACGATCGGGGCGGCCTCGTCGAGCGCGGCGGCGCGGCCCGCGGGGGTGTCGAGGTCGTAGCGGACGACGATCTGGCGCAGTGCGAACTCGAAGAGCGGTGTGCGGGGTTCGACCAGGTCGGAGACCGCGTCGTCGCCCTTGGCGAGGCGCAGCTCGCAGGGGTCCATGCCGTCCGGCGCGATGGCGATGTACGTCTCGGCGGCGAACTTCTGGTCGTCCTCGAAGGCGCGCAGGGCCGCCTTCTGGCCGGCCGCGTCGCCGTCGAAGGTGAAGATGACGCGGGCCGAGCCGTTGTCCATCAGCAGCCGGCGCAGGATCTTGATGTGGTCGCCGCCGAAGGCCGTGCCGCAGGTCGCGATGGCGGTGGTGACGCCGGCGAGGTGGCAGGCCATGACGTCGGTGTAGCCCTCGACGACGACGGCACGGCTGGTCTTGGCGATGTGCTGCTTGGCGAGGTCGATGCCGTACAGGACCTGGGACTTCTTGTAGATCGCCGTGTCGGGGGTGTTGAGGTACTTCGGCCCGTTGTCCGCCTCGTACAGCTTCCGGGCGCCGAAGCCGACGACGTCTCCCGCGATGTCGCGGATCGGCCACATCAGCCTGCCCCGGAACCGGTCGATGGGGCCACGCCGGCCCTCCTGTGCCAGGCCGGAAAGGAGGATCTCCTTGTCGGTGAAGCCCTTGCCGCGCAGGAAGCGGGTGAGGTGGTCCCAGCCCTGGGGGCTGTAGCCGACGCCGAAGTGGACGGCGGCGGCCTGGTCGAAGCCGCGCTCGGCGAGGAAGATCCGGCCGGTGTCGGCCTCGGAGCCGGTCGCGAGCTGCTCGGCGTACCACTCGGCGGCGATCTTGTGGGCCTCGACCAGACGGATGCGCTCGCCGCGCTGGTGGGAGGGGTTGTACCCGCCCTCCTCGTAGCGCAGGGTGATGCCGGCCTGGGCGGCGAGGCGCTCGACCGCCTCGGAGAAGGAGAGGTGGTCGACCTTCATCACGAACGTGATGGTGTCGCCGCCCTCCTGGCAGCCGAAGCAGTGGAAGAGTCCCTTGCTCGGGCTGACCTGGAAGGACGGCGACTTCTCGTCATGGAAGGGGCACAGCCCCTTGAGGTTCCCGCCGCCCGCGCCTCGCAGCTGGAGGTACTCGGACACCACGGCGTCGATCGGGACCGCGTCCCGTACCGCCTTCACGTCCTCGTCGTTGATCCGTCCTGCCACGCGTGAATTCTACGGGGGCGGACTGACACCTACGGGACGAGGTTTTCGAGCGGAATGTGTGGGTCCGCGAGGGTCTCGGTGCTCACCTGTGCCTTCGAGCGAATCAGCTGCTGAATCGGCTCTGTGACGTCCCACACGTTCACGTTCATCCCGGCGAGCACCCGCCCGTCCTTCATCCAGAACGCGATGAACTCCCGCTTCCCGGCGTCCCCGCGGATCACCACCTCGTCGTACGACCCGGCGGGCGCCCATCCGCTGTACTCCATCCCCAGGTCGTACTGGTCGGTGAAGAAGTACGGCACCCGGTCGTAGGTGATGTCCTGCCCGAGCATCGCCCGCGCCGCAGCCGGTCCCCCGTTCAGCGCGTTGGCCCAGTGCTCCACCCGCAGCCGGGTGTCGAAGAGGGCATGCGGGAAGGAGGCCACGTCGCCCGCGGCGTAGATGTCGGGGTCCGAGGTGCGCAGCCGTGCGTCGACGACCACGCCGCCGCCGTGCGCACGGTCGGCGATCTCAAGTCCCGCCGCTTCCGCAAGCCCGATGCGGGGAGCGGCGCCGATCGCGGCGAGGACGTCGTGCGCCGGGTGCTCCTCGCCGTCGTCGGTGCGCGCGGCCAGCACCATGCCGTCCTGGCCGACGATCTCCGTCAGCCGCCGCCCGAAGTGGAACCGCACCCCGTGCTCGCGGTGCAGCTCGGCGAAGAGTCCGCCCAGCTCGGGGCCGAGCGCGCCGTGCAGCGGGGTCGGGTTGTGGTCGACGACGGTGACCTCGGCGCCGTACTCCCGGGCCGCCGCCGCGACCTCGAGGCCGATCCAGCCGGCGCCGGCGATCACGATGTGCCCGTTGTCCCGGCCGAGCGAGGTGAGGACGCCCTTGAGCCGCTCGGCGTGCGCGAGCCGGCGCAGGTGGTGGACGCCGGCCAGGTCGGTGCCCGGGATGTCCAGGCGGCGCGGCTCGGCGCCGGTGGCCAGCAGGAGCTTGTCGTAGTGGACGACGGTGCCGTCCTCGCCGAAGCGGACCGTCTTCGCCGTACGGTCGATCGCGTCGACGGTCTGGCCGAGGTGCAGTTCGATGTCGTTGCGCGCGTACCAGGCGGGCTCGTGCACGAAGACGCTGTCGCGCTCCTCCTTGCCGAGGAGGTAGCCCTTGGACAGCGGCGGCCGTTCGTACGGGTGGTCGCGCTCGTCGCAGATCAGTATCACCCGCCCGGTGAAGCCCTCCGCGCGAAGGGTCTCGGCCGCCTTCGCGCCGGCGAGTCCTCCTCCGACGATGACGAATGTCTGATCCGCGTCGACCACTTGATGCCTCCTCGTAAGGGTGCCGCCACTTGAGCCTCCCGCACGCAGCGTGATGCGGGAAGAGGGGGTGACCCGATCAGGCCACGCAGGGTCACTTTCGAGTGCCCGTTCGCCTCTTGGGCCTCACCCGTCCCGCGCGGGTGAGGGTGAGCGGCGCTACGCCCGGTACGTGAGCCGGGCGTGCAGGGAGCGGGCCGACGCGTCCGTCAGGGAGGCGATCTGGTCGACGATCACGCGCTTGCGGGCGCGGTCGTCCCCGGCCGTGTCGAACAGGGCCCGGAACTGCGGGTCGAGACCGTCGGGCGCGCGGACGGTGAGCGCCTCGGCCAGTTCGGCGACGACGATCCGCTGGTCGGCGCGGAGCCGCTCCTGCTCGGCGCGCTGCATGACGTACCGGTCGGCGACGGCCTTGAGGACCGCGCACTCCAGGCGGGTCTCGTGCGGTACGACGAGTTCGGCGCCGTAGCGCGAGAGCCAGCCGTCGCCGTACGCCGCGCGGGTGGCGCTCTCGGCGGCCAGGCAGAAGCGGCCGATGAGCTGGCTGGTGGCGTCCTTGAGCCGGGCCTGGGCGACGGCCGAACCGTCGTAGCCGTGCGGCCACCATTCCTGGTCCTGGAGCCGGTCGAGGGCGGCGGAGAGGTCCGCCGGGTCGGTGTCCTCGGGGACGTACCGTCCGACGGCGACCGCGAAGACCGCCTGGCGTTCCGGCTCGGCGTGCAGGCAGCCCGGGTCGATGTGGCCGGCGTGCAGGCCGTCCTCGACGTCGTGCACGGAGTACGCCACGTCGTCGGACCAGTCCATGACCTGGGCCTCGAAGGTGGTGCGGGTGCCGGGGGCGTCCTTGCGGACCCAGTCGAAGACGGGGCGGTCGTCCTCGTAGACGCCGAACTTCGGGGAGTTCGGGGCGGTGGGGTGGGCGCCTCTCGGCCAGGGGTACTTGGTGGCGGCGTCGAGGGTGGCGCGGGTGAGGTTGAGGCCGACGGAGCCCTCCGGGGTGAACCGTTTGGGCTCGATGCGGGTGAGGAGTCTGAGGGACTGGGCGTTGCCCTCGAAGCCGCCGCAGTCCTCGGCGAATTCGTTCAGCGCGACTTCGCCGTTGTGGCCGAAGGGGGGGTGGCCGAGGTCGTGGGAGAGGCAGGCGGCCTCCACCAGGTCGGGGTCGCAGCCGAGGGCTGCGCCGAGTTCGCGGCCTACCTGGGCGCACTCGAGGGAGTGGGTGAGGCGGGTGCGAGGGCTGGGGTCCCAGGCGTTGCTGTGCGTTCCCGGGGTGACCACCTGGGTCTTGCCGGCGAGCCTTCGTAGGGCGGCGGAGTGCAGTACGCGGGCGCGGTCTCGTTGGAAGGCCGTGCGGCCTGGGCGTTTGTCGGGTTCTGGGGCCCAGCGTTCGACTGCTGACTCGTCGTAGTGCATGCACCGACAGTACGGGCAGACACTGACAAACGGAGGGCTGTGTTGCGCCTAGTCGCCTGCCGGGTGTTGTTCGTTCGCGAGTGCGGGTTGTGGGTGGCTGGTCGCGCAGTTCCCCGCGCCCCTGGGTGGGTGGCCTCGCCCGGCGATTTAAGCCGAAGCCAGTTCCTGAGCTGTCGTGACCGGCGTGTTCAGCATCTGGTCGTAGCGGTGGAGGAGGAGGCGGGCCATGGCGGGGTGGGTGCCCAACGGGGCCGAGGCCAGCCACGGGGCCGCCTGCGCGGACTCCCTCGCGAAGCGGCCCGGTGCTGTGAAGTAGGACGCGATGGCCACCCTTGTGCGGCCTCGGGATGCCAGGGACGTCAGGGCTTCCTCGACCGTCGGGGTCGCCGTCGAGGCGTAGGCCGGGACGACCGGGACGCCGAGGCGGTTGGCCAGGAGGTGGGCCGTGTGGGAGGTGTCGAGTTTCGACTCGGGGTCTCGGGAGCCGGCGGCGGCCAGGACGACGGCGGTCCTGCGGCGGGTGGGCTCGTCCATGCGGGTGGGCCAGCCGGCCTCGACGAGACGGGCGTACAGGGCCTCGACCAGCAGGGGGTGGGGGCCCAGGGCGGGAGCCACGCGCGCGTGTACCCGGGCCTCGGCGGCCATCTCGGGGATGTCGCGCTTGATGTGGTAGCCGCGGCTGAGCAGCAGCGGGACGAGGATCGCCTCCCGGTCGCCGAGAGCCGCGAGGGTGTCCGGGAGCAGCGGCTCGTTCAGTTCGATGTGGCCGAGGTGGACCGGCAGGCCGGGGCGCAGGGCGCGGACCTTGTCGAGGAGGGTGCGCACGGTGCTCAGGGCGCGCGGGTCGCGGCTGCCGTGGGCCACGACGACGAGCGCGGGCGGCTCGGCGCGCCGCCTGCCGTCGAGGGAGACGAGGCTGAGCTGGCTGGCGAGCTGGCTGCTGATCCGGTTCATGAGGTGCGCCGTACTGTCGAGGTGGGCGGTCGTGGACTCGTCGTGAAGAGGGTTCGACGCCGTCATGAACCGATGGTGGCGGCGGGACGTTGCCTTCCCGTTTCGCGGGAATGACGGGTTCTTACACCGGGTTCACGATGCGGTACAGGGACGGTGTGAGCGGATGTGACCTGCGGTTTCGCCGGTCCTAGTGAAGCTGATCACGTCGCGGAGGGTGAACCGCGGGGGCCGGCAGGACGTCCCTGACTGTCGAGAACGGGCCGTGAGCCGACCGGGGAGGGACCATCCGATGCGCCGACCGAAGCTGCCTCGACCACGTCTGCCGCGCACCCGCGCGGGACAGCGGCGGCTGGTGCAGGCCCTGATGGCCGGGTGTGTGCTGGGGCTGCTTCCGGCCACCTGGATGTACCTCGTCACCGGTGACCGGCTGCGCACCACCGCGGACGTGCCGCGCACCGACGTCGCCGTCGTCTTCGGTGCCGGTCTGTGGGCAGGTGAGCCCTCGCCGTATCTCGCCCACCGGCTGGACGCGGCGGCGGAGCTGTACCGCGAGGGCCGGATCAGGGTCGTCCTGGTCACCGGCGACAACAGCCGCAAGGACTACGACGAGCCCGACGCCATGCGCACGTATCTGACCAGGCACGGTGTGCCCGACTCGCGGATCGTGAGCGACTACGCCGGCTTCGACACCTGGGACTCCTGCGTCCGCGCCAAGAAGATCTTCGGGGTCGACGAGGCGGTGCTGATCAGCCAGGGCTTCCACATCCGGCGAGCGGTCGCGCTGTGCCAGGAGGCGGGGGTGACGTCGTACGGCGTCGGGGTCGACGCCAAGCACGACGCCACCTGGTACTACGGCGGCGCCCGGGAGATCTTCGCGGCGGGCAAGGCGGCCCTGGACGCCGTCTTCGAGCCCGACCCCCGGTTCCTGGGGCCGCGGGAGACCGGAGTGACGAACGCGTTGGCGGCGGAGCGATCTCCCTGATCGGGCGGGAGCGGGGCCGTCGCCCTGCTCCCGCCCTCGGCGTTCCGGCGCCCTCGTCGCGGGTTCAGCGGCCGGTGAAACGCGGTGGGCGTTTCTCCAGGAACGCGCTCATGCCCTCCTTCTGGTCCTCGGTCGCGAACAGGGCGTGGAAGAGGCGGCGTTCGAAGAGGATGCCGTCGCGGAGCCCGGTTTCGAGGGCCCGGTCGACGCACTCGCGGGCCGCCGTGACCGCGGCACGGCCGTACGAGGCGATGGTCGCCGCCGCCTCCAGGGCCTCCGGGAGGACCCGGTCGTCCGGTACGACCCGGGAGACGAGGCCGCAGCTCCCCGCCTCCCGCGCGTCCATCGTGCGGCCGGTCAGGATCAGGTCCATCGCCTTCGCCCGGCCCACGAGCCGGGTCAGGCGCTGGGTGCCGCCGATGCCGGGGATCACGCCGAGCTTGATCTCGGGCTGGCCGAAGACCGCCGACTCCCCCGCGATGACGAGATCGCACATCATCGCCAGTTCGCAACCGCCGCCCAGCGCATAGCCGTTGACGGCGGCGATCTTCGGGGTGCGCAGGGCCGTGAAGCCCTCCCAGGCCCCGAAGTAGTCCTCGGCCGCCATCTGCGCGGCCGTCCTCCCCGCCATCTCCTTGATGTCGGCGCCCGCCGCGAACACCTTCTCCGAGCCGGTGACGACGAAGCAGCCCACCTCGGGATCGGCGTCCAACGGACGCAGCGCGTCGAGGAGTTCGGCCAGCAGGTCGCCGCTGAGGGCGTTGCGGACATGCGGGCGGTGCAGGCGTACGGTCACCACGGCGCCGTCGCGTTCGATCTTGAGGTTGTTCACCGGATCCCTCCCTGTCATGAGTCCCAGATGGCGCCGTACGCCGGAATCCCGCGCCGTTCCAGCCCGTGCACCACCTGCCAGGTGAGCTTCTTGTTGGAGATGCAGATGACGGCCTCGGCCCCGAAGTCCCGGTACGCCTCGTACGCGAGCCGCACCATGTCGGGCTTGCCGTTCTGGGAGGTGTCCCAGACCAGGGCGTGCGGCTGGACGGCGAGGATCTCGTCGACCAGGGCGTCGCCGTAGGTCGCGCGGGGATCGCGGGTCGCCCAGACCAGACGGGAGGGGACCTCGGCGGCGAGGAGGTGCGGGAGGCAGGGGCCGATGCCGCTGCCGGTCGCGACGTAGACGACCTTTGTGAACAGGGTCTCGATGTTGGCGACGCCCGCCGTGGTGATGCCCTTGACCCACACCTTGGCCGGCAGGTCGTCGATGAACGAACCCGTCCAGTCCCCGGCGCGCGAGATGGTCAGCCGGAAGCCGGGTTCGCCGGGGGCCGGGACGTTGGCGAAGGAGTGCCATTCCTTCAGCGGGCTGCGGCTGATCGCGGTCGAGGAACCCGCGAAGGGGGTCTCACCGTGGTCGAAGCGGGCCAGGACGACGTGCGGGGAGGGACGTTCGAGGCGTACGTCCACCTTGCGCAGCCGTAGCCAGGGCAGGGCGACGCTGAAGGTGACGACCGCCAGGACGGTGATCGGGACCGGCTGGGGGGTGGACAGCAGGGTGTGCGCCCAGAAGAGGGCGAGGGCGCTCCAGCCGCCGAAGCGGTGGATCTTCTCGAAGTGGTCGTGGTGGCGGGAGCGGAAGGGCGGGAGGGCGGTGGCGACGATCACGGCGAGGAGCGCGATCAGGGTCCAGCTCACGACGAGGAGCGCCGCGTCGGTCGTCGTGAGCGTCAGCGCCAGGAACCAGGCCGTCCCCGCCAGTGCCCCGCCCACGTGCAGCCCGCCGAAGTGGTAGACCTTGCCGAGCGTCCAGCGGATCTTCAGCGGCCAGGTCGTCGGCGCCCAGGTGGCCAGCCGGAAGAAGAGGTTGATGACGTACTGCTGGCGGACGAGGACGGCGAGGGCGAGGTCGGCGAGGGCCGCGTGGCCCATGGTCCGCGGGGATGGGGACCAACTCGCCCACAGGAAGGCCAGGTTGGCGACGAGTACCAGCGCCGCCAGTCGGTTGTAGTGCATCAGCCGGGGGTGCTTGAGCAGCCGGCGCGGGGCCGGGATCAGCGGCGGCAGATCGACGGCCCGGCGGTTGAGGGACGTGGTCATCGGGCCGCCCCCTGAAGTGCCGACCGCTGATCCGCCGCCCGCCCTGCTGGCGCCCGCTCCTCCGCCGTCCGTTCTGCTGCCGTCCGCCCCTCCGCCGTCCGCCCCTCCGCCGTCCGCTCCCCCGCCATCCGCAGCAGCGCCTGCTTGTCGATCTTGCCGCGGTCGGTCTCCGGCAGGAATGGCAGGGGCATGACATCCTCGGGCACGCAGTAGTACGGCAGCGCGTCCGCCACCGCGCGCCGGGCCGTGTCGGGGTCGACGTCCGCCGGGCAGACGAACGAGACCAGGGAACGGGCGTCGCGCCGCAGCGTCACCGCCCGCGCGCAGCCCTCGACCGACTCCAGCACCGAGGAGACGGAGTCGAGTTCGACGCGGAAGCCGCGCACCTTGACCTGGTCGTCGGTGCGGCCGAGGTGTTCGAGCTCGCCGTCCGGCGTCCAGCGGCCGAGGTCGCGGGTGCGGAACATGCGGTGGCCGGCGCCGAGGAAGGGGTCCGGGGCGTAGCGCTCGGCGTTGAGGGCGTCGTTTCCGAGGTATCCCGCCGACACGCAGTCGCCGCCCGCCCACATCTCCCCGACCTCGCCGATGGGCAGCGGACGGCGGTCGGCGTCGAGGACGTAGACCGTGTTGTTGGGGGTCGGGCGGCCGATGGTGAGGAGGGGGTCGGTCGGGCGATGGCGGTGCATGGTGTTGACGATGGTCGTCTCGGTCGGGCCGCAGCAGTTGTGGAAGGCGGCCTGCCGGGCCCAGCGGTCGGCGAGCGGGCGGGGGCAGGGCTCTCCGGCGACGGCGACCGTGTGGACACGGGGGCAGGCCGCCGGGTCGAGGCCGGACAGGACGGTCGGGGTCGCGATGATCACGTCGGCGGTACGGGCCGCCGCCGCGGTGTCCTTGCCGCGGATGACGAGGGTGCCGCCGTGGGTGAGGCAGCCGAGGATCTCCCAGGCGGCCATGTCGAAGGCGACGTTCAGGAGCTGGGCCACACGGTCGCCGGGGCGGATGCCGAGGCCGCCGGGTTCGGTGAGCAGGATGTTGGCGACGTTGCGGTGGGTGACCTTCACACCGTTGGGGCGGCCGGTGGTGCCGGAGGTGAAGAGGACGTAGCAGCCGTGGTCGGGGTGTAACGGCGGGCGGGGCGCCGGTGCGTACGGCTGTGGCGCGTCCAGCGTGATCACCAGGTGGCCGTCGGGGAGCGGTACGCGGTGGGCGTGCTCCGCGGCCGTGAGGACGACGCGGGTGCGGGCGGCGCTGACGACATGGGCGAGCTGGGTCGGGGGCGCGAGGCCGATGTCCTGCGGGACGTAGGCGGCACCCGCCTTCAGGATGCCGAGCAGGCCGACGAGCATCGGGATCGAGCGGCGTACGAAGAGTCCGACGTGATCACCGGGCCGTACGCCCTCACGGACCAGGCGGGCGGCGAGGGCGTCGGCGCGGCGGTCGAGTTCGCCGTACGTGATCGTCGCGCCCTGGTGCTCGGCGGCGACGGCGTACGGGTCGATGGCGGCCCACCGCTCGACGGCGCGATGGAGGAAGGGATCAGAGACGGGGACGGTGGGGCCCCGTCCGTATCGCCAGAAGAGGTGCTGGTCGCGGGGGGTGAGGTGGCCCAGAGGGCCCGGAGGGTGCGCAGGCATGGTCGGAGAACCTCCTGACGGGCTGTTTCGAGATGCGGTATTTCGAACGCCGTGCGGAGATACGGCGCGCCGGGCGGGCAACGCCCCTCTTTCAGGGGCGCGGGGCTGTATCGATATGCGGCTCCGCCGCGGGGCGCGACCAGCCACGACGGCGCCGCAGACGAACGACTGTAGTCCCGCCCCTTCAACTCTCAACAAGGCGTGACCAGCCAACTACGGTACGGAATGAGACACAAGAGGCGACTTCCACACCAACGGCAACCCACTCCCCACCCAGCGGCGACTACAAGCGGAGCTCACCGCGGCCGGGCGGCGACGGGGAGGTCACCGTCCCGGCCGCGTAACAGGGAGCCGCCGCGCACGTAACACGCCGGAAGCACGCTGAACGGTATGCCGAACTCCGTGACGCCCACGCACTGCCCGTACTGCGCCCTGCAGTGCGGTATGAACCTCACGCCCTCGCAGGACGGGGGCGTCACGGTGGTCGAGCGCCCGGACTTCCCGGTGAACAAGGGAGCGCTGTGCGGCAAGGGCCGTACGGCACCCGCGGTGCTGGCGGCGGGCGTCCGCCTGAGCTCGCCGCTGGTCCGCTCGGGCGGCGCGCTCGTGCCCGCCACCTGGGAAGAGGCACTGGACCGCGTCGCCGAGGGCCTGGCACGCACGCGTACGGAACATGGCCCGGACGCGTGCGGGGTCTTCGGCGGGGGCGGTCTGACGAACGAGAAGGCGTACAGCCTCGGCAAGTTCGCGAGGATCGTGCTCGGCACCTCGCAGATCGACTACAACGGCCGCTTCTGCATGTCGTCGGCGGCCGCGGCCGGGATGAAGGCGTTCGGCCTGGACCGCGGCCTGCCCTTCCCTCTGGAGGACATCCCGAAGACGGGCTGTGTGATCCTCGTCGGCTCCAACCTGGCGGAGACGATGCCGCCGTCGCTGCGCTACTTCAACGAGTTGAAGGAGAACGGCGGCACGCTGATCGTCGTCGACCCGCGCCGCACGAAGACCGCCGAACAGGCCGACCTGCACCTGATGCCCCGGCCGGGCACCGACCTCGCGCTGGCCCTCGGCCTGCTGCACCTGGTCGTCGCCGAGGGGCGGGTGGACGAGGAGTACGTCCAGGAGCGCACGGCCGGCTGGGAGGACGCGCGGGCCGCGGCGATGGCGCACTGGCCGGAGTACGTGGAGCGGATCACGGGGGTGTCCGTTCCGGAACTCCGCGAGGCCGTACGGCTGTTCTGCGAGCCGGAGCACGCGATGGTGCTGACCGCGCGCGGACCCGAGCAGCAGGCCAAGGGCACGGACACGGTGGGCGCGTGGATCAACCTGTGCCTGGCGACGGGCCGTGCTGGGCAGCCCTTGAGCGGCTACGGGTGTCTCACCGGGCAGGGCAACGGGCAGGGCGGGCGCGAGCACGGCCAGAAGGCCGACCAGCTGCCCGGCTACCGCAAGCTGGACGACCCGGCCGCGCGGCGGCATGTCGCCGAGGTGTGGGGCGTGGACCCGGACAGCCTGCCCGGGCCGGGACGCAGTGCGTACGAGCTGCTGGACGCGCTGGGCACGGACATCAGGTCGCTGCTGCTGATGGGCTCCAACCCGGTGGTGTCGGCGCCGCGTGCCGCGCACATCGAGGACCGGATCAAGTCCCTGGACTTCCTGGCGGTGTGCGACGTGGTGCTGTCGGAGACGGCGGCGCTCGCGGACGTGGTCCTGCCGGTGACGCAGTGGGCCGAGGAGACGGGCACGACGACCAACCTGGAGGGCCGGGTGCTGCTGCGGCGGCGCGCGATCACCCCGCCGGACGGCGTCCGCAGCGACCTGGAGGTCATGCACGAGCTCGCCGCGCGGCTCGGCGGGGAACGGGGCCTGGAGAAGGGCTTCCCGACCGACCCCGAGGAGGTCTTCGAGGAGCTGCGGCGGGCGAGTGCGGGCGGGGCAGCGGACTACTCGGGGATCACGTACCGCCGACTGGCGGAGGAGAACGGGGTGTTCTGGCCTTGCCCGGCAGTGCCTGGCGCTGGGGATGCCGAGGGCGTCGAGGCCTCCGGGGAGAGCGCCGGGGACGGTGAGGATGCGTCGCTGGACACACCGGACGCGTCAGACGCACCCGACGCACCCGACGCTCCGGACGCACCCGACGCCGAGACCATCGCCCCGGCGCACCCCGGCACGCCCCGCCTCTTCCTCGACCGGTTCGCCACGCCCGACGGACGTGCCCGCTTCGTCCCCGTCTCGTACCGCGCCATCGCCGAGGAACCCGACGACGAGTACCCGGTCCTCCTGACGACCGGCCGGGTCGTGGCCCAGTACCAGTCCGGCGCCCAGACCCGCCGCGTCGACGAGCTGAACTCCGCCGCGCCGGGCCCGTTCGTGGAGCTGCACCCCCGGCTGGCGGCGCGGCTCGGAGCCGCCGAGGGCGACCCGGTGGCCGTGGTCTCGCGCCGGGGCCGGGCGGTGGCGCCCGCCCGCATCACGACCGGCATCCGCCCGGACACCGTCTTCATGCCGTTCCACTGGCCGGGCGAGGGCCGCGCCAACACCCTGACCAACCCGGCGCTGGACCCGACGTCACGGATGCCGGAGTTCAAGGCGTGTGCGGTGCGCGTGGAGGCCGTGAAGCCGTAGCCCAGTCGCCGCTGTCGATGAGCCTGCCCCGCGTGCGCAGGCGGGCGGCGACAGTGGGGGCCGCGACGTAGACCCATGCCGATACGGCCGTTCCGTCGGAGTCACGAAGCACCTCGCGGGCGACGCGTTCGTAGAGGTTGCGCGGGTCGTCCGGGGCGTACTCCTCCAGGCGGTCGAGGGCGGCCAGGAGCGCGGGGTACTCCTCGGGCCGGGCGGTGACGAGTTCGCCGTACACCGTGCCGCCGCCGCCCGCTTCCTCGACGGCGTACGGGTAGCCCGGGCCGTCGTACAGCACCGCTCCGGCCAGTCGCGCGGCTTCCTCGGTGAGGGTGCGCCCGCGCAGGAAGTGGTCGTGGTTGGGCTCTCCGGGTCGCAGGGTGCCGTAGACGAAGAACGGGAGTCGGGGAGAGAGGGTCACGGAAACGATTCTCTCCCCTCACACACCTCCACGTATTCACCCTGGTCACGGCATGTGCACGCCCCCTTGAATCTTGGGCATCCTCTGCGCCCGCCCCAGTTCAAGGAGACCGATGAGCCGAATACGGCGAATACGGCCGCACATCCGAGGTTCCCGACTCGCCACGGCGGGCATCGTCGCCGCCGCCGGTGCCCTGCTGGCCACCGCGATCTCCCCCACAGCCGGCGCGGACGAGAGTCCGACGAGGGCCACCGCGATCGAGAACGCGGCGGCGGCCCTCAAGGACCGGGCGGGGAGTCTGGGGCTGACGGCCGCTCAGGGCACCAGCGTGCGGGACGTGATCGTGGACTCGGACGGCAGGCAGCACGTCCGTTACGACCGCACGTACCGCCAACTGCCCGTCCTCGGCGGCGACTTCGTCGTCCATCTCGCGAAGGACGGCACGTACCGAGGCGCCTCGCGCGCCACCGGGGACGCGATCTCCCTGGCCGGCGTGACGCCGAAGGTCTCCGCGCCGAAGGCGGCCGACCTCGCGGCGGCCGTGCTGCGGGCCGCGAACGTCGGCGAGACGCTGAAGCGGCTGACGTCCAGGCCCGAGCTGGTCGTCGACGCCCTGCACGGCGCCCCGAAGCTGGCCTGGCGGACCGACGCCGTCGCCCAGGACGCGGCCGGCAACCCGGTCGCCCGCACCACGCTGAACGATGCCCGCACCGGCGCGAAGATCGACGCGTGGGACAGCATCGAGCATGTGGCCGGCGACGGGAAGTCGCTGTACGGGGGCACGGTGCCGTTGGAGACGACGGCGTCCGGATCGACGTACCAGTTGAAGGACGCGACGCGCGGCGGCACGTACACCGGTGACGCGGCGAACAAGACGGACCTGTGCGTCCTCACCGTCTGTCTCAGCCGCGCCCCGTCGACGGTGTTCACGGACGCCGACAACCACTGGGGCACGGGCGCGGCGACCGACCGCTCCACGGCCGCCGTGGACGCGCAGTACGGCACGGACATGACGTGGGACTACTACGAGGACGTCCACGGCCGTAAGGGCATCGCGGGTGACGGCAAGGGGTCGTTCAACCGGGTGCACTACGGCAAGGACTACAACAACGCCTTCTGGGACGACAGTTGCTTCTGCATGACGTACGGCGACGGTGACGGCACCCAGCTCGGTCCGCTGGTGTCGCTGGACGTCGCCGGGCACGAGATGACGCACGGCGTGACGTCGAAGACGGCCGCGCTGACGTACTCGGGCGAGTCCGGCGGGCTGAACGAGGCCACGTCGGATGTCTTCGGCACGCTGGTGGAGTTCCACGCGGGCAACTCCGCCGACCCCGGTGACTATCTGATCGGCGAGAAGATCGTGCGGTCCGGGTTCCCCCGGAATGCCCTGCGGTACATGGACAAGCCGTCGAAGGACGGTGTGTCGGTGGACTGCTGGAGCGCGGGGACGAAGGATCTCGACGTGCACTATTCGTCGGGGGTCGGGAACCACTTCGCGTATCTGCTGGCCGAGGGCAGTGGGGCGCGGACGGTGAACGGGGTGAGGTACGACTCGCCTACCTGTGACGGGTCTTCGGTGACGGGGATCGGGCGGGAGAAGTTGGGGCGGATCTGGTATCGGGCCCTGACGGTGTACATGACGTCCTCGACGAACTATGCGGGGGCCCGGGCTTCGATGCTCAGTGCGGCGAAGGATCTTTATGGGGCCGGGAGTGTGGAGTACGGGGCTGTGGGGGCTGCCTGGAAGGCGGTGAATGTGGGCTGAGGGGGGCTCGCCGTAGGGGTGCGGGGTGCGTGGCCGGGTGCGGGTGATCTGTGGCTGGTCGCGCAGTTCCCCGCGCCCCTTTGGGTTGGCTGGGGTGATGTGGGAGGAGTGGTGGCCGCGTTGTAGTGGCCGCCCGGGGCATGCTGCACGGCGGCCTTCTCTCCGTAACCTGCTGACCTCCT
Source organism: Streptomyces muensis (assembly GCF_021474425.1). Taxonomy (GTDB): domain Bacteria; phylum Actinomycetota; class Actinomycetes; order Streptomycetales; family Streptomycetaceae; genus Streptomyces; species Streptomyces muensis. The sequence goes on along the minus strand of NZ_JAKEIP010000070.1, from coordinate 1,074 downwards.
TCGGAGAATCACCCGTTCGCGCCCCCGGCCCTCCACCAACGGCTTCTCTTCCCCGACGCGCCCTCGATACGGCGATGACCTGCTGAAACACCCCCGTATCGGCGCGCCGCGCCTCCCCCGGGCCACCCGTTCACCCCGTCTCCGGCGTCTTCTCGACAAGCGCTCCCGCCCCTCTGCCCCTTACCTCGGAAGAGCAGGGGCTCGGCCGAGGCGGCGGCACTTGGGGGTGTCGCGGGTCGTGGGTCCGTGCGCTCGGAGGAGCATCGATGCGACGTACCGCCCGTCTGCTGACCGGGACCGCGCTGGCCGTCGGTGCCGTGGGGCTCGTCGTCGCGCCCGCGCACGGGGATGACAGCGGGGGCCTCAAGATGCATCCGGCATCCGTCGTGCCGGGCGGGGAGGTCACCGTGAACACCGGCGCGTGCCGGGACGGCGGTGCGGCCGGCGATGCCAGTGCGGTGGGTGCCGGTCCCTTCACGTTGGCGCCGGGCTCGGACGACGAGGACGGGGGCGGGAGGTTCCGGGTGCCGCCGAGCGCGCAGCCGGGGACGTACGAGATCGTCGCGACCTGTGCCGACGGCGGTCGGCGGGTCGCGGGTGACCTGGTGGTCACGTTGACGGCGACGCCGGGGCAGGTGCATCCGAGGGGAAGTGTGAAGACGGGGGTCGGCGGCGCGTTCGGCCGTGACCCCGTGCAGACCGCGGCCGGCGTGACGGCTCTCGCCGTCGCCGCCGCGGGCGGTACCTGGCTCCTGCATCGCCGGGCGAGAGGCGACGGGATCTGACGGACACCCTCCGCTGTCCGTCCGCCGGTACCGCATGTCCCCTCCCCCTCCGGGTCCGACGCCCCTCGCGGCCCGGAGGGGGATCGGGCGGCCAGGGCTGTCGTCCGGATCCGGCCCTGGAGGAGAGTTTCAGGAGGCTCGCGTGCGCAGTCAGCGGAACGTCGGCAACGGCGTCATAGCCGCGGTCACCGTCCTGGCCCTGTGCTCCGGCGCCTGGCTGCTGCGCAACGGCACCGCCACCCACGCCCCGCCGCAGCCGTCCGCCGCGCAGGGCGACCCGCACCCCCGC
>NZ_JAKEIP010000069.1 GCF_021474425.1 Streptomyces muensis | reverse complement strand
GCCGGGGACGGTGAGGGCGGGGTGGTCGTGGTTGATACGCGGTTGATGACGGGGTGGGAGCTGGTGCCGGCCGCCGAGGGCGTGGGGGAAGTGACGGTGCCGGTACGGGAGTTCGGGGAACGGGGAGCGGGGGTGCAGGACGGGTTGTTCTGAGGAGGTTTCGAGCTGCGGTCCTGGGCTTCTGGGAGGCCCTGGCCTAGGTGCCCCCGCCACCGCGAGCCCGCGCCACACTGGCCGCCCGCCGCGAAGAGACAGGCGACACGGCGGTGCATTCGCCCGACGCCGTTCAGCGGGCACTGGCGAAGCGGTATGTCCGGGGACCGGATCACTGACATCCATGTCTTCCGGGACACCGAGCGGCTGTTTCCGCTCTTCAACCTGCCCCCGCACGTCGGCGAGCAGGAGGTGTGTGAGCAGGAGATGTGACGCAGCGCACCTTCTCCGCCGATGATTCCGTTCGCGCCGCTCGGTCATATCAGCAACGACAACGAAGCGACGACGGACAGACAGGACGACTGACATGACCGCCACCGTGAAGGGCCCTGCCAGCTACTTCCCTTCCATCGAGAAGAAGTACGGTCGCCCGATCGCGGAGTGGAAGGACCTCATCCACTCCTCGCCTCTGACCAAGCACATGGAGCTCGTGAACTGGCTCAAGGCCGAGCACGGGCTGGGCCACGGTCACGCCAACGCCCTCGTCGCGCACACCCTCGCTGAGCGGTCCGACAACTGAGCTGTCACACATGGGAGCCGCTTGGACCACCACGCTCCGTCGCGCCCACTGCGCGCCTCTTGGGCCGCCGACCACGGGGCGGCCGGCCGCGGCCGCAGGCACCGCCTGGGCCCGCGGTCGGCGCTCAGGCTACTTGTTCATCCAGTCAGTGGGGGTCACGGCCTGGCCCCTGAGGACCTGGAGGTTCTTTCCGTCGGCGGCGTCGACGACGTAGGTGCTGTGGGTGTAGTCGAAGCCGTCCATGGCGGAGAAGGCGATCCGGGTGCCGCCAGGCGAGAAGACGGGGCCCTGGATGCTGCTGAGCGGGGTCGTCCAGCTGCTCTGCAGCTCGGTGACGGCGCCGCTCGCCACATCGACGACACTCAGGCCGTTCTCGGTGACATAGACGATGCGCTGCCCGTCGGGGGACCAGTCGACGGGCGTGGACAGCGCGTTGCGAGCGGTGCTGATCTGGTGCACCTGCCGGGTGGCGGTGTCCAGGACCCAGACGTCCCTGCCGTACTCCCAGCCGTCGGCCGTCTCGTACGTGGTGGTCCTCACGAAGGCGATGCTCTTGCCGTCGGGCGAGAAGGTGCCTGCTCCGCCGGTCGTCGTGAGCACCTCCTGGCCAGTGCCGTCGCTGTTGATCCACTCCATGCCGCGCGGGCTGTCGTAGACGATCCGCTTGCCGTCCGGGGACCAGTCGGGGTGCCCGACGTACGGGGCCTCGTTGGTCTCGGGTGCGATTCCCCGGACCAGAACGTGCTGGTCACTGCCGTCGGCCTCGGCGACCACCAGGTTCCGGGCGTACATGCAGCCCTCAGTCTGGGGAATGCAGGTGTCGTCGCGCTGGATGTACGCCACGGTGGAGCCCTTCGGAGAGAGGACGCCGTCCTCGGCACCCTGCGCGAAGGTCCCGATGACGTCGCCGCTCACGGGGTCGAGCGAGACGAGAGCAGGAGAGCCGGAGGAATAGTCAGTGGCGGTGATCCGGCCGGCCGCAGTCCCCTGCCCCGCCGCGGCGGTCCCTGCCATCGGCAGACCAGCGGCGACGACGATCCCTACGGCCAGCACGGCGCGTCTGAAAAGCACTTGAGCCCTCCCAGGAAACCGGGAACCGGCGTTCCCGGCCCCCAGGCCAAGAGCGCAACCGGATCAAGAAATGTCACAGTGGCGGGGCAGGTCCATCGGATCGAGTTCTACGCTCATGCTCGGCGGAGCTTGCTGCAGATAGCAGAGCTGAGGACTTTGCGTGAGGAGGCACCGTGGCCTCCGCCCTGGCGGCCGGTTCGAGAACCGTCTGATCCGTAGCTCCATGTGGATCGGTCGGTGACGGTCATAGCGGCCGTGCTGAGGGCGGTGCGCACCACTGCTGGACGTTGGCGGCCGCCCGGGCCTTCGTGCGGAGTCGGTGACCGTGTATGGCAAGGTATGCCGACGATTCACGCCGACGAGCCTCGCGGGGGAGTCCGGCCCGCGGCTGCTTTCCGGGTATCGGGACCCTGTGGTGGCGCTCGGGAAGGCGGATTGTCGCACGCCGGAGGGGAGCAGCTCGTCCGGTTCAAGCCCAACCTTCAGGAGCACCACCTGTGAACGGAAAGCGCCGCCGACTGCTGTTGGCCGCCATTGACCCCATGCTCGAGCCTGAAGAGCGGGTTGAGGTGGCGACCATCGTGAATCTGAGTTCCGTCTCCGTACGCCGGACGGCAGCCTTCGCGGCAGCCTCAGCGATCATGAGCGGCGGTGGAATGGCTGTGATCCCTGCGCCGACCCCCATGTACTTGGCCATGACCGACCGTCGCATCTTCATCTTCCGAGCGCACCCGACGTTCGCCCGGCCCGAGGAACACCTGATGACCATTCCGCGCGCCGGTCTCGTCCGCTCGGACATCAAGGAGCGCCTGCTCAACTCGTCCTTCGTCGTCACCTCACCGGACAGCGAGCAAGGCCTGAAGATCATCTTCCCGCTGGTCAACCGCAAGGACCGCAACGCGATAGCGGCCGCCCTGCCCCTGGCCGGCTGACTGCTGTGCCGGCAGCTTTAAGGTCGCACTGGCGATCGTGTCGGCCGGAACCCAGCGGCCGAAGTGCAACCAAAACTGCAACCAGAGAACGACGAAGGCCCCAGCCGCTGGGCGGTCGGGGCCTTCGTTCACCTGGGTTCATGGGCGACGACCAGCCCGCCGGTGCCGGAACTGCTTCGGGTCTCGCCTCAACGACCGTGAACGGGGATGAACGAGACGGAGACTGAGACGGCCGCACTCCTCACCGCAGCGCCGGAGACAGCTCGCGAGTAGTTGTCGAGACCAGCGCTAGGCAGCCTTGGGCCCCGTCGCACGCGTGCCCGGGGCGGGTACCTGTTCATCATCGGACCAGAAGATCTCGTCTTCTCCGAGGTCCGGGGCCCGGAAGGGATTTGTCGAGGGAGGCGGCGATACTGCAGTGGAACGTCGGGGTTGCCCCTCCGGGGCGGAGAACAGCGAAGTCGAGTCGATGAGAGATCTGCCTTTCGTCACAGGTCCCTGATGGGGCCTGGCGTGCCGTAACCGGGCACAGCAGCGGTTCTACAACTTGGTCATCTTGGCGTACGGGCTCAAGATCCGCATTTGCGCCGAGCCGAAATCCACGAGCGCCGCGATCCCGTCCTCGATGCCGACCACCCGGCCGAGGCCGTACATGTCGTGTGTGACCTGGTCGCCCATGGCGAAGTGCTTGGGAGTCGGTGCGACCGGGGCCTTGAAGGGGCTGGTGGGCAGATGACGCTTCGGTGCCGCAGGCTTAGTCATGACTCAGTATGAGCCTACGTGAATCCCGCTCGCTGTGGCCGTCGGCACAGATTCTGAGCGGAACAACCACGTCACGTCACTGACCTGGTGTTTTGAGACCTGGTGAGGCGAAACTCGACCACAGGTCTCCTTCGCCGACAGTGCCCGATCTCTGTCTGGCACGCGACACTGATCACGACGCACAGCAAGAAGGACTGGGCCTCTGACCTCGGTCTTCTTCGTGGAGCGGGCGACGAGAGCCGAACTCGCGCTCTCAGCTTGGCAAGATGCGATCTTTTGGGGCCGGTTCGCGCGCTGGGCTGGGCGAACGGTGAAGGGCTCGCCCTAGCCGGGCTCGACGGCGCCCTTGCCGAGTGCGACCGGGTCGGTGACAGCCGGGCCGACCACTCCCACAAGCACCGCCGGCACGGAGTGAACGTGCAGGTCGTGACCGATCCGGCCGGGCGGTTGCTGTGGATCTCACCCGTCCTGGCCCGGCCGTGCCCACGACCTGACGGCGGCCGGCACCCACCGGATCATCCTTATCTGTGGACGCCAGGGCGTCCCAGTCCTCGCTGATCGGGCTTATATGGGAGCCAGCCCCTGGGTGACGACGCCCCTCAGACGCCCGCCGGACCGCGATCTCACACCGACCCAGCAAGCCGCCAACCGGGTGCTGTCTGCGGCAGCCCGAATCGAATGACGTCAATCGCCGCGGCTGTCCTCAGCCTGGAGTGGCAACGCTGAAACAGTTCACTGAGTACGGGGCGGTTCTTCCTTTGTCGGTACCCCTCGGCCGATGGTCATGGACCACCGGATGGGTGACGGGGCGGCGACGGAGACGGTACCGCTGCGGTCGACACCACTGACGGCCAGCTGGTTGTAGGTCGTGCTGACCTCATTGGCGAGGCATTCCAAGGGGAACGACACGTGGACGGACGGAACGGAAACCTTGATCTCCCCCTGTCCCTGGCAGCGCACCGCGACGATGAGGGCGTCGCCCTTCTTTCCCTCCTTGTACGCGACACTAGCGTTTCCGCTCGTCGGATTCTGGCGGCCCGCGAGTGTTTCATCGGCATCCAGTTCGGGGGGTACCTGTCCGGATGGCGATGTCGTATGGGGAGACGTGGTCGCCACGCTCTGGTCTGTCGGGGATGCATGGTTGCTGTCAGCAGTCTTTTTGCCGCCTGTGTCACCCGATGTGCAGGCCGTGAGGAGGGAAAGTGACACCAGGCTGGCCATGCCGAGGCCCGCAAGTGTTCGTGGACGCATTTCACTTCTCCCAAATGGCCCAGCCGATGCGGTGCGGCGTGTAGATCGTGACGTTCTTCTTCGCGCCCTTAGTGCAGTTTGTGTACGTGTACTGGTTGTAGCCGTAGCTCTTGAGGCGGTAAACCCCGTAGCGAGCGAAGGTTGTCTTCCGGGGCGGTGTGTCAACGGCGATCGTGTTGCCGAGCCTGGCAGTGAGCGATGCAGAGACGTTCACCCCGAATTTTCCCTCGATCTTGATGACTGCCGCAGAACCCTCCACCTTGAACTCGCCGGTGTAGGAGATGCCGACCGTGCCAGAGACCTCCGAGACGAACGTCGACTTCGCAGTGCGCGATGTGCCGTTGTAGTTCGCCTGCTCGGCTCCTACGCCCTTGTGGTAGTCCTTGTCCTTGCTCGTCGGGTAGTAGATCCAGCGCGGCTCGCACGCCTGTGCGTCGGGTGTGAAGCTGTCCTTGGGCGCCGGCACGATCACGTCGTCCGGCACAGTGGCGGTGGCGTCGGACGGAGCGGGGGCCGGCGTTTCAGGAGCGCCTTCGACGAGATCGCTTTCTTCAGGCTGAGCCGGAGGAGCGGTCCCAACGACCGGCGTATCGGTCGGTGCGAGAGTCGGGTCTTCCGCGAAAGCGGGGCCGGCTGTGGCCAGAACGGCTACAGCGAGGCTCGGGGCGAGCAAAATTCTGGACTTGCGCATGGTTCTCCTTGGTCAGGGGAGTGAATGCGCAGTGGATTGATAGTTCATCCCCCTGCGGCTGACACGATCATGTCAGTGGCCTTCGCGGACGAACAGCTTCCGTGAAAAGCCTGAGGAAGACCTGAGGTTCACTCGTGAGGGCAGGGAGATTTACGTGACCGAGGGATCGGTCGGCAGTCCGAAGCGCGAGAAGCGGAAGCTGTACGTCTGACTTCCTTGCAGTCAGTCAGGCGTAGCAGATCTTCCTATCGCGGTCCGAGAGCGTCCTTGAGGAAGGTTGTCCAGGTTTTCGGTGTTATCCGGAGCATCGGCCCGTCCGCGGTCTTGGAGTCGCGGACGGCGATGGTGCCGGGGATGTTGCGGGCGACTTCGACGCACTCCTGACCGGCGTTGCCGCCGCTGTAGCTGGACTTGACGAACTCGAAGTGCGGCACGGTCACAGCTCCTTGCGGATGCGTTCGATCAGGGCGGTGGAATCGCGAGGAGCAAGCCCACCACGGGCGATCCGCTCGAACGTGTTGTTGTGCCGAACCGCGTCCTCCTCGCTCTCCAGCCACAGGGTAGATGAGCTTGTGTCCATGTAGACCACGTCCATCGCGCCGGGTTCCGCGAACGACACGATGGTGAAGGCGCTCGTCATACCTGGGTGAGCACCGGCCAGGAACGGCAACACCTGGAGCTTCACGTTCGGCTGCCGCGACACGTCGACCAGGTGGCTGAGTTGGGCGTGCATGACCTCACGCCCACCAACAAGTTGGCGAAGTGCCCCTTCGTGAACGACAGCCCACAGCTCCAATGGGTTCTCGGCCTTCAGACGACCCTGCCGCGTCATCCGGGACTCGACGAACGGTTCGATCTCGTCCGGGTCTTCCCAAGAGCCGTTGCCGACAGCCAGTGCCCGGGCGTAGTCCGCGGTCTGCAGCAGGCCGGGGATGATGGCCGACTGCCACGTCCGGACGTTGGTCGCGATGTCCTCAAGGGCCACATACTCCACGAGCGAGTGGAGCCCGGGGTATTGGTTCCACCACCCCTTGGCCTTACGGCGCTCGCGGTCCGTGCGAGCGAGCTTCAGTAGCCGTCCCACGACTTCTGGATCTGTTGTGCCGTACAGGTCGCACAGCACACGGATGTCCGGGTCGCGGAGCGGGACCCATCCACGCTCCATCTTCGCGACCTTCGGCGCCGTCGCCGACAGCGCCTCCGCGGCCTGGGGCTGAGTCAGGCCGGCCTTCTCCCGCAGGCGCAGCAACTCGCCTCCCAACTTGCGTGCGAGCACTGTGGAGACGCTGCCTCCACGTCTGAACTCGTCTGCTGCCACGCCTGTTACCTCCTTGATCCGCCGTCAGTCTGCCGTCCCGCGCGAGAGGACTGCAACTGAAGTGAAGACATATTTCCTCCAGACTGCTTGCGTGGTGGACTGGATCTTCGCTACGTTCGGTGCTCAAGCGGCAACTCAGCGAAGTGGTTGGCGGAAGCGCACCGTGCTGCCCGCACGGCGGAGCCACCCCAACCTCACCTCGCCCCACCACCGGAGGACCCCGTGACGGACTCCTGCCCTCCCGTAAACCCCAAGGTCAAAGCCAAGGCCTACGACCGCTACGACACCGTCAGCTACACCCCGTACCCCCGCAACATCCCCCTCGCCCGCCGACACGTCGCCCAACTCGCCGTCAACTGGGGTCATCCTGGCCTCGCCGGTGACCTGGCCCTACTGGCAAGCGAGTTGTGCACGAACGCCTTACTGCACGGCTGCCTCCGGGACCGTCTGTTCCGCGTCGAGACGTCCCTCACCGGCCGGGCGATCCGGGTCGCCGTCACTGATCCGCGAGGCGAACGGCTCCCGGGCATCCGTACCGCCGACCCCGGCGACCAGTTCGGCCGCGGTCTCCTTCTCATCCGTACGTACGCCGATCGGTGGGCGGTCGAGAAGCTCACCGTGGGCAAGACCGTCTGGGCGGAACTGGACGTCTCGGGGAGCCTCGATGCGTAGCGTGCTGAGCCGTCTCAGGAGGTGCCGCGCGGGTACCTTGGCCGCACGGCGAAGGGAGACGCACATGGCAGGCGCGTGGCGGAAGGTGGTGGCCGAGGCTCAGGAGGCCACCGGGTTCACGGGCAACGTCGTCCAGCGCACGGTCGACGGCATCGGGGCGGCGCTGCGGCTCGATCACCGCGCCGATTTCTATACAGAGCTGGGCGCCCTGGCGGACTCCGGTGGTTTCGAAGCGTTCCTCAACCACTGGTGGACGCAGGCGCTGGCCGACGCCGCCCCTGACGCGGACGCGCGCGAGCAGGCGATCGACTTCGCCGACGTGGCGGTGTTCTCTGTTCTCGCTGGCCGTCGCCGGTCCGACGTCCAGCCAGGCCGAGATCGACGCCATCGTCACCAGGGGCGAAGCCTGTTGAGCTACACGATCACCTGGGCAACGCGGGCGGCCTCCGAAGGCCTCGAACGACTCCGTGCCCGCGACGGCGACGCGGTGAAACCCCTCGTCAAGGCGATCAACGCCCTCGCCCGCATCCCCGAACCCAACCCGAGCAGCAAGCTCGGCACCACCAACCTCGCCAATGTGCCCCCGGCCAAGAACTTCCCAAGCACCCCCTGAGAACCCCCTGTGCGTTTCTCAGGAAAATCACAGGTTCCAGAAAGCGCGTTCTCAGACGCCCCCGACAGGGTGTCCAGCATGACCACGACCTCGCCCCAGGGGCGCACCGAACTGCTGAGGCCGGACGGGAGCCCCGTCCGAGTGCTTGTGGTGGACGACGAGTTGTCGATCACCGAACTTCTGTCGATGGCCCTGCGCTATGAGGGCTGGCAGATCCGGAGTGCGGGGGACGGCACGGGTGCCGTCCAGACCGCGCGGGAGTTCCGGCCCGACGCCGTCGTCCTGGACATGATGCTGCCGGACATGGACGGGCTGGCCGTCCTCGGGCGGTTGCGGCGCGAACTGCCGGACGTGCCGGTGCTGTTCCTGACGGCCAAGGATGCGGTGGAAGACCGTATCGCCGGGCTCACCGCCGGTGGGGACGACTACGTCACCAAGCCGTTCTCGCTCGAAGAAGTCGTCGCGCGGCTGCGTGGGCTCATCCGGCGGTCCGGGGCCGCCGACCGGCGGTCCGACTCCATGCTGGTCGTGGGGGACCTCACCCTCGACGAGGACAGCCACGAGGTGTCGCGGGCCGGGGAGAACATCCACCTCACCGCCACCGAGTTCGAGCTGCTGCGGTTCCTGATGCGTAATCCGCGGCGCGTGCTGAGCAAGGCCCAGATACTCGACCGGGTGTGGTCGTACGACTTCGGCGGCCAGGCCAACGTCGTCGAGCTGTACATCTCCTATCTGCGTCGGAAGATCGACGCCGGGCGGGAGCCGATGATTCACACCCGGCGTGGTGCCGGTTACCTGATCAAGCCCGCGGCGTCATGAGTGGGCGACGGCGGACGGGTGCGCAGCGGCAGAAGAAGCAGAGACGATTTCGGAAGCCACGGACGCTGCGCACGCGGCTCGTCGTCTCCGCGGTGACGTTGGTCGCGGTGGTGTGTGCCGTCATCGGGACGGTGACCACGATCGCGATGCACTCGCGCCTGTACGAGCAACTGGACAGCCAGCTCAGCGAGGTGGTGGGACGTGCGGCGGGCGCCGGCCCCGAGCCCCCGGCCGGCGCGCAGCCCAAGCCCGAGGACGACCCGGAGAAGAAGCTGCCCAGGGTGCCCGACCTCTCGGAGTTCGTCACCAAGGGGCCGCAGCAGATGATCGGCACGATCGCGGCGCACGTCGTGGGCGGCGAGATCACCGAGGGCATGTTCAGCAAGGCCTCGACGGACGACAACGGCGTCACGGACGCCACGCCGTACGCGCTGAGCGAGACGCAGATGGCCGAGCTGAACGCCGTCTCCAAGGACGGCGACGCCCACACCGTGACCATCACGGGGCTCGGCGACTACCGCGTGGAGTACCGCGAGGGCCTCAACGGCGCGTACTACGTGGCGCTGCCGACCACCGACGTCTCCGAGACCCTCAACACCCTCATCCTCATCGAGGTCAGCGTCACCGGCGCCGGCCTGGTGGCCGCGGGCATCGCCGGTTCCGTCCTCGTAGGCCTGGCCACCCGCCCCCTCCGCCGAGTAGCCGCCACCGCCACCCGAGTCTCCGAACTCCCCCTCCACACCGGCGAGGTGAACCTCAGCGAGCGTGTACCCGAGTCCGAGACCGACCCGCACACCGAGGTCGGGCAGGTCGGGGCGGCGCTCAACCGGATGCTGGACCATGTCCACGCCGCCCTGCACTCGCGGCAGCAGAGCGAGATGCGGGTACGGCAGTTCGTGGCCGACGCCAGCCATGAGCTGCGTACGCCGCTCGCCTCCATCCGGGGGTACGCCGAGCTGACCAGACGGGGGAGAGAGGACGTCGGGCCGGACACCAAGCACGCCCTTGGGCGTATCGAGTCCGAGGCCGGGCGGATGACCCTCCTCGTCGAGGATCTGCTGCTGCTCGCGCGGCTCGACGCCGGACGGCCGCTCCAGTTCGAGCAGACCGACCTCGTACCGCTGGTCGTCGACACCATCAGCGACGCCCGCGCGGCCGGCATGGACCACAACTGGCGGCTCGATCTGCCGGATGAGCCCGCGCTCGTGTCGGCGGACGCGGCCCGGCTGCAACAGGTGCTGGTCAACCTGCTCGGCAATGCTCGCAACCACACCCCGCCCGGGACCACCGTCACCGCGCGTGTGCAGCGGCGCGGACCGTGGATGTGCGTGGACGTCGAGGACAACGGGCAAGGGATCCCGGCCGATCTGCTTCCGCATGTCTTCGAACGGTTCGCGCGCGGCGACTCCTCGCGCTCCCGTGCCTCCGGCTCGACCGGCCTCGGCCTCGCGATCGTGCAGGCCGTGGCGACGGCACACGAAGGCGCGGTGACCGTCGACAGCGTGCCGGGGCGCACCGTGTTCACCGTGCACCTGCCTGCGCTGCCGACCCCGCCGAGCCCGGAAATGAGCTGGCAACAGCACTCACAGGCACAGCACAGCGTCACCACATCGGCGGAACAGGGCGCCTGACGAAAGTCGGTTCCATGCGAACCGACTCTTCTCCCGGCACCCTGCCGGCGCGGGAGCACCTCCCGGCCGGCGACGCCGGTACGCCTGTCCTGGACGTAGTGATCCCCGTCTACAACGAGGAGAAGGACCTCCAGCCGTGTGTGCTGAGACTGCACCAGCACCTCAAGCGCACGTTCCCGTACGCGTTCCGCATCACCATCGCGGACAACGCGTCGACCGACACCACCCCCCAGGTGTCGCGGCGGCTGGAGGCGGAGCTCCCTGAGGTCCGGTCCTTCCGGCTGGAGCAGAAGGGCCGCGGCCGGGCGCTGCGGACCGTCTGGTCCGCCTCGGACGCGCCGATCCTCGCCTACATGGACGTGGACCTGTCCACCGACCTCAACGCCCTGCTGCCGCTGGTGGCCCCGCTGATCTCGGGCCACTCCGACCTGGCGATCGGCTCCCGGCTCGCCCGCTCCTCCCGCGTCGTACGCGGTCCGAAGCGGGAGTTCATCAGCCGGGCCTACAACCTCATCCTGCGCGGCTCGCTCCAGGCCCGTTTCTCGGACGCGCAGTGCGGCTTCAAGGCCATCCGGCGCGATGTCGCGCAGGTGCTGCTGCCGCTGGTCGAGGACACCGGCTGGTTCTTCGACACGGAGATGCTGGTGCTCGCCGAGCGGGCCGGGCTGCGGATCCACGAGGTGCCGGTCGACTGGGTCGACGACCCGGACTCCACCGTCCACATCGTGAAGACGGCGACCGACGACCTCAAGGGCGTGTGGCGGGTCGGCAGGGCCCTGGCCACCGGTTCGCTGCCGCTGGACCGGCTCGCCCGGCCCTTCGGTGACGACCCGCGCGACCGCGAGATCAAGGACGTACCCAAGGGCCTGGCCCGCCAGCTCCTCGGCTTCTGCGTCGTCGGCGCCCTGTCCACCCTGTTCTATCTGCTGCTGTACAGCGGCTTCCGGGTCTTCACCGGCTCCCAGGTCGCCAACGCGCTCGCCCTGCTGGTCTCCGCCGTCGCCAACACGGCCGCCAACCGGCGCCTCACCTTCGGAGTGCGCGGCCGCGGCGGCGCCGTACGGCACCAGGCGCAGGGCCTGGTCGTCTTCGGCATCGGCCTCGCGCTGACCAGCGGTTCGCTCGCCGCCCTGAACGCGGCCAGCAGCGACCCCGCGCACTCCACCGAACTCGCGGTCCTCATCGCCGCCAACCTCGCGGCGACCGTGCTGCGCTTCCTGCTCTTCCGGGCGTGGGTGTTCCCCGACCGTCACGACGACACCGGCTCGACGGTCGTCGTCTCGCACACCCCTCCGAGCTACGGCCCGTTGCCGCTCCGCCCGCCCCACCCCACGTACGACACCGATCGGTTCCGCGCCGGTGAAGCCGCGGACGGCACTTGGCGGGACGCCACGCTGCAACTGCAGCCGGTGCGCCCGAACGACACCGACTCCAGGGACTACCGATGACGATCCATTACGACCAGCAGACCCACGAGACGTACGGCAGAGACGCGGGTGGCCCCGCCACCTGGGCGCCTCCCCCGGCCCCCGACTCCGGTGAACCCAAGCAGCCCGTCGTACGGCGGCTGTGGCGCGGCCGCCCCGAGGACCCCCGCTGGGCCCGCCCGGCCTTCCTCGGCCTCCTGCTCGCCACGCTCCTCCTCTACCTCTACAACCTGAGCGCCTCCGGCTACGCCAACTCCTTCTACTCGGCGGCCGTCCAGGCCGGCAGCCAGTCCTGGAAGGCCTTCTTCTTCGGCTCGCTGGACGCGGCGAACGCCATCACCGTCGACAAGCCCCCGGCCTCCCTGTGGCCGATGGCCCTGTCGGTCCGCCTCTTCGGCCTCAGCTCGTTCGCGATCCTGCTCCCCGAGGTCCTCATGGGCGTCGGCACAGTGGCCGTGGTCTACGCGGCCGTACGTCGTCGCTTCAGCCCTGCCGCCGGTCTGATCTCGGGCGCGGTGCTCGCCCTGACGCCCGTCGCGGCGCTGATGTTCCGGTTCAACAACCCGGACGCGATGCTCGCCCTGCTGATGGCCGTGGCCTGCTACTTCGTCATCCGGGGTCTGGAGGACGGCCGTACCAGGTGGCTGGTGTGGGCCGGCGTCGCCATCGGCTTCGCGTTCCTCGCCAAGACCCTCCAGGCCTTCCTGATCCTGCCGCCCCTCGCGGTCGTGTACGCGGTCTGCGCGCCGGTGTCGGTGAAGAAGCGCGTCGGTCAGCTGGCCGCGGGCCTCGCCGCGATCGTCGTCTCCGGCGGCTGGTGGGTCGCGATCGTCGAACTGTGGCCCGCCTCCTCCCGCCCCTACATCGGCGGCTCCCAGAACAACTCCTTCCTTGAACTGACGTTCGGCTACAACGGCCTCGGCCGGCTCAACGGCGAGGAGACCGGCAGCGTCGGCGGTGGCGGCGGTGGCGGAAACGGCGGCGGCAACTGGGGCGAGACCGGCTGGGACCGGCTGTTCGGCTCCTCCATCGGCGGCCAGATCTCCTGGCTGATCCCGGCCGCGCTGATCCTGCTGATCGCGGCCCTGGGGGCCACGCGCAAAGCCCGCCGTACGTCGGTGACCCGCGGTTCGTTCCTCGTCTGGGGCGGCGCGCTGATCACGACCATGCTGGTCTTCAGCTATATGCAGGGCATCTTCCACGAGTACTACACCGTCGCCCTCGCCCCCTACATCGCCCCGCTGATCGGCATGGGCGCGGCGCTGCTCTGGGACAAGCGCGACAAGGCCTGGGCGTCGCTGAGCCTCGCGGCCGCGATGACGGCCACCGCGGTCTGGGGTTACGTCCTGCTCAACCGCTCCTCCGACTATCTGCCCTGGCTGAAGTGGGTCGTCCTGGTCGGCGGTCTGGCGGCGGCGCTGGGCCTGATCTTCGTGAGCAGGCTCGGCCGTCGACTGGCCCTGGGCGTCGTGGGCCTGGGCCTCGCCGCCGCGCTGGCCGGCCCGGCCGCGTACACCCTCACCACGGTGAACGAGGGCCACACCGGCTCGATCGTCACGGCCGGCCCTTCGGTCGCGGGCGGTCGGGGTGGCGGCCCCGGTGGCGGGGGCGGCATGCCCGGCCAGAACCAGCAGGGCCAGCAGAACCAGCAGGGCCAGGGGCAGCAGAACGGCAACGGCTTCCCGGGCGGCGGAATGCCAGGCCAGCAGGGCCAGAACCAGCAGGGCCAGAACCAGCAGGGCGGCATGCCCGGCGGTGCTCAGACCGGCGACGGCGGTGGCATGGGCGGCGGTGGCGGCATGGGCGGTCTGCTCAACGGCGCCAGCGTCAGCGACGAGGCCAAGGCGCTCCTGGAGAAGAACGCCTCGGACTACACCTGGGCGGCCGCCGCCATCGGCGCCCAGAACGCCGCGAGCTACCAGCTCTCCACCGGCGACCCGGTGATGGCGATCGGCGGCTTCAACGGCACCGACCCGTCCCCGACGCTGGCCGAGTTCAAGAAGTACGTGGCGGACGGAGAGATCCACTACTTCATCGCGAGCGGCAGCGGCGGCGGCATGGGCGGCAGCAGCGACGGCACCTCCTCGCAGATCAGCTCCTGGGTCCAGGAGAACTTCGAGTCGGTGACGGTCGACGGCACGACGTTCTACGACCTGACGCAGCCCAAGAGCGACAGCTGACGGTTCCTGCGACAAGGGGCGGTGACTGGGTCACCGCCCCTTCTCGTATCTCCGTTGTACACCGTATAGGGATTGCTCTACGGTGTAGAACATGACGACGTCTCCCCAGGACCAAGCCCCGAAGGCCCCGGCGCTGCCGGACGGCGGCCACCCGCAGCGCTGGCTGATCCTCGGTGTCCTCTGCCTCGCCGTACTCACCGTGGTGCTCGACAACACCGTCCTGAACGTGGCCATCCCCTCGCTCACCCGCGAGCTGGGCGCGGCCACCTCCGACATCCAGTGGATGATCAACGCCTATTCGCTGGTGCAGTCGGGTCTGCTGCTCACGGCCGGCAGCGCGGCCGACCGCTACGGCCGTAAGAAGATGCTGGCCGCGGGGCTGGCGCTGTTCGGCGTGGGCTCACTCGTGGCCGGCCTCGCCGACTCCACCGGCCAGCTGATCGCGGCGCGGGCCGGGATGGGCGTCGGCGGCGCACTGCTGATGACCACCGTCCTGGCGGTGGCGATCCAGATCTTCACGCCGGAGGAGCAGCCGAAGGCGATCGGCATCTGGGCCGCGGTGAACTCGCTGGGCTTCGCGACCGGACCGCTGCTCGGCGGGTTCATGCTGGACCACTTCTGGTGGGGCGCGATCTTCCTGATCAACATCCCGGTCGCGGTGCTCGCGCTGGTGGCTGTCATAGTGCTCGTCCCCGAGTCCAAGAACCCGCAGGGCGACCGGCCCGACCTGCTGGGCGCCGTGCTCTCCACGATCGGCATGGCCTCCTTGGTGTACGCGATCATCTCCGGGCCCGAGCACGGCTGGACGTCCGGCCAGGTCCTGGTCACGGCGGCCGTGGCCGTCGTCGTGCTGGCCGCGTTCGCGTACTGGGAGAGCCGGATCCCGTACCCCATGATCGACATGCACTTCTTCCGGAACCGTCAGTTCACGGGCGCGGTCTCGGGCGGTGTGCTGATCACCTTCGGCATGGGCGGCTCGCTCTTCCTGCTCACCCAGCACATGCAGTTCGTACTCGGCTACGAGCCCCTGGAGGCAGGGCTGCGGACGGCTCCGCTCGCCCTGATGATCGTGGCGCTGAACTTCACCGGTGTGGCGGCGAAGTGGGCGGCCCGGCTGGGTACCCCGCTCGCCATCGGGCTCGGCATGGCGGTGATGGCGGCGGGCCTGGCGTCCATCGCCGTGGTGGCCTCCGGCGGGTACACCGGCACGCTGCTGGGGCTGGTGCTCATCGGGACCGGCGCGGCCGTGGCGAGTCCGGCGATGTCGCACGCGATCATGAGCGCGATTCCGCCGGAGAAGGCGGGGGTCGGCGGCGGGATCAACGGGACGGTGGCGGAGTTCGGCACGGGGTTGGGGGTGGCGGTGCTGGGGGCGTTGCTCAACTCTCGGTTCGCGGCGCTCATTCCGGTGGCGGCGGGGTCCCTGCCGGGGGCGTTGGCCCTGGCGGACAGCGAGGGCGAGAAGGGGCGGATTCTGGACGCGTTCTCCTCCGGGCTGGAGACCAGTTTGCTGGTGGGGGCGCTCGCTGTGTTGCTGGGAGGATTGGTCGCCGGTGCGTTGTTGCGGCGGGCGGAGAGGGCAGATGTCGCCTGAGAGCTCGGGTCGTACGGTTGTTGGGCGGCTGCGGGTCCACCGTGGCTGGTCGCGCAGTTCCTCGCGCCCCTTCGGGGGGCGTTGCCGCCTAGCATCTTGATCAGTTGATGGAGTCTAGGAAGGTGCGCCATGGCTAGGGCGGGTCGGCAGGTCGCGCGGACCAGTGTCTGGCTGGAGGGCAAGGAGCGGCGTGGCGGACGCGGCGGCAGTCAGCCCTCCGGGCTCGACCGGGAACGGATCACGGCGGCCACCGTCCGGCTGCTGGACGCCGAAGGGCTGGCCAAGTTCTCCATGCGCAGGCTCGCCGCCGAGCTGAACGTGACCGCGATGTCCGTGTACTGGTACGTCGACACCAAGGACGACCTCCTCGAACTCGCCCTGGACGCCGCGTTCGGCGAACTGACGCTGCCCGACCCGGAGACGGACGAGGACTGGCGCGACCAACTGCGCGGACTGGCCCGCGGATACCGTGACCTCCTGGTCCGCCACCCGTGGCTGTCGCCGCTGATCGGCACCTACGTCAACATCGGACCCAACAGCCTCGAGTTCTCCCGCCTCGTCCAGCGCGTCATCCGCAGGACCGGCCTCCCCGCACACGGCCTGGTGGCCGCCATCTCCGCCGTCTTCCAGTTCGTCTACGGCTTCGGCACGATGGAGGGCCACTTCATCACCCGCAGCGCCGCCTTCGGAATGACCCCGGACGACTACTTCCAACACGCCATGACCACGGTCACCCAGGCCCCCGACACGGCCGACATCGTCCAGGACTCCGCGGAACTGATGGCGGCCAGGGGCGGCAACACGGTCGAGGAAATGTGGGAGAGGGACTTCGAGTTCGCCCTGGACCTGCTGGTGGCGGGCATTGAGGCGATGGTTGAAAAGAGGGGGCGCGAGCAACGCCCCTAGGGGCGCGGGGCTGTATCTATATGCGGCTCCGCCGCGTGGGCGCGACCAGCCACAACGAACCAGCAGCCGCGCAGGATCCGCACACCCCGAGCTCCTAGGCGAACCGGCTCACCCTTGCGGAGCAAGCCGCGCCGGAAACCCACCCGTCGCCACCGGCCCCCACTTCTCCGGCGTGACCCGAATAATCGACTTCCCCTGCTTCACCATCGCCTCCCGGTACTCGTCCCAGTCCGGATGCTCCCCCGAGATGTTCCGGAAGTACTCCACGAGCGGCTCCACGGAATCCGGTGAGTCGATCACCTCGGCGGAACCGTCGATCTGCACCCACGGTCCGTTCCAGTCGTCGCTGAGGACCAGGACGCTCACCCGGGGATCCCGCTTGGCGTTCCGGGTCTTGGCCCGTTCGGGATAGGTGGAGACCACGATCCGCCCCGAGTCGTCGACGCCGCAGGTCAACGGCGAGGCCTGCGGGCTGCCGTCGGCACGCCGGGTCAGCAGCAGGGCGCGATGACGGGGCCGTACGAAGTCCAGCAGCTCTTCGAGCGATACACGGGTGTTCGTAGCGATGTTCGGTGCCATGAACTCAGCCTAGGGGCAGGGAGCCCGGCTCGGCCTGAGGGGCGTCCCGCTCGGACGCGGCTTCCTGGGCGGCCATGACCTCGTCGCCGTACTCGAAGGCCCAGGCGCCGACGGTGTCGATGGGGCCGAGCAAGGTCCGGCCCAGTGCGGTGAGCCGGTACTCGGCGCGTGACGGTGTGTCGGCGTGTGTCCGCCGCTCGACGAGTCCGTTGAACTGCAGCCGCCGCAGGGTCTCGGTGAGGACCTTGGAGCTGATGCCCCCGATCCGCTGCCGCAGTTCGACCGGGCGCCTCGGGCCGTCGCGCAGGGCCCAGAGCACCACGGCGTTCCAGGTGTTGGAGAGCAGGTCGAAGGCGAGGCGGGCGCGGCAGTCGGCGAGGAAGGCGTCGGTGGTCACGTACCAAATGGTGCCTGAACGGCCTTCTAGCGTCGGTGTGAACGGTCGAAGCGGGTACGGAGAGGGGACGCGTGATGCGCATCGGTGTTCTGGGAACGGGCAACATGGCCGACGCGCTCGCCACCCACTGGGTGCGGGCCGGGCACGAGGTGATCATCGGAGGACGGGACGTACGGAAGGCGGAGCGGCTCGCGGCGCGCGTCGGAGGCGGGGCGAGGCCTGCCGGTCTGCGCGCGGCGGCCGAGTCCGCTCGGGAGGTGGTGCTGGCCGCGCTGCCCTTCGGGGCGGGAGCGGACGTGGCAGGGGAGCTGCGCGCAGCCCTGGACGGCAAGGTGCTGCTCGACTGCTCCAACCCGGTCGGGCCGGGCTTCCGGCTGCTGACGAAGGGAGGCCCCTCGGCCGCGCGGCAACTGGCCGTGGCGGCACCGGGAGCCCATGTGGTCAAGGCCTTCAACCTCTGCCACGAGGACGTGTGGCGCATGCGGCCGCCGGTCTTCGACGGGCGACCGCTGGCCGTGCCGGTCTGCGGGGACGACGCGACGGCCCTCGCCCGAGTGGGCGAGCTGGTGCGGGACGTGGGCTGCGAGCCCGTGGCCGCCGGCGGTCTGGAACGCGCGGAACTCCTGGAGGCCACCGCCGCGCTGTTCATCGGGTTGTGGGTCGGTGAGGGCGCGGACGTACAGGCCATCGCACCTCCGCTGGCCTACGCGGCCGGACCGGGCCGTCAGGAAGCACAGGAAGCAGAGGAAGCACAGGAAGCAGAGGGCGGCAGCACGGGGGCTTCTGGCCGCCTCACGCCTGCGGCAGTTGCTCCCCCTGCACCGTCTGGATGTCCAGTTCCACCTTCAGCGTCGTCCCGATAGCCGCGATACCCGCCTGGACGACCTGGTTGTACGACATGGCGAAGTCGTCCCGATGCAGCTCGGTCGTCGCCCGGAACGCCGCCCGGGTCCCGCCCCACGGGTCGGCTCCGGTGCCGAGGTAGGCGAGGTCGAGGTCCACGGGCCGTACGACACCGTGCATGCCCAGCTCGCCGTGGACCGTCCAGCGGTCGGAGCCCGTGGCCGCGGTGACGCCCGTCGAGCGGTAGGTGATCTCGGGGAACCGCTCCACGTCCAGGAAGTCCGGCGACTTCAGATGGCCGTCGCGCATGTCGTTGCCCGTGTCGATCGAGTCGGCCCGGATCACCGCCTGCACGCGGGACTTGGTGACATCGTCCGGCGCGATCTCGACGGCGCCGGCGAAGTGCGTGAAACGGCCCCGAACACTGGAGATCCCCAGGTGCTGGGCGACGGCGGCCACGCTGGAGTGCGCCGGGTCGATGGTCCACGGTCCGGGCGGCGGCAGCTCCGTGCCGCCCTGCCGGGCCAGCGTCACCGTGCCGACCTCGGCCCGTCCGCTCGCCGTGACGATCGCGCTCGCGGCGGCGGGCGCGTAGCCGACGGCGGTGACGATGACGGTGTACGCCCCCGGGGCCAGGGGATTCACATCCCGTACGGCCCCCTCCGCGTCCGCCTCCGCCCGCAGCACCTGGGTGCCGGTCATGTCGGTCACCGTGACGACCGCGTGCGACACGGCCCATCCGTCCCGGGTACGGATCCTCGCGGTCAGTCCCGTCAGTCCCATCCCGTCCAACTCCCTGCAAAAACTTACAAATTGGCTGTAAAGAAGCCGGCCCGTGGCGGGCGGACACACCTCCGCTCAGAGCGTGCCGCCCACCACGGGCCGGGGTTGTGCTACTCGCCCGGGTGGGCGAGCTCGATGTCGTGGTCGTCCGCGCCGCGGCCCGTCACCGTCAGCGCCGTCGCCACCGGCGGGTAGCCGGTCGCGATGACCGTGTACTCGCCGCCGTCCAGGTCGGTGAAGGCGTACGCCCCGTCCGTCCCGGTCGTCGCCGTGCCCACGACGTTGCCGGCCGCGTCGACCAGCGTCACGCGCGCGTCGGCCAGCGGGCCGTGCGGCGCCCGTACGACGCCCTGGACCTGGGCGCCCGCCTCCAGGTCGACCTCGATCCGGGTGACACCGGTGCCGCCGATCTCGACGGGCAGGGCGCGCGGCCGGTAGCCGGCGGCGTTCACCGCGACGGTCACGGCACCCGGCACCAGCTCGGCGAAGCCGAACTCGCCCTGCTCCCCGGTGGCCGCCGTGGCCAGCAGGTCGCCGCGCACATCGGTGACGATCACCATCGCGTCCTTGACCGGCAGCCCGCTCTGCGCCGTACGGACCACACCGCTCAGTCCGCTGGTGCCGCTGAGCAGGATGTCGTACGCCACCGGCTCGTCACCGCTGACGACGATCGTGGAGGCCTGCGGCTGGAAGCCGTCGGCGGAGGCGATCAGGACGTACGATCCGGCGCCCGGCGCGTCGACCGCGTACGAACCGTCGGCCTGCGCGACCGAGCGGCCCAGCTGCCGGCCGGCCAGCGAGATCAGCGTGACCGCCGCCCGCGGCACCGGCGCGCTCTCGGCGCCCCGGACGAAGCCGCGGACCGGGACGCCGCCGGAGGAACCGGTGGCCTCCTCGGGGCGGGCCACCGTGGCGACGGCGGCGAGCTTCTGGGTGCCGTCGGGAGCGGCCTCGGTGTCGGAGGTGGCGGCGGCCCAGCTCGGGACCCCCCGCTCCGCCGCGGCAGCCGGCGCGGCGGCCTCGGCGGGCTCCGGCGTCCCGGGCGCACTGCCCTCGCTGCCCTCGGCGGCCTGCGCCAGGGCGCCCTTCGTCTTCAACGGGACCTCCTTGATGAACAGGGCGAACAGGAGGGCGAGGAACGCGATCGGCGCGGCGTACAGGAAGACGTCGGCGACGCCGTGGCCGTACGCGCCCTCGATGACCGTGCGGACGGGGGCCGGCAGCGCGTCGAGGTCCGGGATCTCGCCGTGGCCCGAGGAGCCCTGCACGCCCAGCTTGGTCAGGCCCTCCTCGGCGTAGTGCGTGATGCGGTGGCTGAGGACCGCGCCGAGCGCCGAGACGCCCATGGCACCGCCGAGGGAGCGGAAGAAGTTCACGACCGAGCTCGCGGCGCCCAGGTCGGTCGGGGCGACCTGGTTCTGCGTGGCGAGGACCAGGTTCTGCATCATCATGCCGACGCCGAGTCCCAGCAGGGCCATGTAGATCGCGACGTGCCAGTACTCGGTGTCGTAGCGGATCGTGCCGAGGAGCCCGAGGCCCGCCGTCACCAGGACACCGCCCGCGAGCAGCCAGGCCTTCCAGCGGCCGGTGCGGGTGATGACCTGGCCGGAGACGGTCGAGGAGACGAACAGGCCGACGATCATCGGGATGGTCAGGACGCCGGACATGGTCGGCGACTCGCCCCGCGCCAGCTGGAAGTACTGGCTGAAGAAGATCGTGCCCGAGAACATCGCGATGCCGACGAAGAGCGAGGCCAGCGAGGCGAGGGTGATGGTGCGGTTACGGAACAGGCGCAGCGGGACGATCGGCTCGCTCGCCTTCGTCTCCACGAAGATGAAGATCAGGAGCAGCGCGAGCGCGCCACCCGTCATCGCGTACGTCTGCCAGGAGAGCCAGTCGTACTTGTCGCCGGCGAAGGTCACCCAGACCAGCAGCAGGCAGACCGCGGCGGTGATGAAGAAGGCGCCCGCCCAGTCGACCTTGACCTTCCGCTTGACGACCGGGAGGTGCAGGGTGCGCTGGAGCACGATCAGGGCGACGACGGCGAAGGGCACGCCGACGTAGAAGCACCAGCGCCAGCCGAGCCAGTCGGTGTCGGTGATGACGCCGCCGATCAGCGGGCCGCCGACCATCGCGGTGGCGAAGGTGGCGCCGAGGTAGCCGTTGTAGCGGCCGCGCTCACGCGGGGAGATCATCGCGGCCAGGATGATCTGGGCCAGCGAGGACAGACCGCCCATGCCGATGCCCTGCACCGCGCGGAACGCGATGAGCATCCCGGCGTTCTGCGACAGGCCGGCCAGCGCGGAGCCGGCCACGAAGATCACCAGGGCCAGCTGTATGAGCAGCTTCTTGGAGAACAGGTCGGCGAGCTTGCCCCACAGTGGGGTGGACGCGGTCATCGCCAGCAGCGACGCGGTGACCACCCAGGTGTAGGCGCTCTGGCCGCCGCCGAGGTCCTTGATGATGTCGGGCAGGGCGTTGGAGACGATCGTCGACGACAGGATCGCCACGAACATGCCGAGCAGCAGCCCGGTCAGCGCTTCCATGATCTGCCGGTGCGACATCGGAGCGCCGTCGGCGTGGGCGCCTCCTGAGTGCTTGGCGTGAGCCCGCACACCGGCTGGTGTGGTCGTTGCCATGGGCTTCCTTCTCTTACTGGGTGATCGCGGGTGTCGCGGGTGTACGGGGGGACTGTTCGTCGAAGCTGGCCCTCAGCCGGGCCATGAGCCGGGTGAGCTCGGCGACGTCGTCGTCGGTCCAGTCGCTCAGCCGCTCGGCGAGCAGCTGCGTGGTCCGCCGGGACATCTCCCGCACCCGGTCCGCGCCGGCCGGGGTGAGGCGGAGGATGCGGCTTCGCTTGTCCGCCGGGTCGGGGGACCGCTCGATCCAGCCGCGCTCGGCGACATGCGTGACATGGCGGCTGGTGACCGACATGTCCACGGCGAGCAGCTCCGCGAGCTTGCTCATGCGCATCTCTCCGAAGCGGTCCAGCAACGTCAGTACGGCGGCTGAACCGGAGGGACAGTTGGACGGCAGTGTCCTTCCGATCTCCCGTTTCACGGCGCCGAAGGCACTGAACTGGCGTACCAGCTCTTCGTACTGCGCCTGCTCGGCCATCACACCTCCGTCATTTGTTGCTTAGGGCAACCATAGAGATGTTGGTTGCTACAGGCAAACAAACGGCCGGGTGACGGCCGCAAAAACTTGGCAAAGGCAAGTATTGCGACCGTAAATGTGCAGGTGGGGTGGGTCCTGTGACCCCCTGTGCAGGGCGGGAGCCCCCACTTGGGCCGAACGGGCGAGTTCGCTAGGGTCTCAGGCCATGGCTAACACCCAGGGCCCCCAGGGCAACCACGACCCCGCAGGCAGCACCCAGATGTTCCGCGCGTTCGTCGACGAGGGCCCGCAGGGCGGTCGTCAGCAGCAGGCCGCCGCCTCCTCCGGCCCCCGCATCGGCCTGATCCTCGGCGTCGTCGTCGCCGTGGCGGTCGTCGCCGCGGTGGCCTGGCTGGCGTTCAAGTAGACCGTACGGCCCCTACTGCCACCGGACGGTGACGTCCCGCGTCTCGATGTGCATGCCCAGCGGCACCCGCCAGGCGTCGACGCACACCGTCCAGGTCTGCTCCTTGCGTGCCCCGGCCCCGATCGGCGTCGGGAGCTTCCGCGTGGACTCGACCGTCGCCCAGTCGATGCCGAGCGCGCCGATGACGTGCGTGCCGAAGGTGACGGTGCCGGAACGCACGGCTGTGCCACCGGAGTTGTGGAAGCCGAGGGTGACCTTCTCGCACCAGCGCTGGTCCGTGGGCTTTCGTACGGGGTCGCTCACGGTCAGCTTCGCCGGGGAGGCGGGTGCCGAGGGGCTCGTGGCGCCAGAGGGTGCCGAGGGCGTCGAGGAGGCCGGGGGCTCGGGTGGGCTTCCCGGCCGTGGGGCGTCGGTCGCGGTCGCTGCGGGATCGGAGGCGCCTGGAGGTCGGGCCGGGCCGCGACCTCCTCCGGGTGAAGCGGGGGACGCCGACCGCTGACTTCCCTGCCGTCCCGGGGAGTCGCTCGCGCCGTCACCGTCATCGCCGCCACGGGTGCCGCCGCTCTCCGGCTCGTCCAGAGGCACCAACGTCACCTCGCCGGTCGGCGCCGCAGCCGTACCGGACACCCTCGGCGGGCCACCCGCCGCCCCCGTCGCGACGTACCCGTCACCGCTCCCGCCGCCACCGCACGCGGCCAGTACCCCGCCCAGGCAGACGACGGCCGTCGACGCGCCGATCAGGGCGCACCGACGGCCGTGTGTCGAGGTCGTCCATGTCCGACGAAGCATCCGGCCATGGTGGCTGACACTCCGTCAAATATGAAGGGAGCGGAAGGGATCAGTCGGAGATGAGGCCTTCGCGCAGCTGCGCCAGGGTCCGGGTCAGCAGCCGGGAGACGTGCATCTGGGAGATGCCGACCTCCTCGCCGATCTGCGACTGGGTCATGTTGGCGAAGAAGCGCAGCATGATGATCCGCCGCTCGCGGGGCGGGAGTTTGGCCAGCAGCGGCTTGAGGGACTCGCGGTACTCGACGCCCTCCAGCGCGGTGTCCTCGTAGCCGAGCCGGTCGGCCAGGGAGCCCTCGCCGCCGTCGTCCTCCGGGGCGGGGGAGTCCAGCGAGGAGGCGGTGTAGGCGTTGCCGACCGCGAGGCCGTCGACGACGTCCTCCTCGGACACGCCCAGCACGGTGGCCAGTTCGGTGACCGTCGGGGAGCGGTCCAGTTTCTGCGAGAGCTCGTCGCTGGCCTTGGTGAGGGCCAGCCGAAGCTCCTGGAGCCGGCGCGGGACGCGCACCGACCAGGACGTGTCGCGGAAGAACCGCTTGATCTCGCCCACGACCGTCGGCATCGCGAACGTCGGGAACTCCACGCCCCGTTCGCAGTCGAAGCGGTCGATCGCCTTGATCAGGCCGATGGTGCCGACCTGGACGATGTCCTCCATCGGCTCGTTGCGCGAGCGGAAGCGGGCCGCCGCGTAGCGCACCAGCGGGAGGTTGAGCTCGATCAGGGTGTCCCGGACGTACGCGCGCTCGGGGCTGTTCTCGTCCAGGGCGGCGAGCCGCAGGAACAGGGAGCGGGACAGGGTGCGGGTGTCGATCGAATCCGACGTCGGGAGGGCCGGGGCCGGGACGGCCTCCAGGGCCGTGACGTCGTCGAGAACGGCGTCGGGCGCGGACTCGCTCTTTGTGAGCGTGAGCACCTTCGAGCTGCCCTGGTCTGCGGACATGCCACCCCCTTTGGGTCGCGGGACGGTCGTGGCGAACGCTCCGATCGAGGAACGCCAGCCTTCACCTGAATACCGGAGCCGAAGCCGCGGCAAACGCGCTTCCCGAAGAATGTCACATGTCGGCAACACGCTGTAGTGACATGTCGACATGTGAGACTCGAATCGGCCCTGGATAAAGGGGGTCTGACGGTCTTTCGGCGCAGAACTGTCGGGATCTGCCCTGATGAGCGATTCGCTCGGGACGGTGACCGGTCGCTCCTGTTTACGGTTACGCGTCGATCCGGTTCGCCGAACGCAGTCGCTGGAAGCTACGCGCGAGTAGCCTCGATACGTGCATCTGCGACACCCCGAGTTCCGCACTGATCTGCGACTGGGTGAGGTTGCTGTAGTAGCGCAGAAGCAGGATTCTCTGCTCGCGTTCGGGGAGTTGCACCAGCAGATGCCGTACGAGGTCCCGGTGCTCCACGCCGTCCAGGGCGGGGTCCTCGTAGCCGAGCCGGTCCAGCAGTCCGGGCAGCCCGTCGCCCTCCTGCGCGGCCTCCAGCGAGGTGGCGTGGTACGACCGCCCGGCCTCGATGCAGGACAGCACCTCGTCCTCGGTGATGCGCAGCCGCTCGGCGATCTCGGAAGTGGTGGGGGTGCGCCCGAAGGAGGTGGTGAGGTCCTCGGTCGCGCTGTTGACCTGGACCCACAGCTCGTGCAGCCGGCGCGGTACGTGGACGGTGCGGACGTTGTCCCGGAAGTACCGCTTGATCTCGCCGACGACGGTCGGCATCGCGAACGTCGGGAACTGCACGCCCCGGTCCGGGTCGAAGCGGTCGATGGCGTTGATGAGCCCGATGGTGCCGACCTGGATCACGTCCTCCATGGGCTCGTTGCGGGAGCGGAAACGGGCGGCCGCGTAGCGCACGAGCGGGAGGTTCGCCTCGATGAGCGCCCCGCGCACGCGGTTGTGCTCCGGCGTGCCCGGCTTCAACTCCTTGAGCTCCCCGAAGAGCACCTGGGTCAGGGCCCGGGTGTCCGCGCCACGGCTGCGGGGCGGCGGGGACGCGGGAATGTCCTCCTGGGGTGCGTGGGTCGGGGCTTGAGGCGCAGTACTGGCCGGCACGGTCAACTCCACCTCGTGATCCATCAACTCATCCGTCAAAAGCGGTCATAGCATCACAAGACAGTTCATTGTGTTCAAGTACCGCATAATCCCGTGTTGGGAATGGATCGATGCGTAAGACACGCGAAAGCCCCCGCCGTTCCGGCGGAGGGCTCTGGGGGTTCCGGATGGATCCGGGGAGCCGGGGCTCAGAATTCGTAGTCGGCGATCACCCAGGTGGCGAACTCCCGCCACAGTGTGACGCCCGCCTGGTGCTCGGGGTGTTCCACGTACGTCCGCAGGGCCGCCGTGTCCTCGAAGGCGGAGTTGATCGCGAAGTCGTAGGCGATGGGGCGGTCGCTGATGTTCCAGCCGAGCTCCCAGTGCCGGAGTTCGGGGATCTTGCCCTCCAGTGACCGGAATGCCTCGACGCCCTCCACGACCCGCGGGTCGTCGCGCTCGACGCCCTCGTTGAGCTTGAAGAGGACCAGGTGGCGGATCATGTGTGCGTACTCCCTAGCTGTCGCCTCCGCTGGCGATCCACGTCATGAAGTCGCCGATGGCCTTGGCAGCGTCCGATATGCCCTCGAACCCTACCGTCACGTAGTCCCCCGCCTTCTCCGGGTCCGTGATGATCACATAGAGCACGAAGACCACGACGACATAGACGGCGGCCTTCTTCGAATTCACCGCCACGGCGGCCTCCCCAGTCACATTTGCCCCAACGAGCGCACATGATCGCACGAAGGGCCCCGTCTTTCGACGGGGCCCTTCGGGAGAGCGGTAGCGGAGGGATTTGAACCCTCGGTGACTTGCGCCACACTCGCTTTCGAGGCGAGCTCCTTCGGCCGCTCGGACACGCTACCGAGGGAGACCTTACAGCACGCCGGGCCATGCTCTGAAATCGGTATTCGCCGGGCTCGGCCCACCGTTCCCGGTCGGCCCCCGGCTCACCGTTCCCGGAAGAACTCGGTGAGAATCCGGGCGCAGTCCGCGGCGAGCACGCCCTCGATCACCTCGGGCCGGTGGTTGAGCCGCCGGTCGCGTACGACGTCCCAGAGGGAGCCCGCCGCGCCGGCCTTCTCGTCCCGGGCGCCGTAGACGACCCGGTCCACCCGGGACTGCACGAGCGCGCCCGCGCACATGGTGCAGGGCTCCAGCGTGACGACGAGCGTGCAGCCGGACAGCCGCCACTGGCCGACCTTCGCCGCCGCCCGCCGGATGGCCAGCACCTCGGCGTGCGCGGTCGGATCGCCGGTCGCCTCGCGCTCGTTGTGGCCGACGCCGAGCACGGTCGTGCCGTCGGCGGACAGCACGACGGCGCCGACGGGGACGTCGCCGCCCCGGACGGCCAGTTCGGCCTGGTCCAGGGCGAGCCGCATCGCGGCCCGCCAGCGGTCGCGTACGGGGTCCGGCGCCTCCTCGGGCGCCGGCCCCTGGTCGGACGAGGTCAGCGGACGGTCTCCAGCACCTCCGAGGCGCCCAGCGCCTCGGCGATGGCACCGAGCGCGTCCTCGGCGTCCAGGGCCTTCAGCTCCTTCTCGCTGACGCCGAGGTCGTCGAGGATCTCGGTATCGCCGACGGGGCTGTGCGGAACGGCTTCCGCGGAGCCGCCGTCCTCGTCGTCGTCGGAGTCGCCGTCGGGCTCCTCCGTGCCGTCGAGGTCCAGGGAGTCCAGGTCGGCGCTGTCGTCGCCGGGCTCCCTTCCGAGCAGCTCGTCGGTGAGCAGGATCTCCCCGTAGCTGCTGCGGGCAGCGGCGGCGGCGTCCGAGACGTAGATGCGAGGGTCGTCCTCGCCGTCGATCCGGACGACCCCGAACCAGGCGTCCTCCTGCTCGATGAGCACGAGCACCGTGTCGTCCTCGGGCGAGGCTTCACGGGCCAGGTCGGCCAGGTCCGACAGGGTCTCCACATCGTCGAGCTCTGTGTCGCTCGCTTCCCACCCGTCTTCGGTGCGCGCGAGCAGTGCGGCGAAGTACACCGTGACTCTCCCACTGGTCTTAGGCGTGCCGGTTGGGGGTCCCCCCGGCGGAGGTTGGGGGCGGGGAGAGCTGTGCTCCGAGCCCACCCACTCGGAATCGTGGCAGAAACAAGGCGTTCAGGGGACGTCTTCGGCTCCCTGTGTCCGGCAGTTTTGATCGCGTTGGCCCGAGGGGGTCCGCGAGCACGTCCGTGAAGGACTCACCAGCGCACTCGTTGCCGCCACGTGCGGATCGTACGCGGCTTTCGTGGCTGTCCACGCACGCCGACGGTTCCGACCGCCCCGAAGGGCGGGGATCTTTCCCGGGACTTTGCGACCCGGCCTACCAGCGGAACGTTCGCATGCGCAGGGCGTGGCGCAGCCGGGCCGCCTTGGCGCGGCGTGGCTGGACGCGGTCCCGCAGGGCGCGGGCCTCGGCGAGTTCCCGCAGGAACTGGGCGCGGCGCCGACGGCGCGCGGCGTCCGCCTCCTCCTGCGCGGTGTCCGCTGGGAACTCACGATCAGGCATGGGCACACCACCCCCGGTATGTCCCTCCCACATTCCCCCTGATGGGCGGTTTGATGCCAGGGCGAGGGTGAAGTGATGGCCAAGGGCTTGCCGCGTGTGAGGGCGCTGGGCCCATTCCGCCCGGTTACTGTTGTGGACATGCGTCTCCACGTCGTCGACCACCCCCTGGTCGCCCACAAGCTCACCACGCTGCGCGACCAGCGCACCGACTCCGCGACCTTCCGTCGGCTGGCCGACGAGCTGGTCACCCTGCTCGCCTACGAGGCCACGCGGGACGTGCGCACCGAAGCGGTCGACATCACGACCCCGGTCACCGACACCACCGGCGTCAAGCTCTCCTACCCGCGCCCCCTCGTGGTGCCGATCCTGCGGGCCGGCCTCGGCATGCTGGACGGCATGGTCCGGCTGCTGCCGACGGCCGAGGTGGGCTTCCTGGGCATGATCCGCAACGAGGAGACGCTGGAGGCCTCCACGTACGCCACGCGCATGCCGGAGGACCTCTCCGGGCGTCAGGTGTACGTCCTGGACCCGATGCTCGCCACGGGCGGCACGCTGGTCGCGGCGATCCAGGAGCTCATCAAGCGCGGCGCGGACGATGTGACGGCCGTGGTGCTGCTGGCCGCGCCCGAGGGTGTCGAGCTGATGGAGCGGGAGCTGGCGGGGACGCCGGTGACGGTGGTGACGGCCGCGGTGGACGACCATCTGAACGAGCACGGGTACATCGTTCCCGGGCTGGGGGACGCGGGGGATCGTCTTTACGGGGCCGCCGAGTAGGGCGGGTTCGTTCGCCTTGTCGCCGTAGGGGTGCGGTTGTTTGGCGGCTGTCCCTGCGTCGTGGTTGCTCGCGCAGTTCCCCGCGCCCCTTAAGGGGCGTTTCAGCAGGCCTTCTCGCCGGTGGGCGTCGGCTTCGGCTTGGCCAGGGCGGCCAAGGCCCGGTCGGCGTCCGGCTTCTTGGTCAGTTCCTTGAACCTGTCGCCGATGATCAGGTCGACGGTCGCGTTCTTGCGGGCGGCGTCGGTGCGGCGCTCCGGTGTCGTGAGCTGGGTGGCGAGGACCGGCAGCGAGGTGTTCAGGGAGGTCGCCGGGCCCAGCAGCAGGGCGGTGCCCTTGACCTTCTTGTCGAACTCCTTGGTGGCGTTGCCCACGTCACCGATCTTGAAGCCGCGTTTCTTCAGCTCGTCCGCGGTCTGCTTGGCGAGGCCGCTGCGGGTGGTGGCGTTGTAGACGTTGACGGTGATGCCGCCCGGCTTGGGCAGCGCCGCGGTCGCGGTGGGCGAGGGGGTGGCCTTGGTCCCGCAGTCGGACTTCGCGCCGGCTGCCGAAGCCTTTCCGCCGCCGCCCGTGAAGACGTCGATGAGCTGCAGCGTGCCCCAGCCGACCATGCCGAGCGCGGCGACGGAGGCGACGGCGAGGACGACGAGCCTGCCGCGCCGTCGACGGGACCGCATCCGTGGGTATTTGTTCCCCTTGATGCGGTACTGGCCGCCCATGCCCTGGGGAGTCAGCATGCTCATGAGCGCAGCGTAGTGCGCCCGGGCGGCAATGCCTACTAGATGATCATTCGAGGTCGCGCGGTCCAACCCGAAAGGGGCAACCGCGACTGCCGACACTCCGACGGGTGGCCGGGCCTGCCGGGCCGGCCGGCCCGGCCCGGGATCAGTCGAGTTCCAGGACGCGCGCGTGCAGTACCTGGCGCTGCTGGAGCGCCGCTCGCACCGCGCGGTGGAGGCCGTCCTCCAGGTAGAGGTCGCCCTGCCACTTCACGACGTGCGCGAAGAGGTCGCCGTAGAACGTCGAGTCCTCGGCCAGCAGCGTTTCCAGATCGAGCTGACCCTTGGTCGTCACGAGCTGATCGAGGCGGACCGGGCGCGGCGCGACGTCCGCCCACTGCCGGGTGCTTTCCCGGCCGTGGTCGGGGTACGGCCGGCCGTTTCCGATGCGCTTGAAGATCACACGGAAAGCCTACCGGTCAAGACGTTCCGGGCGCAGCCATGACGGCGGAGTGCGACGCTGGAAAAGAATCAGCAAAACGGGATGAATCGCCAAAGGCGGATGATCTCG
Source organism: Streptomyces muensis (assembly GCF_021474425.1). Taxonomy (GTDB): domain Bacteria; phylum Actinomycetota; class Actinomycetes; order Streptomycetales; family Streptomycetaceae; genus Streptomyces; species Streptomyces muensis. Next base: position 5,490 of record NZ_JAKEIP010000069.1, on the reverse strand, counting down.
CCCCGCCGCCCCTACCCGTCCCATCCCTGGGGGCTCCGCCCCCAGACCCCCGCCATCGGCCCTCCGGGCCTCGTCCTCAAACGCCGGACGGGCTGAAAGATGCGCGCCGGCCCGGATTTCCAGCCCCTCCGGCGTTTGAGGAGCGGGGTCTGGGGCGGAGCCCCAGAAGGGGCGCGGGGAACTGCGCGACCAGCCCCCGCCGGGCCGCAGCCGACGAACGGCCCGGGGTGTCAGTGGTGGCCGTTACGCTCGGCGCATGGCTGTGAACACGTCTCCCGAATCGCCCCTGCCCGTCGGCGAGGTGTCGCGGCTCATCGGGGGGTGGATCGACCGCCTCGGGGCGGTGTGGGTCGAGGGCCAGATCACCCAGCTGTCGCGGCGCCCGGGCGCCGGCGTCGTGTTCCTGACGCTGCGCGACCCGTCGTACGACATCTCCGTGAGCGTGACGGCGTACCGCCAGGTGTTCGACTCGGTCGCCGACGTCGTGAGCGAGGGCGCCCGCGTCGTCGTCCTCGCCAAGCCCGAGTGGTACGCCCCGCGCGGCCAGCTCTCCCTGCGCGCCACCGAGATAAAGCCCGTCGGCGTGGGCGAGCTCCTCGCCCGGCTGGAGATGCTGAAGAAGTCACTCGCCGCCGAGGGGCTCTTCGCGCCCGAGCGGAAGAAGCCGCTGCCCTTCCTTCCGCAGCTCATCGGCCTCGTCTGCGGCCGGGCCTCCGCGGCCGAGCGGGACGTCCTGGAGAACGCCCGCCACCGCTGGCCCGCCGTCCGCTTCGAGGTCCGCAACGTCCCCGTGCAGGGCGTGCACGCCGTGCCGCAGGTCGTGCAGGCGGTGAAGGAGCTCGACGAGATCGACGCCGTGGACGTGATCATCGTCGCCCGCGGCGGCGGCAGCGTCGAGGACCTGCTGCCCTTCTCCGACGAGCAGCTGGTGCGGGCCGTCGCCTCCTGCCGTACTCCCGTCGTCTCCGCGATCGGGCACGAGCCCGACAACCCCCTCCTCGACCACGTCGCCGACCTGCGCGCCTCCACCCCCACCGACGCCGCCAAGAAGGTCGTACCGGACGTCGGCGAGGAGTACGAGCGGGTGCGGATGCTGCGGGACCGGGCCCGGCGGTGCGTGGAGGCCTTCGTGGAGCGCGAGGAGCGCGGGCTCGCGCACGCCCTCGCGCGGCCGTCGATAGAGGATCCGCACCGGATGATCGACGAGCGCGCCGATCACGTGGCCTCGCTCCTCGACCGCGGTCGCCGCTGCCTCGGCCACCTCCTCGACCGCGCCGAGTCCGAGCTGACCCACACGCACGCGCGCGTGGTGGGCCTCTCCCCCGCGGCGACCCTGAAGCGGGGGTATGCGGTGCTCCAGCGGGCCGACGGGCACGTGGTCCGCGACCCGGGCGAGGTGACGGCGGACGAGGCGCTGCGGGCGCGCGTCGCCGAGGGTGAGTTCTCCGTACGAGTCGATGCACAGAGCGACGCACGAAGCGATGCACGAAGCGATGCATAGGGTGGGCGAATGACCAGCAAGGTGGAAGAGGCACTCGGGTACGAGCAGGCCCGGGACGAGCTGATCGAGGTCGTACGGCGGCTGGAGGCGGGCGGTACGACGCTGGAAGAGTCCCTGGCGCTCTGGGAGCGCGGCGAGGAGCTGGCCAAGGTGTGCCGGCGCTGGCTGGACGGGGCCCGGGCCCGGCTGGACGCCGCCCTCGCCGAGGAGGCCGAGGCGGAGGCGGCCGCGCAGGGGAACGCCGGGGACGAGTCCTAGAGGCGCAGCCGGCTGTTGGGGATCGACACGTCGTCACACCTGATCAGGCTGTGAAGCAGATCACCACACCCCGCCTTTTGTTGAACTTTGAACTTGTCTCGCGTACTGTCGTGTCGTAAGCGGGCCCCGGTCCGTTTACCCATACGACGCACAGGCACAACCCGAGAAGGTTCACGCATGTCTCTCGTTCTTGACCCCGCCGCCCAGGACCTGCTGTTCCGCGAGGCCCGCACCGCGAACACCTTCACCGACGAGCCGGTGACCGAGGAGCAGGTCCAGGCGATCTACGACCTGGTCAAGTACGGCCCCACCGCCTTCAACCAGACCCCGCTGCGGATCACCCTGGTCCGCTCCGCCGAGGCCCGTGAGCGTCTGGTGCAGCACATGGCCGAGGGCAACCAGGCCAAGACCGCCACCGCCCCGCTGGTCGCGATCCTGTCCGCGGACAACGAGTTCCACGAGGAGCTGCCGACCCTGTTCCCGGCGTTCCCGCAGGCCAAGGACGTCTTCTTCAGCGAGCGCGCGGCCCGTGAGAACGCCGCCGGGATGAACGCCGCCCTCCAGGCCGCGTACTTCATCGTCGGCGTCCGCGCCGCCGGTCTTGCCGCCGGCCCGATGACCGGCTTCGACTTCGAGGGTGTCCGCAAGGAGTTCCTGGACGACGACCACACCCCGCTGATGGTCGTCAACATCGGCAAGCCGGGCGCCGACGCCTGGTACCCGCGCTCCCCGCGCCTGGAGTACGACCAGGTCATCACCACGGTCTGACCCGACCCGCCCCCGCACGACAGAGGCCCTCGGCTGCACGCCGAGGGCCTTTCGTCATCCGCGGACAGGTCAGCCCGCCGTCAGCTCACTCCGCCTTCAGCGCCTTCGCCATCTGCGTCAGCTGCTCGAACGACCCCGTGCCCGCCACCACCGTGGTCGCGCCCTTCTCCTGGTGCACCAGCGCGTCGTAGCGGCCGCCGGTGTAGCGCGTCCACGTCCGGTCGCCGATCTCCTCGGTGACGTCGGTCGCGCGCCCGCCCTGGGTGGCCTCCTCCAGGAACGTCGACGGCTTCTCGGCCGACTGCTCGACCTGGACGTACTCCCCGGCCGAGGTGTGGAAGCCGAGATGCCAGGCGTCGAAGTCGTCGCCCTTGAAGCGGACGGACGTCGGCTTCCAGGTCTCGGGCAGGCCCTGGGGTGCGAGCACCGGATACGACGCCGCGCGGCGGGCCGTGAGCAGCTCGACGCGGTAGTCGACCCGCGGGAGGTCGGGGGCGCCGTCCTCATGGGGGACGAAGAGATAGATGACGCCCGCCGCGAGCACGGTCACTCCCAGGGAGAGGACCATGTTGCGGACCGACTTCTGCTTGCCGTTCGAACCTGCCACGCCCCCTATCGTCGCAGGTGCCCTGGCCTGCTCATCCGTGGGGTCCCCTGCTCATTCTGCGCGCCCGGGGATAGAGTCAGGGCGGTCACCCTCATCCGGCCGTCGTCGTATCAGAAAGGTGCGCTCCGATGACCGAGAATCATCATCATTTGCCGTCCGAGCTCGAAGTACCCAGCGAAGCCCCCGATCGCAACCTCGCCCTGGAACTGGTCCGTGTGACCGAGGCGGCGGCGATGGCCGCGGGCCGCTGGGTCGGGCGCGGCGACAAGAACGGCGCCGACGGTGCCGCGGTGCGCGCCATGCGGACCCTCGTCCACACCGTGTCGATGAACGGCGTCGTCGTCATCGGTGAGGGCGAGAAGGACGAAGCGCCGATGCTCTTCAACGGGGAGCGGGTCGGCGACGGGACCGGGCCGGAGTGCGACATCGCCGTCGACCCGATCGACGGGACCACGCTGACCGCGAAGGGCATGCCCAACGCGATCTCCGTGCTCGCCGCCGCGGACCGCGGGTCCATGTTCGACCCGTCCGCCGTCTTCTACATGGACAAGCTGGTCACCGGCCCCGAGGCCGCCGACTTCGTCGACATCGACGCGCCCGTGTCCGTGAACATCCGCCGGGTCGCCAAGGCGAAGCGGTCCACGCCCGAGGACGTCACCGTCGTCATCCTCGACCGACCCCGGCACGAGGGCATCATCAAGGAGATCCGGGACGCGGGTGCGCGCATCAAGCTGATCTCCGACGGCGATGTCGCGGGGTCGATCTACGCCCTGCGCGAGGGCACCGGCGTCGACATGCTGCTCGGCATCGGCGGTACGCCGGAGGGGATCATCTCGGCCTGTGCGGTGAAGTGCCTGGGCGGCACGATCCAGGGCAAGCTGTGGCCGAAGGACGACGAGGAGCGGCAGCGGGCCATCGACGCCGGCCACGACCTGGACCGGGTGCTGCTGACGGACGACCTGGTCGCCGGGGACAACGTGTTCTTCGTCGCGACCGGCATCACCGACGGGGAGCTGCTGCGAGGCGTGCGCTACCGGTCGGAGAACGCCACGACCGACTCGATCGTGATGCGGTCGAAGTCGGGGACGGTGCGGAGGATCGACTCCGAGCACCGGCTGAGCAAGCTGCGGGCGTACAGCGCGATTGATTTCGACCGCGCGAAGTAGAGAGTTCGCCCAGTAGCCGGGGCTGTGGATCGTCGGCGGCTGCGGTGTAACGCGTTGGGCGCCCCCGGTGCGGAGGGGGCGCCCAATTGCCTGCTCGTTATCCCGCCTGCGCTATGCGGTCCGTCGTCGCCCGCGCCGCCTTCTTCAGTTCCATCTCGCGCCGGCGGCGCCTGGCCAGGACCACTCGGCGTTCCGCCGCGGTCAGGCCGCCCCAGACGCCGTAGGGCTCGGGTTGAAGGAGGGCGTGTTCGCGGCACTCGACCATGACGGGGCAGCGGGCACAGACCCGCTTGGCCGCCTCCTCGCGGGAGAGTCGGGCCGCGGTGGGCTCTTTCGAAGGCGCGAAGAACAGGCCGGCCTCGTCGCGGCGGCACACGGCTTCCGTGTGCCATGGGGCGTCTTGGTCCCTGTCTCGCACTGGCACCCGCTGGGCCGGAACGGCAGCTACCTGCAGGGACGAATGCGGCGGTTGCAGCACGGTCTACTCCTGACGACGGCTTCGCGAGCGAGAGACGATGCAGCAAGGTCTACCCGCTGTGCGCGCGCCTATGCAGGGAGTTCCGAACCGCTGGATCTCAGGGGGTTCGGCACGCTTGTCCGGGGCGTCCGCAACGGCCGAAAGGTGCGGTGGGAGCCGGTCCGATTCACAACCGTCAACGGTCCAGATGCTTGCGCAAACTCTTGTCGACCTTGCGCTGAACACGGTCGAGGATGTCGGCGACGACCTTCCCCCGCTTCGGCCGGCCCTCGATGTTGCCCAGCACCGCCCAGCCGTCGACATGGACGACCGGTGCCTGCGGGTCCTCCGCGTCGAGGTGGTCCACCTCGAAGTTGCCGAGCACGCCGCCGCCGGCGCCGCGCAGCGAGACGTTCTCCGGGACACGGACCTCGACGTTGCCGAAGACCGAGATCGCCCGGATCACGACCTGCTGGTACTCGAAGAGGGCCTCGCTGAGGTCTATCTCCACGCTGCCGAAGATCGCGTACGCGTGGATACGGCGGCCCGCGCGCCAGCGGCCCTTGCGGACGGCGCTGCTGAAGACCGCGACCACGTTGTCGTCGGGGTCGGCCGGTATCGCGCCCGGGGCGGGCCGGCCGGGGGCGGGTTCTCGCTGGGCGCGGTGCGGGCCTGCGCCGCGACCGGCCGCAGTGCCTTCGGGGACGGTGCCGCCTCGCACGCGGCGCTGCTC